>JBCNVD010000030.1:0-52001 GCA_039630345.1 Aquificaceae bacterium
CCTAGTTTTATAACGAAGATCTTTTTATGAAACTCTCTTATGTATGGAAGCGCAGACAGAAGGACATTCACTCTTTGGTTCATCTTATGGATTTTATGAGTCTTTGGAGGCGAAGAGCCTCGTTTTTTGAATCTTCCAGAATGTTTTTGGCTTTTTCCACCTCTTCTTCGGGGGCTTTGCTGAGAAATTCCTGATTTGAGAGTTTTTGATTCAGACTTTCAATGGTTTTGGATAGCTCAAGGAGCCTCCTTTCATAACCTGAAATGAGCTCTTCGGGGCTTGAGTTTTCTGGAAGTGGTATAAAAAATTCCTGGTCTTTAAAATATCCTGCGCCCGACGAAGGAGGGCGCGCTTGAGATAACTCTATAGATTCTATTTTTGCAAGGGTTTTGATTTGAGCTTCAAACTCGCCAAAGAGGTGGGATAGACTGTTTTTTAGATAGAAGAGATTAACCTTTGAAGAGGGTGGGATTTTAAGGTCTGCCCTGAGAGCTCTTATGGAGCTAATAAGGCCTATGAGCTCTTCGATTTCTCTTTCTGCCTCGGGGAATATCCCGGATGGGTCTTTGTGATAGTAGCCTGCTTTTGTTATATCCTGATAAGAACTTGGCAGGTATTGCCATAGCTCTGAGGTTACAAAAGGAATAAACGGGTGCAAAAGCCTGAGGGTTTTTTCAAAAATCGATAGCAAAGATAGCTGTGCTGATATGTTTTCGGGCGTTGGTTGATTGTCTTGAGTGAAGGATTTTAGCCTTACTTTCACAAGTTCTATATACCAGTCGCAAAAGTCAGACCATACAAACTCGTATAAAGCCCTTGCTGCCTGAGAAAATTCGTAGTTTTCAAGAGATTTATTGACTATTTCTGCGGTTTTGTTGAGTTTTGAGCTAATCCAGAGGTCTTCTTTGCCGGGTGCTGAGCTATAAATGGCTTTTGAAAGCAGGTCTTTATCAACATTCATCATAATAAACCTGCCTGCGTTCCAGAGTTTGTTGATAAAGTGCCTGTAACCTTCAAAGCTTTTTGTGGAGAGCTTCAGGTCTCTTCCTTGCTGGGTAAGAATGGCAAGGGTAAATCTAAGGGCGTCAGCTCCATAGTCTTTTATTACCTCAAGAGGGTCTATTACATTGCCCTTTGTCTTTGACATCTTTTGACCCTTTTCGTCTCTTATAAGGGCGTGGATGTAAACATCTCTAAAGGGCGCTTCGTTTGTAAAATAAGATCCCATCATTATCATTCTCGCAACCCAGAAGAAGATGATGTCAAAGCCGGTTACCAGCAGGTCTGTTGGGTAAAAGTCTTTTAAAGCTTTTGTATCTTCAGGCCAGCCAAAGACACTAAAGGGCCAAAGGGCAGAAGAAAACCATGTGTCAAGAACATCCTCTTCCTGAATTAGGTCTTCAGAGTTGCAGTGCTGGCATCTTAAGATAAATCTGTAGGTTTTGGTCTTTGGATTGTATCGGTAGCGGTTTTTCTTCTCTGTCAGGATTGCGGTTGGGTTTAGATCCTGGCTTATAAATAGCCTCAGGCTATTTGCGTCCATGTCAAGAGAGTGATATTTATAAAATGCAAACTTTTTGTAAAATTCCAGAACTGTTAGCTCAGGGGCTGTAAAAGATGGGCTTTTGAGGATTTTTTCTACCTCCTCTGGGGTAAAGTCCTGAGATATCTTTCCGTCTGCTATTAAATTAAATATTATTTTGTCATAAACTCTATCAAAATCTTCATCGTCAAAGACATTGATATGCCCGCAGGAGTTGCAATGCCAGACAGGAATTTTATGCCCCCACCATATTTGCCTTGATATGCACCAGTCTCTTAGGTTTTCCATCCACTGAAGGTATAGCTTGCTCCAGCCCTGTGGTATAAACTTTATCCTGCCGGAAGTTACCATCTGTATGGCTTTTTCTTTGATTCTTGGGTCTGTTACCTTTAAAAACCACTGACTTGAGACCCTTGGCTCTATAACGGTTTTGCATCTATAACACCTTCCTATGGCGCTTTTGTGAGGCTCTATCTTTTCCAAAAGCCCGAGGGTTTTTAGCTCTGAGATTATTCTTTTCCTCGCTTCGTAGCGCTCAAGACCCTTGAAAGGTCCTGCGTTTTGATTCATCACGGCATGCTCGTCCATTACATTAACCTTTTCAAGACCGTGAGATAGGGCAATTTCAAAATCAAGAGCGTCGTGTGCGGGGGTTATTTTTACTGCGCCCGTTCCAAACTCTGGTTTTATGCGCTCGTCGGCTATTAGCGGTATTTTGTAACTTACTGGCTTTCCGCTTTCAGATAGCCTTTCCCAGCTAACCAAGGGCAACTTAAGGGTCTTTCCCACTAGATTTTTATATCTCTCATCCTGAGGGTGCACCGCAACTGCAACATCACCAAGGAGCGTCTCTGGCCTAGTGGTTGCAACTACAATATATCCATCCTCTCCCTCCAGGTTATAGCGAATGTAATATAGCTCTGAGGGTTGCTCTTCGTGCTCTACCTCAAGGTCTGAGAGCGCAGTCAGGTCATTTGGGCACCAGCTAATCATGTAGTTGCTTCTGTATATAAGACCTTCTTTATATAGAATCTTAAAAGCGCGCCTTACGGCGCGGGATAACCCCTCGTCCATAGTAAAGCGCTCCATATCCCATTTAACAACTGCCCCAAGACTCAAAAGCTGAGACTTTATGCTCTCTCTGGATACAGGCACCCACTCCCAGACAGCTTTTAAAAACTCCCCCTTTCCTATCTCAAGCCTATTTTTGCCCTCGCTCTGGAGCTTTTTCTCCACAACATACTGGGTTGCTATTCCCGCATGGTCAAATCCGGGCACCCACATTACATCTTTGCCGTTCATAAGTTGCCAGCGACAGATGATGTCCTGCAAGGTGATATTTAGAGCATGACCCATATGCAAAGAGCCGGTGACATTTGGTGGCGGTATAACTACCGAAAATCTGCCGTTTTTGTTTTCAGATTTTGGCATGTGTTTTTGCCACTTTTGCTCAAGCTCTATGTGGTCGTATTTGCCTATGTCTATCATTTTTTATAAGATAACAGAAAGAACCGGCTATTTTGGTCTATCATTCTTAAATAGTGAGAGAAAAGGACCTAGAAAAGCTTGGGTTTTTTCAGATACTGGAGAGACTAAAATCAGGGGCTAATTGCCCTGCAACCAAGGAACTGATTGATTTAATAAGACCTATTCAGGATCTGGAAGCCCTTGAAAGGGAGAGAAAACTTCTCACAGAAGCCCTCGAGCGCCTTGATATGTCGCTTCACCCCTTTGAAGACATAAGGGACATCATAAAGCGCTCTCAGATTAAAGACCACGCCCTTAGCGTGGAAGAGATTTTAAAGCTACTTCAGGTCATTCGTCTTATGAAAGATGTCAGAAGGAAAGCTTTTGAGTCTTTAAAGGAAGATTCTGAACTGAACCAGGTTTTTAGGTCTATATTGACCTTTCAAAACCTTGAAAACCAGATAGAGGCCTCCATTGACCCAAGAGGGTTTGTAAAAGACTCTGCAAGCGAAGAGCTAAGGCGAGTTCGCCAAAGCATCAGAGCGGTTGAAAAAGAAGTGCTAAAAAGAATAGACCAGATTCTATCAAGACCTGATGCGGAAAAGGTATTTTCCGATAGGTTTGTTGCCTTCAGAAGCGGAAGATATGTCCTGCCTGTTAAAACCTCAGAGCTTAAAAAAGTCATAGGGGTAGTTCACGGCACTTCCTCTTCTGGCTTTACAACCTTCGTAGAGCCGCAGTCTGTTATAGAGCTAAATAACGAAATAGTCTCGCTTCGCGAACAGGAAGAGGAGCAAATAAAGAAAGTCCTGAGGGGCATAACCGCCTCAATAGGCGAAAACTCAAAAAAAATCGAAGAATCTTTCAGGGCGCTTGTAAAACTTGACTACTTAATAGCTGTAAAGAGCTTTAGCAAAGACCTTGATGCAAAGATTGCAAACTTCGGAAGCTTCATAGAGCTCATTTCTGTGCGCCACCCGCTTTTGCCAAAAGACACTGCGGTTCCTATAGATATTATCTTGAAAGACAAAAAAGGTCTTATTATCACAGGTCCAAATACTGGCGGAAAAACTGTCAGCTTAAAAACTCTCGGACTATGCTCTGTTATGAACCAGTGCGCCTTACCAATACCTGCAAAGAGCGCGACATTGCCCTTTTTTAAAGGCATTTATGTGGATATAGGCGACGAGCAAAGCATAGAACAGAGTCTCTCTACTTTCTCCGCTCACATAAAAAACATCTGTGAGTTTCTGCCGGAGGCTGATTCTGATACGCTGGTTCTTATAGACGAGCTTGGTTCTGGGACAGACCCTTTTGAAGGCTCTGCGCTTGGGATTGCACTTCTTGAATACTTTAAATCCCGTAACGCCTTTTGCGTCATAACCACTCACCAAAGCCCCATAAAGCTCTTTGCCCTTGGCTCAAACTACTATATGCCCGCTAGCACTCTCTTTGACCTTGAGACTTTAAAGCCTCTTTATCAATTAGCTTACGGCATAGTTGGCGAAAGCATGGCTCTAAAGGTTGCGGAAAACTTAGGTCTTCCAAAGGATATACTTTTGATTGCAAACAGGTACCTCCCGGAAGGCTTTGTAGATTACCATAAAGCCCGCGAAGAGCTCCAGAAAACTCTGGAAGAGATGAAAGCAGAGCTTGAAGAAAAAATAGCCACCCAGCAAAGACTCAATCAGGAGCTGGAAAAAACCATAGAGGAACTGAAAGAGCAAAAAAGACGCGAAATTCAGGAAGCGATCTCTGACCTTAGCAGACGCTTTGAAGAATTTATCTCAAAAGCAGAGTCAAAAAAGGTGCAAGATATAACCAGGTTAAAACAGGAGTTTTACTCTCAGGTTATCCCGCCTCCTGAAAATATCAAGGTTGGGGATATTGTTGAATTTAGAGGCGCTAAAGGCAAGGTTATAGAAATCCAGGGACAGCGCGCTTTCATAACCCTTGGTAACACAAGGGCATGGGTTCCGATATATGAGATAAAAAAAACTGACATAAAACCCGCGCTTACGCGCGAGGATGTAAATGTTTATAGAAATCTGCCCCAGGAGCTAAGTCTGATTGGCTTAAGCGTCCAGGAGGCTCTGGTTAAATTAGAGCTCTACATTCAGGAAGCTAACTCTTTGGGGATAAAATCCTTTAAGATAATACACGGGCATAGCGGTCTTAAAAGAGCAATTCAGGAATTTTTATCAAACTGTGAGCTTGTTCTTTTCCACAGAGAGGGATACCCTCACGAGGGAGGCCCTGGAACTTCAGTGGTTTATCTAAAGAGAGATTAAAATTCTAAATTCAGGTGCAGATATTTTTTGGTGGAAGTTTTGACCCGGTACATTTAGGTCATTTGATAATAGCGCGCGACGCTCTTGAGATACTTGGGTTTGAAAAAGTTATTTTCATCCCGGCTTTTCAGGTGCCTCTAAAACATCCTCACTTTGCAAGCCCTGAACATAGACTCAATATGCTCCTTTTAGCAACTTCCAGTGAGCCTAAGTTCCTGGTAGACCCTGTTGAAATCCAGAGAGCAGGCATTTCTTATACGATAGATACCGTTTTAGAACTAAGTAAAAAACTGAGCGAAAGACCCTGGCTACTTATGGGTGAAGATAGCTTCAAAAGCATACACCTGTGGAAAGATAGCGAAAAGATTTTAAACCTTGCTCGCATAGTGATAGCACGCAGGCATAAAAACTCCCAGGCCATAAACGACTATGTAAAAGAGCATTTCCCCTGGCTCTTAATAGGAAAAGACATTTTGCTAATTGAAAGTCGCATACTGGAGATATCCTCCACAGAGATAAGAAACCGCCTCAAAGAGGGAAAGAGTATAAACTGGCTAGTCCCTGATTGTGTTTTTGAATATATAAAGAAGAACCACCTCTATACGCTTTAATTACAGGACCTGCACTCAACACCTTCTCGCTCTATGTACTCTTTTAGCTTCTCAATTGCTTCCTGACCTGTGATGAGGTGTTTTAGATCTCTCTCAAGATTTGAAGGCTTTAGCTTTGCAATCCAGCCTCTGCCATAAGGGTCTTCGTTTATAAGCTCCGGGGTGTCAAATAGCTCTTCGTTTCTCTCTATTATTTCGCCCTCTATAACCGCAGGCACGGGCCCTGTCCATTTACCACTCTCAAGACTTGCGATTGGTTTGCCTTTAGGCACATGCTTGCCGGGGGGTTTTATCCTTACATTTACCATCTTTCCTGCTCGTGTTTGGCCTATGTCTGTAGCACCGACAGTTACAGAGCCGTCATCTTCAACCCTGTACCACGCCTGATTTTCTATGTCATAGTAGAGGTCTGATAAAATCTTACAGCCTTTGATGCTAATTTCGCCCATTTTTCTGCCTCCAAAATGTAGCTACAAAAGCATAAGCAATAGTGCTTGAACCAAGACCGATTAGGAGCGCAAACTCACTCTTTAGTGCATACTCAAAAAAGACCCACAGGCTAAAGCCTGCCACAATAGAGCCAAGAGCTGCGTTTGAATTTCTGCTCTTTAGATAAAGACCTGCAACCAATGGCACAAATAGCGAGACCAGACTAAGGGCAGAAGAGCTGGCAACTAGGTTATATATTGAATCACCCAGGAAGGCAAAACCAAGCGAGATAAGAGAAACTATCACTACACAAAAGCGTGTCAGCCACAGAAACTGTCTGTCAGAGATTTCAGGGAGCAATGGTCTTAAGATGTTTTCGCTCAAAACCGAAGCGGGTGCAAGAGTCGCAGAACTTGCGGTGCTCATAATTGCAGATATTAAAGCCCCAAAAAACAAAACCTTAACAAAGACGCTTGAGTGCTCCATAATCAGCTTCGGGATTAACATCTCAGGGTCAGACTCGAGCAATTCTGGATAGAGTTCTTTTGCATAAATTGCAAGAATCAGGGGTATAAGCCCGATTGTTAGATACATAATCCCACCTAAAGAGGCTGAAAGAGAAGCTATTCGCTCGTTGCGTGATGACATCACCCTCTGAAATACGTCCTGCTGAGGGATTGAGCCAAGCCCTATCGTAATCCATGCAGAGATATAGAGTAAAAACTCTTTCAAACTGGGTTCTGGGAAAAATCTATAATATTCAGGTGGTTGAGAAGCTAGTGTTTGCTGAATTGTAGAAAAACCGGATGAAACCTCGTAAAGAGCCACTATAAGTCCAATTATTATCACTATGGTTTGAAAAAAGTCCGTTATTGATATTGCCCACATTCCCCCCATGAATGTGTAAATAAGCACCACACCGAATCCTATCGTGATGGCAAGTGGCTGAGATATACCTAAAACGATTTGCAGGATTATGCCTATGGCAAGCATTTGAGCACCAATCCATCCAAAATAAGAAAAAACCATCATCAAACTTGCAACGATTTCAACCTTTCTGCCAAAAACTGACCTGTAGAAATCCCCCATTGTCAGAAGGTTTAGTCTATAAAGCGGTTTTGCAAAAAAAATCCCAACAAGCAAAAGACATAGCGCTGCCCCAAAAGGGTCTTCTATAACCCCATATAGACCATCCTTCGCCATAGCAGAAGACGCGCCAAGGATGGTTTCTGAACCAAACCAGGTTGCAAAACTTACAAATGTAGCCATATATAAAGGCAGGTTTCTGCCCGCAAGCAGGTAATCTCTGGAGTTTTTTATAAGCAAAGACGCAAATAGTCCCACACCTAGCGTTAAAATCAGGTAAAGCCCTATTAAGGATGCAAGCATTATTGCATCTCCTCTAGGGAGAGGCCTTTTGTTTCTCTGCCTTTTATAGCCCAAATCACAAATGCAACAAATCCAGTTAACCAAAATGCAGAAAGGGTAAAAATACCAAACCTGTAATCAGAGCTTGAAACCTGAACCATAAAAACAGGCGCAAAGGCGCCAGAGATTCTCCCAATTACAGACAAAAGCCCTATAGCATAGGCTCTTAAGAACGAAGGATATATCTCTGTTGCAACAACATAACCAACAGATGCGAAAGAAAATGCCACAAGGGCATAGATGAAAAACCAGAGCTCTAACTTAAAGCCCAGAATAAATCCAAGACTCAAAATGGCTGAAAGCGCGCTTATTATCAGTCCAAGTGGAATTCGCCCAACTTTATCAACCAAAGAAGCTACTATCAGCCCCCCTATCAATCCCCCAACGCTTCCAAAGAGCAAAACCTTCGGGATTTCAAAAGAGCTAAGACCGTAAACTTCAGATAAAATAACTGGCAAGAGCGTAATCATTCCGTAGTAAGTAGTTAAGATAGTAAAGCTCATTGCTGCACTGAATAGAAACCTCCAGCGATACTTCACCAGAATAATCCTTGTTGCATCTAGAGCATTTCCCTCAAAGATTACTACATTTCTTGGCTTTGCTTCTGGCTTTAAATCAAGACCTTTTTCTATAGACTCTAGTATTTTATTGGCTTTATCTAACTTTCCTCTTGAGATTAGCCATCTTGGGGATTCAGGGACATAAAGTCTTATGTAGATTATCAAAATAGCAAGCACTCCACCAAATAAGTAAGCCACTCTCCAGGCTGTATCCTCTTGAAGAGTTTTAAGGAGCAAAAACGCGCTCATTGATGCAAGAGTGCTCCCAAGGTTCCAAAGAGCTGTGATGGTTCCATCTACCTTGCCTCTGTGGCGCGCCGGGATAAACTCGTCAATGGCGGACTGGATTGCCGCAAATTCTCCCCCCAGCCCTGCACCGGAGAGAAACCTGAATAAAAATGCGCTTTCAAAATTCCACGATAGCCCCGTTAAAAAAGTCCCCCCGGAATATAAAAGCAATGTTATTATAAAGACGCTCTTTCTGCCAAATCTATCTGCAAGGTATCCAAAGATTAAAGACCCTGCTATGGCGCCAAAGAGAAATGCGCTGGTCATAAGTGAGCTCTGAGTTGGTGTAAGAGACAGAGACTTTGCCATAGGCTTTAAAACAGCACTGACAATGACTACCTCAAAAGCGTCCAAAACCCAGGTGATACCAAGAGCAAGAACAAATTTTGTATGAAAAGACCTCCAGGGCAGGCTATCAAGTCTTTCTGTAAGGTCTGTTTGAATCTCCCTCACTCTGTATAATTTTAAATGTGTTTGAGAGTTTTAGAGATAGCATTGATGTTAGTAATTTAAAGGTTGCACTGATAAACCTTGGCTGTGCTAAAAATCTGGTTGATGGAGAGACTGTTATTTCAACCCTGATTGATGCAGGTATTTCAGTCTGTGAAAGCCCTGAGGATGCTGATATTGTTATAGTTAATACCTGCGGTTTTATACAGAGTGCAGCGCTTGAGTCTATAAATGTGCTTCTTGAGCTTTCAAAGAGTAAAAAAGTCATAGCAATTGGCTGTTTGGTAGAGCGCTACAAACAGGAGCTTGTAAAATCAATGCCAGAAGTTGATATATTTTTCGGCACAGATAGCGCAAAAGGACTTTTAAAACTCTTCCAAAAGCCCCAGATACAGATAAGGAGAAATCTCCACACCACCGGGGTTTATGCCTATTTAAAAATCTCCGAAGGCTGCAACAGGCTTTGCTCTTTCTGTGCAATTCCTAAAATAAGGGGCAAGCACCGCTCCAGACCTATTGAGGAACTCATAAAAGAAACTCAAATGCTCCTATCAAGAGGGGCAAAAGAGATATGTATAGTATCTCAGGACACAGGATATTACGGAAGAGACCTTCACGATGGGACCAATCTATCGACGCTTCTTTCTGAGCTTGAAAAACTCAAACAAAAATTCTGGATAAGGCTTTTTTATCTCTATCCAACCGATGTGAATGAGGAACTAATTAGCACAATAACAGACTCTGAAAAGATATTACCTTATTTTGATATACCTTTGCAACACATCAGCGACAATGTCCTTAAATCAATGAGAAGAGGATACTCAAAAAAAGAGATTTACAACCTCCTTGAGCTAATTTACAAAAAAATCCCGCATGCGGTCATTAGAAGCACCTTTATAGTCGGATACCCGACAGAGACAGAAAAGGACTTTCAGGAGCTTCTTGATTTTATAAAAGAAGGACATATAACCTGGCTTGGGGCATTTGGATACTCTCCTGAGGAGGGCACTTACGCCTATGGGCTTGGTGAGAGTGTTAAAAAGAGAGAAAAAAACGCGCGCCTTCGCGCGCTTTACTCGATTCAAAAAAACATCACCCAGAGGAAAAACAGAGCCCTGGTGGGTTCAGAGATAGAGGTTCTGATAGAGGGCTTTGAAGGTCCTGTTTTATATGCGCGCTCTTATCTTAATGCCCCTGAAGTGGATGGGACAATCTATATACAATCTCAAAAAGACCTAAAGCCCGGGGAGTTTGTCAAAGTAAGGTTAAGAAGGGCCAAAGAATACGACCTACTGGCTGATTTTTAAAAACCTTTCCAAATCTTCCTGCCAGGGAGGTATCTCAAAAGAGAGGTCTTTTTTTAGCAATTGATTACTCATTGCAGACCAGCGCGGTCTTTTTGCAGGGAGGTTAAATTCTGATTGATAAGCGGGAAGTATCTGAACTTGCTGATTTTTTAGTCTGAAAAACTCTTTCGCAAGCTCATATCTTGAGCAATAGCCATCTGAAGTAAGATGGTAAAGACCAAATAGATTGTTTTCAAGAGCTCTTAAGGTGATGCTTGCTATTGTGTAAGTCCATGTTGGGACGGAAAACTCGTCGCAGGCGACTTTTATGGTCTTTGAAGAGCTGGCCCACTGGGTCAGTTTATAAAGAAAGTTTTGCTTGCCATTGCCAAATACCCAGCTGGTTCTAAAAATGAGATGTTTTTCCATAAATGCTTTGACGAGATTTTCTCCTGTTAGTTTGCTAAGCCCGTAGTTGTTAAGTGGCGATGGAGTATCGCTCTCTTCATAAGGCCCTGATTTGTTGCCGTCAAATACATAATCAGTTGAGTAGTGAACCAAAGTTGCATTTACCCTCTCGCAGGCATACGCAAGGTTTTGCACGCCAACTGAGTTAACCGCAAAGGCCAGATGTGGCTCTGTTTCTGCTCTGTCTACTTGATTGTAAGCGGAGCAATTTATCAAAGCATCCGGGGCATAGTTTTCAGTAGCTTCAATAACTGCCTTGAGATTGGTTATGTCAAGCTCCTGTCTCTTTAGCGCAAGAAAAGGTATCCCTCTTTCCTCGAGGAGTTTTTGAAATTCCTGACCTAATTGCCCTCCGGCGCCTGTTATGAGGATTTTCATCAAAAAGAGTTTAATATCTTTTTTGTGAAGATAGTTGATTTAAGAAACCAAAACTGGCAAGATAATCAGGAGCTTAAATATCTCCAGAGCCGTGGTGATTTGCAGTATGAAGCCTTTGAAAATTCAGTAAAAGAAATCATAAAATCAGTTTTGCAAAAGGGCGATGAGGCGCTTTTTGAGTTAAGCCTTAATTATGATGGCATTGACCTGAGAGAAATTGGCATTGAAGTTTCAAAAGACGAGCTAAAAAAAGCCTACGAGGAGATGCCAGATGATATAAAAAATGCTCTTGAGCTTTCTGCCAGACGCATAAGAGCCTTTCATGAGTTTGAGCTTGAGAGAGGGTTTTTCTATCAAGAGGGCGGAGTTCTTTGCGGTGTTAAGGTTTTGCCCCTTTCAAGAGTCGGAGTTTATGTCCCGGGAGGCAAAAATCCATACCCTTCGAGCGTTTTGATGAACGTTTTGCCCGCAAAGGTAGCGGGGGTTAAAGAAATTGTTCTTTGCTGTCCTAAAGCTCACAAAAGCGTCCTGGCAGCTTGCTATGTAGCTAATGTTGATAGAGTTTTCCGCATAGGTGGAGCACAGGCAATTGCTGCAATGGCGTTTGGCACTAAAAGCGTTCCAAAGGTTGACAAAATAGTTGGCCCCGGGAATGTCTTTGTTAGTTTGGCCAAGCGTATGCTCTTTGGCACTGTTGATATAGATATGATTGCTGGTCCTTCTGAGATTTTAATATTAGCGGATGAGAGCGCCAATCCCCTGTGGTGTGCCTGGGATTTGCTCTCTCAGGCAGAGCACGATGAGTTATCTGCCTCTATTTTAATAACCACTTCAGAAGACCTTGCCAGAGAAGTTTTTAATTATCTAAGCTCTTCTTATTTGCAACTTCCAAGGTATGAAGTGCTTAAGAAATCTGTTGAAAACTGGTGTTATGCTTTTATTGTAAAAGACCTGATGCAGGCTTGCGAGGTTGCAAACTTTATTGCCCCTGAGCATTTGCAAATAGCTACCGAAAGACCTCTTGAAGTTTTTGAAAACATAAAAAACGCCGGGGCTGTTTTTCTTGGGCATTATACCGCTGAGACACTTGGGGATTATCTTGTAGGTCCAAGTCATACCCTGCCAACCGGAGCAAGCGCAAGGTTTTTTTCCGCCCTTGGTGTTTATGACTTTTTAAAGAGGATTACCTTTATGCATGTAAGTGAGGAAGGATTTAGAGATTTATCACAGCATGCGATAGCTCTTGCAAAGCTAGAGGGTCTTGATGCACATAGAACCGCCATAGAGGTAAGATGCAAACCTTAGGAATACTGAGCCTTGCTCTTTATATGGGCTCTATGTTTATGATAGTTTTCTTTGTCTCCCCTGTTCTTTTAAGGTCTGAGGAGCTTAAGAATCTGCCCGGTAGACTCTACGGGAGAGTGCTATGGCGATTTTATCCTGTTGCTGCACTTCTTTTGTTGGTTTATCTTATTTTTGGTGATGAGAAGGTTCTTGCCCTGCTTTGCATCTTTGTGTTATCTCTCTCTGTCGCACTCTCTTTTTATCTCAGGCGCTTTAAGCGCTCTATTGGGGATATCGACGCACTTGAATACAATCACCCGCTTCGCTCACGCTTTAGAAAAGGCTCTTTTATTTCGAACTTTTTGCTTTTCTCAAACTTTTTGCTGGCAATGCTGAGTTTTTACCTTGAACTCCATGCAAATTAAAGCGGGGGAAAGTTGGAGTATAAAGTAAATCGTCAGATAAAGGCAAAGGAAGTTAGGCTAATAGATCAGGACGGAAAGCAAATAGGGGTGGTCGCGCTCCAAGACGCTCTGAAAATAGCCTCTGAGAGGGGTCTTGACCTTGTTGAAGTTGCCCCCAAAGCAAACCCACCAGTTTGCAAGATTCTGGATTTTGGAAAGTTTGTGTATGAGCTTAAAAAGAAGGAAAAAGAAGCCAGAAAAAAACAGCGTGAAAACGCCATAGAGGTAAAGGACATAACTTTGTCTTTGAGAATAGATGATCATGATCTTCAGATAAAGCTCCGCCAGATGCGTGAATTTCTCACCGACGGTGATAAAGTCAGGATTAGAATACGCTTCAAAGGCAGAGAAAATGCACATCCAGAGCTTGGAGACAGACTGGCAAATAGAATTATTCAGGAGCTATCAGAGCTTGGTCAGCTGGATGGTCAGATAAAAAAAGAAGGAAACTTTCTAACCTTTTCAATACTTCCAAAGAAAAAGTGAAGCGCTCTACTTTCATCTGTCAAAATTGTGGTTACAGGAGTGCAAGGTGGATAGGCAGGTGTCCTTCCTGCGGTGAATGGAATAGCTTCGTAGAGGAGCAGGAAGTTCCTCTAAAAAACAATTCACAAATAGCTGAATTTTATAATCTTGAAGAAATTGAAACTAAAGAGATTAGGAGAATCAACTGCGGATTTGAAAACCTAAATAGAGCTCTTGGAGGGGGCTTTGTGGAAGGCCAGGTAGTTTTGCTGGCAGGAGAACCTGGTATAGGTAAATCCACACTCGCTCTTGAGCTTTGCACCAAAATTTTAAACACAGATGGCCCATGTCTTTACATATCCGGTGAAGAATCTCTTTATCAACTAAGTTTGCGTGCAAGGCGACTAAATAGGTCTCTTTCTGGAATTTTTGCAACCAGTAATACCTCCCTTGAGGAGATTTTAAAGCTCATAGAGCTAAAAAAGCCAAAGTTTGTAGTTGTTGATTCTATCCAGACTGTTTATTTAGAAACTATTGAGTCTCCCCCCGGTTCTGTTTCTCAGGTAAAGCACTGCGCTTTTAAACTCACCAAACTTGCCAAAGAGAGCGGTTGTATAGTCCTTTTGATAGGTCAGGTTAACAAAGAGGGGATGATTGCAGGTCCGAAAGTTCTTGAGCATGTTGTGGATACGGTTCTCTATTTTGAAGGTGAGCGCTTTGGCTTTCAGAGGGTTGTAAAGGTGTCAAAAAACCGCTTTGGTCCAAGTGGCGAGATAGCGGTTTTTAAAATGACTAACAGAGGTCTTGAAGAGGTGGCAGACCCCTCAGCTTTTTTTCTCCAAGAGAGAACGCCGACAGCAGGTAGCGTGGTATTTGCCCATATAGAAGGTTCAAGACCTTTTTTGATAGAGGTTCAGGCTCTTACTGTAAAAGCTCTCTATAGCTCTCCTCAGCGCCGGGCTGAGGGCATAGATCTCAATAGACTTATGCTTATTCTGGCAGTGCTTGAGAAGGAAGTAAAGCTCTTTACCAGAGATTTTGATGTTTTTGTTAATGTAGTTGGAGGTATAGAGCTCGATGAGCCTGCGGCTGATTTGCCGGTCGCGATAGCGGTTGCTAGCTCTCTAAAAACTATCCCTGTTGGCGATGTGGTTGTTTTTGGAGAGCTTGGACTTGCAGGAGAGGTAAGGTCTGTATATCTACCTGAAGAGAGATTAAAAGAGGCTGCCAGATATGGCTTTTTGAAAGCTGTTGTTCCAAGAGGCGTCGAGACTGAATTCGTGGGAGAGATATTCCAGGTTGCTTCCATAAAGCAAGCTCTTCAGGCTTGTGGTTTAATATTATAAATATGATACCTTTTGGGCTACTTCTTTTGGTCCTTGCCTGCTCGCCAGTTTATAGTGAATTGTCCAATTGTAGGTCAAACATAAGACCTGATTCTTTAGTGCCTGAAGTTTGCGGCAATTGTATTCTTAGAGTCTCAGAGGGCAGGCTAAATGTAGAAAAAGTGGCAGATTGTCCAAGGTATCAGAGCTATACCTGTACCTATAGGGGAAGAGAGGTTATTATTGATAACCTAAAGTGTAATATAGGGAGGTTAGAGCAATGAATGCTTTTATCATCACGATGGCAGCGATCATTTTGATATTTCTCTTCTCTTCAGTTAAAGTCATACCTGAGTATCAAAGGGCTGTTATATTCAGACTTGGAAGAGTTGTTGGAGCAGGTGGTCCTGGTCTTTTCATCATTATTCCCTTTATCGACCAGATAGTAAGGGTAGATATGCGAACCGTGACCTTGGATGTTCCAACTCAGGATATCATCACAAAGGATAATGTCTCTGTCAGCGTAGATGCTGTGGTTTATTTCCGCGTAATAGACCCTGTGAGGGCAATAGTGGGTGTTGAGAACTTTCTCTACGCAACTTCTCAGATTGCTCAAACCACTCTTCGCAGTGTGTGTGGTAGCGCAGAGCTGGATGAGCTTTTGTCAGAGCGCGAAAAGTTCAACAACCAGCTTCAGAGTATTCTGGATAAACAAACAGACCCCTGGGGCATTAAGGTGGTATCTGTTGAGTTAAAAAGGGTCGACCTTCCAGAGGAATTAAGGCGGGCAATGGCAAAACAGGCAGAGGCGGAAAGAGAACGCCGTGCCAAAATAATAACCGCAGAAGCGGAATATCAGGCATCTAAAAAACTTGCAGAAGCTGCCGCAATACTCTCCTCTCAACCTATTGCTCTACAGCTTAGATATCTTGAAACCATCCAGGATGTATCTACAAAACAGGGTAATGTCGTCCTTTTACCGCTACCGACTGATTTGCTAAAAGCCCTATCAAAGTGAAGGTAAAGGTCAACAGAGCTGGTTTTTTCTTCATATTAATTTGTGTCTTCCTTGGCGTAGCTGGCGTAAATACTGCCAACAATCTTCTTTATATAGTAGTTTCCTGCATGCTTTCTTTTATGTTAATTTCAGGCATTTTCTCCATACTCAATTTAAGAGCCATACAGGCCAAACTACTTCCACAACCAGAGCTATACGCAAACAGGGAGTCAACTCTTAAAATTCTCCTTATCAACAAAAAGCCATACCCTTCTTTTTTGCTAAAAGTAGGGCTATACGAAAGTTTCTATTTCTGCCCTTTATTAAAAAAAGAAGCTGAGGCGAGACTAAGAGCCACATTTAAAACCCGTGGAGAGATTCAAAAACTCCAGATAAACATAAGCTCTACATTTCCTGTTGGGTTATTTGAGCGTATTTATGAACTTGAAATCCCTGCAAAAATACTGGTCTATCCAGAGCCTATATTCTCAGACATCAATCTTTTGCCAGAAGTTGCAGACCTTTCAGGGCAAAGCGTTGCTCAAAGGACTCCCGGATTTGACGAAATTGATAGCATCAAAAACTACTCAGGCGAACCTCTCAAGCTAATTCACTGGAAGAGCAGTGCAAAGCGCTCAAAACTGATGTCAAAGCGTATGCAACAGGAAGGACAAACCCCTGTTGTTCTGTCTCTTGAGTGCGTTGATGGGAACTTAGAGCAAAAGCTGGGGAAGTTGACCTTTTTGGTAAACGAGCTTCTAAAGCGCTCAAGACCTGTAGGCTTGGAACTAGGAGACATAAAAATAAAGCCAGACCTTGGAAATTCCCACAGACATCTGCTTTTAAAGACCCTTGCCCTCTTTTAAAGGAGCCATCGGGTAAGAGCCAAGCACTTTTACCATCTGAGCCCGCTCACTCAGTTTTTTTATAGCCCTTTTTATGTGTTCTTGCTGAAAATGTCCGTCAAAGTCCACAAAGAAAATATAGTCCCATACCCTCTTGCTATTAGGTCTTGATACTATGCGCGTTAGATTAATCTGCTCTTCATAAAAACACTCCAGAGCTCTATATAAAGCCCCGGTCTGGTCTTTCAGGGCAAATGCCACAGTGGTTTTGTCCTTGCCTGTTGGCCCGACTGTCCTTTTGCCTATAACTATAAAGCGAGTGTAATTGTCAGGATTATCCTGAATGTTTCTTGCCAGGATGTTTAGTCTGTAAACCTGCGCTGCAGCTTCGCTGGCGATTGCCCCAACTCCCTGAGATTCCAGAGCTATCTCGCAAGCCCTTGCGGTGCTTTCAGTTTCGAAAACCTTGACTGAAGGGAGGTTTTTGCTAAGCCACTCCCTGCACTGGGCTATAGCGTGCCTGTGTGAAAAAACTGCCTCTATTTTGCTTATTTCCTCAAGACTTGATAAAAGATTTAGCCTTATTGGAATCACTACCTCGCCAACTATCTGTAGCTGCGTTTGCAAAAACCTGTCAAGGGTAAAATTCACAACCCCTTCAGTGGTGTTCTCTATAGGTACAACACCGTAATCTGCTCTCGAGAGCTCTACCTCTTTGAAAACATCCTCTATGGTTCCCACGGCGATATATTTCGCAGATAGACCGAAAAACTCAAGCGATGCCTGATGAGTGAATGTTGCCCTTGGACCAAGGTAGGCAACTTTAATAACCTCCTCAAGAGACAGACACGCGGACATAATCTCGCGATAAACATATCTCAAAGCTTCCGTAGGAAAGGCCTCTTTAAATAGCTCTGAGTTGAGTCTGGATAGTCTCTTTAGAACCTCCTGCTCCCTCTCTGGCGAATGAATCTCAAGGCCCATAGACTTTTTGATTTCTCCAATTTGTCTGGCTATTTTAGCCCTCTCGTTTAAGAGTCTTAGTATCTGAAGGTCTATTTCGTCTATCTGACCTCTCAATTTTGATAGCTCATCCATCAACCACAAAAAGCCCCTTTGAGCTAATCATAATATAAATGACTCGCATAGCTGTTCTCGGCGCCGGGATAATAGGGCTCTTTTCGGCTTTCACACTCTCTTTAGAAGGTTATAGCGTCAAAGTCATAACAAGAAGCCTCGAAGACCAGACATCCTGGATTGCAGGCGGGATGCTAGCTCCTTTTTCCGAAGGCCTCGAGGGAGAACTTCTGCAGCTATCTCTCAAGAGCCTTGAACTATATCCTGACATACTTGACGCTCTCTATCAGGTCTCGGGGCAAAAAATCGGCATAAATCAGGGCGGGCTCCTTAAACTTTATAACCAAGACAGCACTTTGGAAAAATTCAAAGACCAGATCCTCTATAGAGAGGATTTTTTTACTGATAAAACCCGCCTGACGGCGGTAAGTTTTAAAAAGGAGGGATATTTAGACCCTACGGCTTTAATTAAAGCTCTGATATCCTCACTTTCAAAGCTATCGGTTAAGATAATCATAGACAACATAGTCTCTGTGGAAAAAAATAACTCAAAAATATCAAAGCTAATTGGTATTAAAGATAAATACAGCGCTGATTACTTTGTCATTTGCCCGGGTGCATGGAGTGCCAAGATTTTCAATATTCCTGTTTTTCCAACCAAAGGTCAGGCACTGATTGTCGAAGGAAACTTCCATCCAAAAACTTTATACTTTAATAGCACCTATGTTATTCCTAGGAGAGGTTTTACCTATATAGGTGCAACCAGTGAGCCTAAAAACTTCACTCATGGCAACACGATAGGGGGAATTTTAAACCTTATAAACGGATTTTTAGAGCTCTTTCCAGAGGCTTTAAATCCAAAAATATCAAAAACCCTTTATGGTTTTAGACCGTCAACGCCTGATAATCTGCCGGTGCTTGAATTTGGCGAAAACTTCGCCCTGCTTACCGGGCATCATAGAAACGGTATTTTGCTGGCTCCTGCTAGTGCAAATTTGCTCCTATCAGCCCTTCTATCCGGACCAATCTCAGGACCATTTGGTCTAAGCAGGTTTTCAAAGGCGATGACTTAAAAACTTCTTAACACTTCAGGACTATAAGTTTAGATTATGGCAAGATATATACAGGACATTATAGAGAGTGCATTAAGCAGGAGACAATTTCTTGCTTTTGCAATGTTTAGCCCGGCTTTGAAACTACTCTCAAAAGAAGAAAAGACTTTCAGGAGCATAAAACCAAATAAAGAGGATAAAATAACCGTCCCTGAAGGCTTTGAGTATAAGGTTTTAATAAGCTGGGGCGATGCTCTCGACGGGGGTCAAAGACTAAATTACAACAAAATCCGCAAAAGCGGACCGGATATCCAGGATGTGGAAAGACAGCAGTTTTGCTTTGGCTATAACTGTGATTATGTTGGGTTTTTGAGCTCTGAAGGAAGAAGCATTCTGGCTATAAATCATGAATATTGCAACCCGGAATTGATGTTTCCCGAGTTTTCAAACAGGCGTCCAACAAAGGAAGAGACCCTTTTTATGATGAACGCACACGGGGTTTCGATAGTTGAAATAAAAAGATCCGGGCAATCCTGGCAGGTGCTAGAGCGCTCGAATTTAAATCGCAGGATAACAGCAAATACTCCATGCGCCATAGAAGGCCCTGCAAAATCTCATCGCTTTATGAAAACTTCCTACGACCAGGATGGCTCAAGAGTATACGGCACAATCAATAACTGCGCAGGCGGCAAAACCCCATGGGGTACTGTCCTTACCTGTGAGGAAAACTTTAACTTCTACTTTTCAGGGCGCGAAGAGAGGTTAAAAGATCAGCTCCTGGCAAGAATTCATGACCGCTATGGGATTCCAAGCCCTCTGTCTTTTCAAAACGGCTTTGGACTTTACGAAGATAGATTCAACATAGAAAAAGAGCCCAACGAAGCCTTTCGCTTTGGCTGGGTTGTCGAAATTGACCCATTTGACCCAGGTTTTACCCCAATTAAAAGAACAGCTTTAGGAAGATTTAAGCACGAGGCTGCCTGTTGCACCGTTGGGAAAGATGGCAGGGTAGCGGTTTATATGGGCGATGATGAGCGATTTGAGTATGTTTATAAATTTGTCAGCAAAAACGCCTTTAAAGAGGGCGATAAATCCCATAACCTTAGCTTGCTGGACGAAGGGTCTTTGTATGTTGCCAGATTTAAAGACGATTTAAGTGGCGAGTGGGTGCTTATTGCATCCTGTGAAAAAACCTCTCAGGGCTATAAAATCTCTCCAAATCCTGACCTTCCTGAAATTTTCAAAAAAGAGCCCGAGCTTTGCTTTATTGCAACGCGCCTTGCGGCGGATGCTCTTAACGCAACGCAAATGGACCGCCCCGAGGATGTTGAGTATAACCCCCATACAAGAAGTGTCTGGATTGCTCTAACTTTCAACGAAAGGCGCACCAAATCTTTGGCAAACAGTGCAAACCCGAGGGCCTTCAACACGATGGGTCACATCATAGAGCTTCGCGAAGAAGACCCAACCTCAACCCGCTTTAGCTGGCATATACCCCTGTTTTGCGGAGAAACCAGAGCAAAAAATCCTTCAAGAAGGATGCTCATTTATGGCAAAGAGCCAAACACCAAAACCCCGCCTATTTCCGCCCCTGATAACTTTGCCATAGACTCTCGCGGAAGGATATGGATAGCAACCGATGGCAATTTCTCTACCAGTCGTCTTATGCTAAACGATGGCGTTTATGTACTTGATCCTTTTTCAAAAGAGCTCTCTATGTTTCTCTCCGGGGTTCCGGGGTGCGAAGTTTGCGGGCCTGAGTTTTCGGGAGATTTCAGGACCTTCTTTTGCGCTATCCAGCACCCTGGGGAAAGTGGCTCTCCAGAGCCTTTGACCCTCTGGCCAAAAGAGGTGGGCATTGAAGTCCCAAGGCCTTCTGTGATTGCGGTGTGGCACAAAAGTGGTCTCAAAGTTGGATAAATTTACCCTATGCGGGCGCGAAGCGCCCGCGCTTTAACATTTTTTAAAAAAAATCTTAAGAAGTTCTAAACCCTAAGCCCTTATTTTTTGTGGAAACTGCTCGGAGGTTTTGATATGGGTGAGTACTTTGGAGATGTTCTTAAGCGCGCAATGAGCCGAAGAGACATTGTCAAGGGTGCTCTCTTTGGCTCTGCAGGATTGGCTCTATTTGCCTGTGGCGGCGGCAGCGGAAGCGGTGGAACACCTTCCTTTACCTCTATCCAGCCAAATACTAACGACAGGATAACACTCCCTGCTGGCTTTAGTCACAATGTCGTTATAAGGTGGGGAGACGCTCTTGACAATGGTCCTAATCTTGACTGGAACAGGATTCGTCAAAGTGGCCCAACTCAGGACGATGTAAATAGGCAGGCATCCTGTTTTGGTTATAACTGCGACTTTATAGGCTATTTTAGAACCCCTGATGGCAGGCACTTACTTGCTGTTAACCACGAATATTGCAACCCAGAGCTTATGTTTCCAAACTTCCTTGATGGCACAAGAGCAAGGTCAGGAAGACCAACCCGCCAGGAAGCGGAATTTATGATGGAAGCCCATGGAGTTAGCATCGTTGAAATTCGCAGAGAATCAAATGGCACATGGACTTATGTAAGAGGCTCTTCTTTTAACAGAAGAATAACTGGGAAAACCCCAATAGAGATAACAGGTCCTGCTCGCGGTCACAGACTTATGCGCACATCCGCAGACCCAGAGGGCGTTAGAGTGCTTGGCACTCTTAATAACTGCGCTGCAGGAAACACCCCGTGGGGCACTGTCCTTACCTGCGAGGAGAACTTCCAGTCTTACTTTGTCGGCAACAGAGACAGAATTCAGGACTCTCTGGTAAGACAGATTCATCAAAGGTATGGAGTGCCTGATAGCACCTATGGTCCAATGAACGGCTTTAACCAAGTAGATCAGAGATTTAACATAGAGTCAGAGCCTAACGAATCCTTTCGCTTTGGCTGGGTTGTCGAAATCGATCCTCTAAATCCTCAGCGCACGCCTGCTAAAAGAACTGCCCTTGGCAGATTTAGACACGAAGCTGCCTTTAGCGTAGTTGCACCGGATGGCAGGGTAGTTGTTTATATGGGCGATGACGAGAGATTTCAGTATGTTTATAAGTTTGTAACAAGAGGCACATATAACCCCAATAACCGCGAGGCAAACCTTGGTCTTTTAGATGAAGGCGATTTATATGTTGCAATCTTTAACGACGACCTTAGTGGAAGGTGGGAGCTTATTGCAAGTGCAAGAAGAAATCCAGACGGCACATATGCAATAACCCCAAACCCACGCCTTGGAGAACCCTATAGAAATGACCCCGCACTTTGCTTTATAGACACCCGCGGTGCTGCAACTGCTCTTGGGGCAACCACCATGGATAGACCCGAAGACATAGACTGGAATCCACGCACCGGAAGTGCATGGGTTGCTCTTACTTCAAACGATAGAAGAGGAGCCAGCGGACAACCCGGCGTAAACGCGGCAAACCCAAGACCTACCAACCATATGGGTCACATTCTTGAAATCAGAGAGGCAAACGGCAATCCATCCTCAACAACCTTCACATGGCATATTCCGATTCTTTGCGGAATACCAGGCGCCTCAGAAGCAAATAGAAAACTCGTTATCTACGGAGTAGAAGCACCTGCAAATGCCCCTGCGATATCTGCCCCTGACAACTTTGTCATAGACTCAAGGGGAAATGTCTGGATAGCAACTGATGGCAATCCAAGTAGTAATAGACTTGGCCTAAACGATGGGGTTTATGTGCTAAACCCCTTTGAAAGGGTCTTTAAGATGTTCCTCTCCGGCGTCCCTGGGTGTGAAATTTGTGGTCCTGAGTTTACAAGCGACTATAGAACCTTCTTCTGCGCAATTCAGCACCCCGGGGAAACCGAAACAAACGAGCCAAATAGCCGCTGGCCATACGACTCTTCCAATGCAATAGTTCCAAGACCATCTGTTATAGCAGTCTGGAGAGACGACGGAAGAGAAATCTTTGTATAAAAGCCCACCAGTGCCTTCTGCGCCGCTCTTTGGGGGCTTTGCCCCCTTTTCTAAATTATAATTCATATGTGTATCCAAAGGTTTTAGAAGACGAAGAGAAGATAGTCGTAATCTATTCCGAAGAAGAAATAAGACACAAAGAAGAACAGGACGGAATAGAACTTTATTATTCAAAAGACTGGAATCCTGTTAAAATCATCTTGAAAAAAGATGAACGCTATAAGCTCATTAGATTCTGAGTCTCTTTTAATAGAGGGAGGAACTCGCCTAGAAGGTGCTGTCAGAATCTCAGGCTCTAAAAATGCCTCCTTACCAATTTTGATAGCTTCTTTGCTAACTTCTGAAAGGTGCACATTGAAAGAGGTGCCTGATCTTCTTGATACCAAAACCATGCGCGAACTTCTTGAATCACTTGGCGCGACGCTAAATATAGCGGGCAAGTTATGGGAGATAGACCCCTCGGGGGTAAACTCCTTTCAAACCCCTGAAGAGCCCGTTAGAAAAATGCGTGCCTCGGTTCTGGCAATGGGTCCTTTGCTGGCAAGATTCAAAAAAGCTCTTGTTGCCATGCCCGGAGGATGCTCAATAGGAGTCAGGGGCATAGACCAGCATCTTAAAGTCTTTCAGCTATCAGGAGCAAACATAAATATAAGCCACGGCTATATTAGCCTAGAGGCAAAGATCTTAAAGCCCGTTGAATACACCTTTGAAGTAATAACCGTCACCGGCACCGAGAACGCGCTTATGCTCCTATCTGCCTGCGAAGGTCAGAGTGTTTTAAAGAATGTAGCTCTAGAACCAGAAGTGATAGACCTTGCAAAGGTCCTTTGCTCTATGGGAGCGGAAATATATTTTGAAGGCAGGACAGCTCTAATAAAAGGCTCTGAGTATCTTCGGGGTTTTGACCACACTTTGATCCCTGACAGGATAGAAGCAGGAACCTTGGCGGTTGCTTCTCACTTAACTGGCGGCGATGTCTTGCTCCTTGGTGCAAATCCAGAGCATATGCATGCGGTTCTTGAAAAGCTCGCAGAGTGCGGGGCAAAAATTTCTATACTCAAAGACGCAATCAGGATATCCTCAGAAGGGATAACAAAGCCCCTTGAAATAGCCACAGAGGAATATCCAGGCTTTCCAACAGACATGCAGGCTCAGTTTACAACCCTTTGCTCTATAGCCCCGGGGGATTCTAAAATCACAGAAAACATTTTTGAAAACCGCTTCCAGCATGTAGCGGAGCTTCAAAGAATGGGCGCAGACATTCAGGTGCGCTCAAGAACTGCATATATAAAAGGAAAGCGCGCCCTTACGGGCGCAGAGGTTTATTCAACTGATCTGAGGGCTTCGGCTTCTTTGGTCCTTGCTGGGCTAATTGCCAAAGGGACAACCATCGTTAGAGACATATATCACCTCGATAGGGGCTACGAAGCTCTGGAAGTAAAGCTCTCTTCTTTGGGCGCGCGCATAGCGCGCCTTAGATACTCTAACCAATCTGGAGCTTTTTCTCTTTGACCCCTTCGGATTTCTGGAACCTTATTTCTAAAATCCCGTCTTTGAACTCAGCCTTTGCAGAATCCTGCAGTGCATAAGGGGGCAAAACTATCACCCTCTCAAACTTACCAAAAACCCTCTCTATCCTGTGGATGGTTTCGGTCTTTTCCTCGTGCTCTTGCTTTTTCTCGCCTCTTATGTAAAGAGCGTTGTCTTTGAGACTGACTTCAATGTCCTCGCGTTTAATTCCTGGCATCTCTGCCTTTACGACAATTTCTGAGTCAGTCTCGTAAACATCGACCGCAGGCGCTATAACTGCGCCTGCTTCTCTTGTTGGCGCAAGCTCATCAAAGAGCTTGTCAAATTCGCGCCTTATGCGCTCAAGCTCTGCAAATGGGTTCCATTGCATCAGGCCTCTTCTCATAGCACACCTCCTTGATAGGATTTCTATAAATAAACTTTAGTCTTTTGTTTTAAATTGTCAAGTGCCTGCAGATATCTCTTTCGCGATTAAAATTTCTTAGTTATGAGAGACTACGATATTGTGATAGTTGGCGCAGGCGGTGCGGGTCTGCGCTGTGCGATAGAGTGCTCCAGAGACAGCTCTATTAAACTGGCGGTAGTGTCAAAGGTTTATCCAACTCGCTCTCACACGGGGGCTGCTCAGGGAGGTCTTAATGCCGCACTTGACCATCTTAGACTTGGCGATTCGCCTGCTTCTCACGCCTTTGACACGATAAAAGGCGCGGATTATCTTGCTGACCAGGATGCCGTGCAGTTTATGTGTCAGCACGCACCTGAGGTAGTTTATGAACTTGACCGCTGGGGAATGCCTTTTTCGCGCCTTAAAAGTGGCGAGATAGCACAAAGACCCTTTGGCGGTGCTTCTTTTCCAAGGACTGTTTTTTCCGCAGACAGAACCGGGCATGTGCTTTTGCATACCCTTTTTGAACAGGCTCTATCAAAGGACAACATAGACTTTTTCAACGAATACTTCTTGCTTGACCTGATTTTTAGCCAAAGCAGGGTAAAGGGGGTTGTGCTATATGACATCAAAAACGGAGATGTTTTGACCTTAAGAGCAAAGGCAGTGGTTATAGCAACCGGGGGCTTTGCAAGGATTTACTGGCAAAGGAGCACAAACGCTGTAGGCAACACAGGCGACGGGGTCGCGGTTGCATTAAGAAACGGCATACCATTAAAAGACCTTGAATTCATCCAGTTTCATCCAACCGGACTTGCAAGAACAGGCATACTCCTTTCCGAAGCCTGTAGGGGCGAAGGCGGATATTTAATAAACAAAGAAGGCGAGCGCTTTATGAAGTTTTACGCCCCTGAGAAGATGGAGCTTGCCCCAAGGGATTTGGTCTCAAGAGCAATAGAAGAGGAAATAAGAGCAAATAGAGGCTTTGGCACCGGAACAGGCGCTTATGTCCTTCTGGATCTAAGACACCTTGGTGAGCAAAAGATAAAAGAGCGCCTGCCCCAGGTGAGACAGCTCTCGATGGACTTTGAAGGCATAGACCCGATTTATGACCCTGTTCCGATAAGGCCCTCCGCGCACTATTGTATGGGCGGAATACACATTGAAAACCACCTCACAAGTTCAACGCCGGTTGAAGGTCTTTATGCAATAGGCGAATCCGCCTGCGTTTCAGTCCACGGAGCTAACAGGCTTGGCGGAAACTCCCTGATTGAGCTACTGGTTTTTGGTAAGTATTGCGGTATTGCAGCGCGCGAATATGCCCGTCAGGTAGAACTCCCTGCTTTATCAAAAGCTGAAGAGACTCATGGCGAGCGCCTTTTGCAGAGCGTTATGTCAAAAGAGGGCAACCTGAGACTTTCAGATATCAGAAAGAGAATGGGCGAAATAACCTGGGAAAAGGTTGGGATTTTCAGAGACGAGCGTTCTCTCTCTGAGGCTTTTCAGGAACTTTCCGAGCTTTTGCACATGTGGAACTATGTTCCAGTGGTCGATAGGAGCAAGGTCTTTAACACAAATTTGATCGAGCATCTTGAACTCAAAAACATGCTAGAAATTGCAAGGGCGGTTGCTTACTGTGCTATATACAGAAAAGAATCAAGGGGCGGTCACTATAGAAGTGACTACCCTGAAAGAGATGACGAAGGATTTTTGCATCATACTTTGCTAACCCAAACAGGTGATAAATTTGTAATAGAGCAGCTTCCGGTCAGGATAACTTCTTATCAACCAACTGAGAGAAAATATTGAAAATGGACCCTCAAGAGGCAGTGGTATCTCTAACGGCTATTATGTTTGCGGTAATTTTGCATGAATACGCCCATGCTTGGATGGCGGATAAAATGGGTGATAAAACCGCAAGAGAGTTTGGCCGCCTTACTATAAATCCATTGCCACATATGGATCCTATCGGCACTGTTGTTTTGCCGGGGATTTTGATGCTCGCTGGCTCTCCAATCCTGTTTGGATGGGCAAAGCCGGTGCCCATAGACCCTTCGAGGTTTTATAGCCTCCGAAAGGGTATGTTTCTTGTGTCAGTAGCGGGGATTTTAATGAACATTGCTCTGGCAATTGCTTTTGCGGTCTTTTATAGGCTTCTTTCTGGTTTCACAGGACCGGAGGAGATTAAAGACTCTATCTTGCTACCTCTTGCAATACTTGCCGTTAAGTCCGTTGTGATTAATCTCTTTCTTGCCTTTTTAAATGCGATTCCTATTCCTCCGCTTGATGGGAGCAGAGCTTTGATGAGCTTTTTCTCCATAAAATACTGGGAGGCATTTTACAGATTTGAACTATATGGTTTTATAATACTAACCCTGCTTATATTTACAGGTATAGTGGGCGGGCTTTTATATGCACCTGTTGCTTATTTATCTAACCTGCTTCTTGGGCTATGAAATCCTGGGTTTATTACCTTCAGTTGCTGGTTAGAGATAAAGATTTAAAAGCGCAGGTTCTATCCTGCGTATATGTCGTTGCCCTGCCAGAAGATGAGAATCTAAGCCCCGTAGAGCTTGAGTGCTACGCAAGTGAATATCTGCCTCACGAGCTTGCTCGCAAAAAGGCAATGGCTTACGCTCTGGGTCCAGAGGAAGAGATAAAAAATCCCTCTCGCTTTCGTCTAAAGGGCTATCGTGACGACTTAGAGCTCTATATTTTCGAAGAGGGAATCTCTTTTGAAGATGGTCTCGTAGAGGCGTTTCGATTGATGCTTGATGGTGTTGAAAACCCCTCTGTTGTCGAGCCAATTATGGATGTTGGCTCCCCGCCAAGGGAGCTCCTTCTCTCATGCCTGAAAAGAGCGATAAAACATTAAAGACTTTTAGAGTTTTTACCTTAGGTTGCAGGAGCAATAGCTCAGACTCTGCTCAGATTGCCTCACAGTTTATAAGCGAAGGTCTTATCCCCGCAAGCGAGGGTAAAGAAGCTGATATATACATTGTCAATACCTGCGCCGTGACTTCAGAAGCAGAGCGCTCTTCAAGACAGCTAATATATAAACTAAGGCGCGAAAACCCCTTTGCAAAAATCATAGTAACCGGCTGTCTTTCGCAAATAAAACCCCAAAGTCTACTTAACCTCAAAGAAGCCGACATTATAGTGGCAAACTCTCACAGAGAACAAATTTCCAAGATAGCACTTTCTGAAACATCTCAAAAAGTTTTTCACAAAAATATCTTTTCTCTATCTGAAAAGCTATCTTATAATCCAGTCCTTTACTTTGAGCGCTCCAGACCTTTTATAAAAATTCAGGAAGGTTGCAACCACTTTTGTAGTTTTTGCGTCATTCCCTTCGCAAGAGGCAAACTCCGCAGTGCCCCTCTGGATGCGGTCCTGAATTTAGCAAAAGAGGTCATAAACCAGGGCTTTGAAGAGCTGGTCCTTTGTGGTACTCAACTAAGTCAATATGGACTTGATATGGGTCTTAACCTTGCCTCTTTACTCAGAGAGCTTTTAAAACTCAAAGACCTTAGGCTCATAAGGCTATCTTCCATGCACCCAAAAGAAATAACCCCCGATTTACTTGACATTATGCTAAATTGCGAAACCATAGCCCCTCACTTTCATCTGCCACTTCAATCAGGCTCTGACAGAATCCTGAAACTCATGAGACGCGAAATCTCGGTAATAGAATTTTCCTCTCTGGTCGAGACAATTCTTGGCAAAAGACCAAACACCGCCATAGGCACAGACATCATAGTAGGCTTTCCCACAGAAACAGAAGAAGATTTCAAAGCGACGCTTCGCGTCATTGAAGAGCTCCCCCTTGCTTATATCCACCCCTTTAGCTTTTCTGAAAGACCTTACATAAAAGCCAGCTACATAAATCCAAAGGTCCCAGAGCGCATCAAAAAGCAAAGAGTAAAAATAATCAAAGACCTTGGGGAGAAAAAGCGCGCTGAGTTTGAGCTCAAAAACAAAAATACAAAACTGCGAGCTGTCGCTCTATCAGGTGATGAAATACTTACGGAAAACTACATCAAGTTGCCGGGGCGAGCAACCCCGGGCAAGGTATACGAAATTTGCCTCATCTAATTTGCTCGCGGATTACATTCCCCCTATCGTCGTAGTAGATAATCCTTTCTCCAATTGAAACGCCGGGCGGGGCATATCTTTTTGTATCTTCAACTATTAAAGCTACTGCCCTTGCTATTAAATCTCTCACAGCCTCTTCCATAGGAGTGTTTTTAAACTGGTTAAACCAACCGCCGACGGGAATACCTCCCAGAATTCCGGCACCTCCTATGCCAAAGTTCCACCTATCTGACTTGCCCTCCACAGCTCTTGAAGAGATTATTTCGCCACCTCTGACATTGATGATTCTCATATCAAGTCCTATGTGAGCGTTGCTCTTACCACCCTTTACACCAAGACCTATGCCAAATGGGGTTGGTATTACAACACCGCCTCCTCCGCTTGCTCCTGAAGCTCTACTCTCAAGTGCCGTTATAGCACCGGTTACTATAAAGTCCGCAGCTCTGAGAGTTTGCTGAGGTCTTATTCCTGCAAGCTCTAACTCCTCGCGAATTTCATTCATAACAGCCCTTTCCACGACCCTGAAACAACCTGTTTGAACAAGCGCGGTAACCAGCATATCAGCCAGACCCTCACCGATTTGATTATTGCACTGCGCAGCCTTACACTGGAAGGTTCTTGCTGCCAAAGTTCCTATCGGAGAGCTACAATTTGGCAAAACAAGGCGTCTTTCCTGAACTTGCTTTCCGTAAGTTCCCTCGTCCTGTGCAAAGACGAGAGCACTTGTGATAAAAAGTGCGCCAAAAATTTTCTTCACGGCAAACCTCCTCTATTTGCAAGTTCCAATGTATTTGCCTATCATATGCATCTTTAAAAAATCCCCGTTGTCGTATCTGATTAATGTTATGCTCTCCATTTCCTTTTCTCCCATTTTCTTAATAGTTTGCTCGATTGTATATGTTTTTTTTCCTTCGGTGCACTCGAATTTCGTAGTCATCGGGGTTTTGGTATAGTCAGCGGGTCCGGATACTAACTTGCAATCAGGCATCTTTCCCCCTGGCATGTTAGGCATATTTGGGATAGGGTTGTAATCGTCTTTTTGGCAGTTGCGCATGCTTTGCGGTTTATGTCTTTGGGTTTTACCTCCCTTTTGCTCCTCGGTAGTGACAGTAAATTCCCAAAGCTGTCCTGCAAAAGCTGCTCCCAAGAGACAAAAGCTTAAAATAAATGGTTTCATTTCTCCCCTCTCTAAAATATTAAGTTAATATAAATATACCCCTAAAGCACAAAGTGAGCAAGTTAATTTATCTCGTAAGACATGCCCAGAGTGAACTAAACGCAAAGGGAGTATTCCAGGGCAATCTGGATAGTGACCTAACTCCTCTTGGCTTTGTCCAATCAAGAATGTGCGCAAGAGCTCTAAAAAAAGAAGGCATAGAGCTAATTCTTAGCTCTCCCCAAAAAAGAGCGTTGAAGACAGCCCTTGTAATAGCTGATGTTTTAAACTTGGAAGTTGTTGTGGATAATCGCATAAGAGAGATGCACTTTGGAGCTTTTGAAGGTCAGAGTTTTTCGCAACTTTTAAAAACTCAAGAAAAAATAATGAAAGGATGGCTTAGAAATCCCGTTGAGAATCTTTTGCCCTTGCAGGAGGATATAAATTCCTTCAGACAAAGAGTTGAGGAATTTTTTGAATATATCCTTGGAATTAAAAAAAACAGGCTTTTAATAGTTGCCCATGGAGGAACCTTGCACGCTATAGTTTGTATGGCACTTAATATGGGCCTTGAAAATCTATGGAAAATCCATATGGATAACGCTGCGATTACTCTGATTGAGTTTAAAAATCAAAAAGCAATCCTGAAGTACTTAAATCAAACTTTCCAAAGCTCCTGACAGTTCGAAAAATCAAGAATTCTAATGGGCTCTTCTATGTAAAACTCTATAGTACAATCGCACTTCGTTGTCTTTTTTGGCCACTCTATTATAAGCAGACCCTCGATGGAAAATTCCTCAAGCGACAAATCTTCAACCCTATAAAGATCCGCATGCAGGAGCTTGCCCCTTGAGGTTTCATACTCATTTAGAATCGTAAAAGTCGGACTTCTTACAAAAGCACCTGATATTCCCATCCCCTCCGCTATTGCCTTTACAAGGGTAGTTTTACCGCTTCCTATCTCACCTTTCAGGCATATAACTTTTGGCAACTTAACAAAAGCCCCGATTTTTCGCCCAAGAGTTCTTAGCTCCTCTTCGGTTTTTAACCTCAGCCTCATTAGGTTATATTTAGCCATATGGAGCCAAGAGAGGTTTTATTCTACACAGATGTTTTTGCAGATAGATATCTGGTCCATATGTGCACTGTTAGATTTGAGCTTTATGAGATTGAGTATGTAGAATTCTATAAAGGTTGGAACTTTCTAAGAGATGTTAGAGATATAGATAGACTCTTAAAAGAAGCAAAAAATGTCATGATTTACGAAATTAATAAGCCCAGAAGAAGAGCCCGCAATCTTGAAATAGCTCTCAAAACTGCCTACGAAAAGGTTTACGCTTTTGCAAGCGCCTGCTCTATAGGTGAGGTAATACCCGCAATAGGCGTTGGCTATCCACCTGTTGATCTAATAAGAAGGGTTTTTCCAGCGCCTTTTGAGTTTGAAGCTTTTCCAAAAGACCTTGATAAATACTTAAAAGATCTGGTTCGTAATTTCAAACAAGTACCCAAGGAGATACTGAATGCAGAATACTTTATCTTCTGACATTCTGAGACAGCTAACGCCAAAGCGTATAGTAGAGGAACTAAGTCAGTTTATAGTAGGTCAGGAGGCAGCAAAGAGAGCTGTTGCAATCGCTATAAGAAACCGCTACAGGAGACAACTCTTACCAAAAGAGATGCAAGAGGAGATAACACCAAAGAATCTACTGATGATTGGACCAACTGGCGTTGGCAAAACGGAGATTGCCAGAAGGGTCGCACAGCTCTTTAAAGCCCCTTTTGTGAAGGTTGAGGCAACCAGATACACAGAGATTGGATATGTCGGAAGGAACGTAGACTCTATGGTAAAAGAGCTCGTAGAGGTCTCTTTTCAGATGGTAAGGAGCGAAAGAATTAAAGCCATCAGCGAGCGCGTAAAAAAGAGTGCCGAGGACAGGGTTCTTGAATACTTGCTACCTCAGCAATATTCTTTTGCTTCAAAAACAGAGACAGACCCATCAAGACGAGAATCTCTTCGCGAAAGACTCAGAAACGGCGAGTTTGACGAGAGGGTAATAGAAATAGAAGTCAAAGAAAAATCCAGCCCAATACTGGGTATTGCAGGACCACCGGGACTTGAAGAGCTAGAAGAGCAAATCTCACAGCTTATGAGCGGGTTTTCTTTTGGCTCAAAAAAGCGCAAACTGAAGGTAAAAGAGGCCCTTGCAATCTTTCAGGAAGAAGAGGCGGATAAGTTAATTGACAGGGAAGAGCTTGCAAGAGAGGCAATACAGCGTGCGCAGGACTTTGGCATAATCTTCATAGACGAAATTGACAAAATAGCAATAAAAGGTCACGAAGGCTCTGTCTCTCGCGAGGGGGTTCAAAGAGACCTTTTGCCCATAGTTGAGGGTACTGTTGTTAAGACCAAATACGGCCAGATAAAAACAGACCACATCCTGTTTATAGCAGCAGGAGCTTTTAGCAACTCAAGTCCCTCTGACCTTATGCCAGAACTCCAAGGCAGGTTTCCAATAAGGGTCGAGCTCTCCCCACTCACCCGCGCTGACTTTGTGAGGATATTAAAAGAACCCAAAAACGCGCTTACGCGCCAGTATATAGAGCTATTAAAAACAGAAGGTCTTGAAATAGAATTTACAGACGATGCTATTGAAGAAATTGCAAGCATAGCCCAGCAGGTAAATGAAAGAGTCGAAAACATAGGCGCAAGAAGACTCCACACGATTATGGAAAAGCTCCTTGAGGACCTATCCTTTATGGCGGATGAGTTAAGCGGTCAAAGAATTATCATAAACTCCGCTTTTGTTAAGAGTAAACTTTCAAATCTGGTTATGGATGTAGACGCTTCAAGATATATGCTTTAGATTTTTCCTCTGAAGGCAAAAAACAGCAAAGCGCCGGTTGAGATTAAAATCCCAAGTTCAATAAGCATAATTATGTAGCTTGCAACTTCTCCTCTTAGGTATAAAAACCCTTTGCCATACGGTGAGGTTAGTAAAAAAACCAAAGTAAAGACCGCCAGACCTATGATTCCTGCGGTTATACCTATTTTTTTAGGTTTTTTTTCAACCATAGACATCAAAATAAAAGCCCCTGCCAGCAAGACTCCACCCTGAAAAGCTCCTCCTACACTGCTAAAGCCAAGGTAAGTAATGTAAAAACTAAAAAATACCGCAAATGGAGTAATTATGCTGGCAAGAGAGCGCTCGAATTGATTCTTTAACAGAATCTCTGGCTGTTTGTAGTTTAAATCAAGAACCCCTATGACCGCAATCGTGATTACCAAAACTTCCAAAAGTGTGTCGTAACCTCTGAAATTTAGCAATACCGCAGTTAATGGGCTTTCAACACCTGATATTTTGAGGTTTTCAAAAACAAGTGGTTTTATCCGCTGTATTTGTGGCGCATCTAAGGTTGGAAAAATCATCCACAGCAAAAAAATCAGGCTAACAGATGTTGCTTTGAGTATCCTGACAGTTTCAAAACTTTCTGAAAAGGCCCTTTTGATAGAGGATAGTCTCATCATAAGGGCACTTAAAACCCCTGCTCCCAGGAGAAGTTCAACGAGTGCTACATCAGGTGCAAGCAATCTGAGCCATATGATAGCAAGCACGCTTCCAAAGAGACCAAAAGCAATAACGCTTAGCTGGGGGTTTTTGACAAACAGACTGAGTAGAGCAAGGATAACTAAAAGCGCTGATAAAAAAACGTCCTGCACAGAAATCAGAATATCACAGCTTTTTCAGGGCTATGTTATTGATATTAGATTTCAATCTGAGTATAATTTAGGAAGGCAGGAGGTAAAGATATGAAATGCGTCGTGCTTGGAGGACACGATAGGATGAAAAGCAGAGTCAAAGAGCTCTCTGAGCGCTATGGGATTGAGCTCAAATTTATCAATCAAGAAACCCAGCAAAACATCGATAGCGTGCTTGCCTGCGCGGACTTTGTGATAGTTTTCACCTCGCTCGTTGGGCATAACATGGTAAAACTTGCCAAGAGCTATGCCAAAAATAGATGCATCTTTTGTCACTCCCATGGGGTCTGTGCCCTTGAGAGAGAGCTGAAGAAAATATCAAACTTGCGCGAAGCGCGCTTATAAGATTGAGTTATATTTATATTCAAGAGGTTTAAAAAATGAGAAGACTGACCTTGGCGCTTTTACTGGTGGGTATGGGGCTTGCTCAGGAGAGTGAGCTGGAAGAGGTGGTTATTTCCGCAACGCGTCAGGAGCTAAAGCTTAAACAGGTTCCCACCCCCACGAGAGTGGTGGATAGGCAGGAGCTTGATAGCCTTGGGCGCTCGGGAGTTTTAAAAGACCTTACATTGCTGGATAGCTCAGTTTATGGCATAAGGTCCAGGAATAGAGAGAGAAACTTTTTAGGCATAAGAGGCTTTGATGCTGATAAGGTCTTGATTTTGATAGACGGAAGACGCGTCGCTTCCAGCACAGATAGGGACTTTGAATTCGACAGGATATCTTTTGGAAATGTAGAGAGGGTCGAGATTCTTAAAGGTCCTGCAAGTGTTCTTTATGGTTCTGATGCAATAGGCGGAGTGGTAAACATAATAACAGCTGAGCCAAAAGACCCGCAATTTAGACTCAGATTCAAAGCTGGTAAATATACATCCTCAAACAAACCTGAGCTTAAGGAAGTCAGCTTAAGCGCCTATACAGGCAGGCAGGGGAGGTTCAACATAGGGGTCTTTGCGAGGTATTTTGACCAGGAGGCTTATAAAAACAAGCTTACGCAAACCAGTATTGAGCTCTCCCAGAGGATAGCCGAAGCCGGGGTAAGTGCTTTTTTATACCTTGATGAAAAGGGTCAAAACAAGCTTCGCTTTGATGCGGAGTTTTTGGAAACCAAACCAACGCAGACTTTTGTTTCAACTATTCCACGCACTACAACTTCTGTCCTGACAGACAATAAAAACGAAGATAAAAGAACCAATCTTTCACTCTCTTTTAATTACTCCGGTCAAAACTGGAGACTCTTTTTAAGAGGTTATACCTCGGAGTTGGAGACTGATTTAAAACAATTTCAGACATCATCAGGTAGGCTTTTGCGCTTTGATGACCAGAAGTTTTATTTAAGAGTTTTGGAGGGTAATGTCAGTTTTGATGTTTTTGATGTTCATAGAATAACCTTTGGTGCAGAATACAGAAGAGAGGGCGTTGATACTACAAGAATAGCAAGAGGAAAACTAGTCTCTACACTGGATAGAGGTGCCGTGGAAGGTCCCAAAAGACTCTTTAGAGTAGATGGAGATTTTTACGGGGTTTATTTGCAGGATGAGTGGTTTGTCTCGGATAAGATTTTTCTGGTTTTGGGAGTAAGATACGATGACAGCACCGAAGGAGAGGCAGATATAAGCCCAAGAGCCGGTATAACTTACAATATTTCGGATAATTTAAGACTTAAGGCAAACTACTCTCAGGGCTTTAGGAATGCCCCTTTTCGTGATAGATTCATATTTTTCAGGTTTTCAAACTATTTTGTGAATGGTAATCAAAATCTAAAGAGTGAAAAGACTCAGGGAGTTGACATTGCACTGGAGAAGGAATTTGCCAAAGCTATTTTTAGAGCTGGAGCTTTTTATTCAAAGGCGACTGATTTAATAGAGCTGACAATAGTTTGCGACAACACCCGCGGGCGCGCTCCCATAGCCTGTTTTATATTAGACACCCCTCTACCACCGGGGTTTTTTGCAGCCACTTACAGAAATATCGGCAAAGCAACAATATCAGGTGCTGAGTTTTCTGCTCTTTCTAATATTTCTAAAAACCTGACTCTTAGATTGTCCTATACTTTTCTAGAGGCTTATGATGATGTTAACAATCAAAGACTTACCCAGCGCCCAAGGCACAAACTCGTTACCCAGCTAAACTGGAAACCATTTGCCAAAACGGGGGTTTCACTATCTTCTGAGCACGCTTCTGATTTGCTCGTAGCTCCAGAACTTCCTAAAAAGAGCTATACATTATTGAATCTCAACGCTTCTCAGAAAATTGGCAAAAACTTCGAGCTATTTTCCGGCATTGAAAACCTCACCAACCAGAGAGACGTTGACCTTGGTCTTACCGGGAGCTTTTTCTTCGTTGGGTTAAAGGCAAGTTTTTAAGAGCTTATATTTTTAATTAGCGGGTTTTTTATGAACGAGAATTTACTGGCGCTGTGGTTTGGTCTGATTATATCTATACCGGCAATATTTTCTTTAATTTACATAGGGGAGGTTCTAACAGCTAAGCAGCTATTGATTATAGAACCGATAGAGATATACTTAATTCAGGAAACAAAACCCCCAGATTTACAAAGCTTTGTTGAACCAAAACCAGTAGCTATCAAAGAAACAGCTTTTAGGGAAAAGCCTCACAAAAAAAGCACCCATTTATCTCATAAGCCTTCCAGGGAGAGTCCAAGGCAGGAGAGTAAAACCCAGGAAGATACCCATTCTGGCAAAAGCCCTTCTCAGATATCAACTCAGGAAGATGCATCCTCTCAGCCTGTTAAATCGTCTGAAAGCGGAAAGGGCGAGGGCTTGCAAGAGGGCGCTCATAAATCTCACCTATCAGGTAAAGACTCAGAAGCTAAATCAGATAGCGCACAGAGCGATAGCTATGTCGCAGAGTTTAGAAGGCAAAATTATTCAATAATCAGAGAATTAATAATGAGAAGGCTTGAATATCCGCTTATTGCAAGAGCTAAAGGATGGGAAGGAAGGGTAGTGGTGGTTCTGTGTTTAAGCCCTGAGTCCTTTTGCGGTCTTGAAATGCGTCAGAGCTCTGGTCACAGGGTGCTGGATGATGCTGTTGTAAGAGCGGTTTATGCCTCAAGCAAAGAGTTTCCTCTTCCAGAAAGGCGCCTTCACATAACTTTGCCGATAACTTTTAGACTAACCCAGCAAGATTGAAGGGGGTTTAGTCTTGCAAAGTATGACAGGTTTTGGCTTTGCCAAAGGAGAGGTAATAGACTATGAGGTGGAGGTCTCTATAAAGGGTTTAAATAGCAAAAATCTTGATATAAATGTGCGTCTGAATGTGCCTGATGTCTCTTTTGAATTTTCCATAAGAGAGCTCATAAGAGGATATGTAAAGAGGGGCCAAATTTTTGTTAATGTCAGTTTATTTAAAAAAGAGCCCATTCCTGAGCTTGAATTGATTTTAAAAAATGTCAACGCAGTTAAAAAGCTATTGCAGTCTCTTGATTTAAACCCAAGCGACGATGCGATAATTGAATTAGCCTTTAGATTTTATGTGCCGAGAGAGCAGCTCGCTCTCAAGGATTTAGCAGAGCCAATAAAAGAGATAGTGAAAAAAGCACTTGAGGATTTTATAAATAGCAGGCAGCAAGAGGGCAAGGTCCTTACGAAAGACATCACCCAAAGACTTTTTGCAATAAAGGATATTTTAAATACCATAAATATTCTCAAAGATAGTCTTTATGAGCAAAATAGAGCAAAACTTTTAGAGAAAATAAAAGAGCTGGAGCTGGAAGATAGCCCTTTAAAAGCAGGAGAGCTCTTGCTTTTGATATCCAGAATGGACATAGAGGAGGAAATCACCCGGCTCTTTTCTCATCTTGAGCAGGCTTTTAATATGATAAATTCAGACGAAAGCGCAAGGAAGCTGGAGTTTTTAATTCAAGAGATGCATCGCGAGGTAAACACAATGTCTACGAAGTTACCCGCTCTTTCCAGTCATGCGGTTGAAATCAAAACCCAACTTGAGAGAATAAGACAGCAGCTGGCAAATCTTGAGTAAGATGCGCCGAAGGCGCGCTTTATAATCAAGCTAATGGAAAGGCTTTTTACCCCGGGACCTGTAGAGATTCCCCCAGAGGTTTTAAGAGTTCTTGGTTCTCAGATTATCCATCATCGCACTGAGGAGTTTCGTGATGCCTTTATGAGAGTGAGAGCTCTTATAAAGAAGCTCCTAAGGGAAGACTCCGAGGAGTTTGTGTTGCTTACCGCTTCGGGAACAGGCGCTATGGAGGCTTCGATAGTGAGCTTTTTTAGACCCGGCGATAGAGTGCTTGTTATAAATGCGGGTAAGTTTGGTGAAAGATGGCTCGAGATTGCAAGGCATTATGGACTTGAGGTTATTGAGTATAGACTTGAGTGGGGCGAGAGCGCAAGCCCGGATGTGGTTTATGAGTATTTAAAAAGTGGCGTAAAGGGCATTTTATTTCAGATTTGTGAGACCTCTACCGGGGTTTACCACCCTGCACCCGAGATTGGGGGTCTTTGTAAAGACAGTGATGTTTTGTGCGTTGCAGATGCAATAACTGCTCTTGGGGTTTATAACATAGTGCCATCGAGTTGGGGACTTGATGTAGTAATTGGAGGGTCTCAGAAAGCCCTGCTTTTGCCCCCCGGGCTTTCGCTTGTTTGGTTTTCTCAAAAAGCGCTAAGTCGGCTGCATAGCGGTGGGTATTACCTTGACATCAAAAGAGAGCTTAAAAAACAGGTCGAGGGTCAAACCGCCTGGACGCCTGCAATTAGTCTGGTTTTGGCTCTTGAAGAGTCTCTTAAGTTAATTTTAAAAAGCGGCATGGAATGGGTGGAAAGACGCCACAGAGCTATTGCAATGGGGACTTTGAGGGCTCTATCAAGCTATGGCTTTGAACCGCTTGCCAAAAGCCCTTCAATTTCGGTAAGTGCCTTTATGCACCCGCGCACGGAAGAGCTAAGAAAAGCCCTTTTAAAGCACTCTATCAGAATAGCAGGAGGTCAGGATAGACTAAAGGGGAAGATAGTAAGAATTTCTCACATGGGCGTTGACCCAAAAGATGCGATGATGCTAATTTCTATGATTGGCGTTTGTCTTTTGCAAATGGGCCAGAGCGTTGATGTTGGTTTTGCAACAGAGACCTTTGTCAAAACCCTCAGAGAGGAGTCAGTTTGGTAAGGCTTTTCATAGTAAGGCACGCTCAGAGCTCTTTTAATTTAGAAAATAGATATCAGGGAAGATTAGACCCTGCTCTTACGGAGCTTGGTATCCTGCAGGCAAAGTCACTTGCAAAGCATTTAAAAAACTATCCCATAAGCGCAGTTTACACCTCTCCTCTTAAGAGGACTTATGATACCGCGCTTGAGATTTCAAAAGCGCTCGGACTTGAGCCTGTTGTGGACGATAGACTCATAGAGATAGACCATGGTGTATGGTCCGGGATGTTGGTTGATGAGGTGCAATCTAAGTTTTCAGAGGATTTTAACCTCTGGCTAAATAGCCCACACGAGGTTTATTTTAAAGAGGGCGAGAGTTTAAAAGAGGTAGAGCAAAGAGTAGTTGATATTCTTAAGTATATAAGCTCAAATCACCAGGGGGAGAATGTAGCTATAGTTTCTCACTCGGTGCCTATGCGCGTCATTTACTGCAAGGTTCTTGATATAGGGCTTGAAAGATTCTGGTCCTTTGGTTGTGACAATGCGTGTTATTCTGTTATAGACTTTGGTATAGAGCGTAGTGTCATGGTTAGGCTAAATGTAACATGTCATCTGGGGGAGTTATATGTGGAGGCTCATAGGGCTATTTAGCTTAATTTTAGCCACTTTATTTGCACAGGGTATTAGAAAAGACTTTGAAGTTAATCTGGAATTGACCGGCAGGGCGATGGAAGAAAAGCCAAGACTGTCTCCCCCACTCAGGATAGAAGTATCAAGAGAGAGAGAGCTGGATCTTAGCTGGCGACTTTTAGAACCCCCAAAGGTGATGGAGTTTGCACAGCTCCCTACAGTTGAGCGCTCTGAAGGTATTTCCTGCGGAGAACCAAAAGACGCTCTCTCTTACAGACTTGGCGTTGAATACATGCAAAAAAATCGCCTCGACCTTGCAAAGGAAGAGCTAAGCAAGGTTGTTATGCAGGTCAATTCCCCCTATAGACCAATGGCTCAGTATCTTCTTGGCAGGATTGCCTACTCAGAGCGTCAAGACCAGCTTGCCCTGAATCTATTTAGAGAGTCCTGTAGCCTAAGCCACATATATCAAGGTCCTGCCTGCGAAGCAAGTAATGCACTTGAGTTTATGCTGGGGATAAAACCATCCCCTGCCAAAGACCCTTTCTGGTCTTTTGTAAACTCCATAAGAGACAAAAAACCGATTAAAAATCCACCTGAATGCACTGGGGTGACCTTTACCCAGTATTGTTCATATGTAAGAGATTTTGTCCTGGGTAAAGAAAACCAGCAGTTTCGCGACAGCACCCGCCTTCGCAATGCTATAATCGCTTTTCAAAACAAAAACTTCCAGCAAGCAAGAGCCATATTAGAGCCGTATGCCCAGCCGGGCTCTTCTCACAGGGCAATAGCACTATACTACCTTGCCCTCATAGAGCACTTTAGTGCAAGGCACGAAGACGCTCTTAAGAAAGCAGCAATCCTCTCGACAATAGATCAGAGCCTTGCCGTGAACCTCTACGAGGTTATTTCCTCAAGCGACTTTCTCCTTGCGCGCTTAACTTATAGCCTAACCGGGGATAGAAAGTTTCTCCAAAAGGCTGGGGCTATTTCTTATAACCGGGGCGATTACGACCTTGCACTCTCTAACTTTCTTCAAGCAGGGGACTCTCTAAACGCGGCTTTCGCCGCAATTAACAAAGGCGACTATCAACGCGCAGCCCAAATTCTTGAGCAAAAACCTGACAAAACGAGAGAAGAGTATATGTGGCTTCTTGAGTCTCTTTACTGGAGCAACTTAAATATGTCAAAGACCCTTTCTGAAATCCAAAGACTCCATCCAGAGCTCGCTCGAGAATACTCCGCCTGGGAACTATTCAGAAAAGGAGACTATCAAGGAGCTCTTCAGCTATTTATAGACCCATACCACAGAGCTCTCGCGCTATTTAACCTAAGGCGATATCAAGAAGTCATCCAGCTTCTCTCCGGCAGACAAGACCAGAATTCCAGAATCCTGGTTGCAAGAGCGATGCTCTCGATGGGCGACACTTCTGGCGCAAGGGGGATTTTAAGCGATAGGTCTCCTCCGGAAGCATATTTGATAGGAGTTTCTTACTTTATAGAGGGTAAATTTCCCCAGTCAGCACAAATTTTTGAGAGCATTCCGCCAAATAGTCCCATAAGACCAAAAGCCCTCATAAGGGCTGCAGATGCTTACTTTAATGCAGGCAATCAACAAAGAGCAAGGGACTTATATCTGGAGGTCTTACGCTCTTTTCCAGATACTCAGGAAGCCCGCCAATCTGCGATGAATCTACTCCAGATGGGAAAGACAGTCTCACAGCCGGATGCAGAAAAACCAATAAGAGAATATCTATCGCGCACAGACTCCAAAGACCAGCTCAGTCAGGAGCTTCGCTATCAGCTTGCCAATATTTACCTGGAGCAAGGGCGCGAAAAAGAAGCTGAAAGAGAGCTTCTTGCCCTTATTGAAACCCCCCTTAAATACAGAGCAATCTTAAAACTTGCGCAAATTGAAAAAGACATCAATAGAAGACTCGTTTTATATTACACAGTTTATAAAGAATCTCCGATAGCCAAAGAGCGCGAAGAGGCACGCTCTTTCTTAATAGAGATTTACTCTTCCATAGGAGATAAAGATAGCCTTGCATCATTGCTTCTTGAAGGTACTCAATCAGATAGAGCCAGGGCTCTATTAATGTTTATCTCCTCAGGCGATTTAAAAAGGGCAAGGTCAGTAGCCCAGGAGCTAATGGCTTCCCGCTATAGAGACCCCCAATTTGAATTTGCCCTTATGGAGCTCTATCAAAAAACCAGAGAGAGACAGTTTCTTGAATATTTAAAGTCAAGTCAGGAACGCTCCATAAGAGCCAAAGCCCTATACTTAAGTGCCCTTGAAAACATCAAAGCAGGCAAAAAATCCCAGGCTCTTGAAGAGCTTGTAGAAATTTCCATGGGTTTTAGAGGCGAAGAGGTATACAATCAGGCAATAATAGAAGGAGCAAAAATCCTTATTGCAATGGGCTCAAAGAAAGATGCAAGCTGCCTGCTGGAGCGCTTTGACGCTTCCAGTGCCAAAAGAGAGGAACTCCAGTCTCAGGAGTCTCTCAAAAAGGGTCTACCCCGTTGTGAGAGGCAATAAAGTTGTCAGAACTTTTTGAATTTTTATCAAAGGGCGGTCTTGCGGTATATCCTCTATTGGCTCTATCTATATTTTCCTGGGCTATCATCATAGAAAGAACTCTTGCGCTCCGCGCAGGGATTGGCTCTTTACCCTCTGACTGGAAGTCTATGGCTCTATCCGGCGACATTGAAAAGCTCTCTAAAATCCTCTCTGAGGACAATTCGCAAATTGGACTAATCCTTCGCGCGCTTATTGAGGACTATAGGACCAAAAACCTAAGTCGAAGCGAGCTTCTAACAACTGCTCAAACCCTAGTGGATTTGCTAGTTCCAAAAATTGAAAAAAATATAGCGCTTCTTTCAGTCATAGCAAGTGTAGCCCCTCTAATAGGGCTTTTTGGCACTATCACAGGTCTTATAAAAGTATTTTCTGCCTTTTCGCTCTCCTCACCGGACGAGGCTATAAAGCTCCTCTCTATTGGTATTAGTGAGGCCTTGATTGCAGCAGCCATGGGACTTGCGGTTGCGATACCTTCCTTAATCGCCTACTGGATTTTTCGCCTTCAGGCGAGCTCTATCTTATCAAAAATAGAATCAGAAGTCATTCAGCTAGTGAGGCTCTTGCCTTGAGAAGGAGGAGAATACCTATAGAAGAGCGCGCCTATATAGATGTGGTTCCTCTTGTTGATACCCTTCTTGCGGTCTTTTTATTTCTTGCGCTTTTGGCTCTTCAATCGCCGGTTAGCTTCCTCTCAGTTGTTTTACCCACTGCTTCCACTGGCGAAAAGAGCTCTTTATCAACTCTCAATGTCGAGGTTTTAAAAGACGGTAGCTATATCTTTAACAATAAAATTGTAAGTCTTCAAGAGCTAGAATCTATCATCTCAGGCAAAGTCTATAATTCAATTCTCATAATGGCAGATGAAAACGCCCCTCATGGTTCTGTAGTGGCTCTTATGGATATAGCCAGAAAACATCAGATAGAAAACCTTCTGGTGGGGACAAGAAAAGCCCGCTAAATGAAGCTGATTTTAACCTTTGTTCTCCCGCCTGGCATTTTCATACTCGGATTTATATTCCTTGGGGTTATTTGCTCGCGCTTTATTGCAAGGTTTTTATCTCTGACTTTAGCGGGTTTTATGTATCTTCTCTCCATAGAACCTGTAAAAGACGCCATTATATTGCCCCTTGAGATGCATTCAAGCGTTCCCAAAAGCCCAAAGGGCGATGCAATAGTCGTGCTTGGCGGAGGTTCTTATTCCACTGGAATTTTAAAAGAAGACTCTCTAAAGCGCCTCCTTACCGGTTTTAATCTCCACAAAGAGCTAAAGCTCCCTCTCATTCTCTCAGGCGGGGCTTCTTTTGGCAGTTTACCAGATGCCGAGGTAATGCTTGGGGTTCTTACCTCCCTTGGTATAGACCGCTCTTACATCCTTACCGAAACCAAAAGCAAAAACACCCTCGAAAACGCCATAGAGGTCAGCAAAATCTGCAAGGAGCGAGGTTTTGAAACAATCATTCTGGTAACCTCGGCCTATCACATACCAAGAGCCAGTTTGGTTTTTGAAAAAACCGGGATTAAGGTCCAGCCCTACCCCACGGACTTTAAATCCGACAGGCGCTACAACCTCTATAGCTTTATCCCACGCTCAGGCGTTCTTGAAGAGTCCACAAAAGCCCTTCGCGAACATCTGGCTCTTTTTTATTATAAAACATCAATCGCGGGGGGAATTTCCCCCCGCTACCCCCCTTGACAAAGTTTTATGACCTCCTAAATTTAGTCTTGGAGGCGCAGACATGAGGTTGTCTATTTTGTTGGTATCCTTAGTCTGGCTTCTTAAATCTTGTGGTTCATTTTACAATACATCAAATGAAAATAGAAATGTTCGCTCGCAAAGGGAATTATCATACTGCGACTTTATAGTTTCAAATCCCCAAGAACTAAGAGACGCACTTATAATATCCCAGTCAAACTCAAGAGACGATACTATATGCCTCCGATCAGGTGTATATGAAATTCTCAGTCCTCTGACTTATGAAACAGCCAATGGCGACGGGGGTAAGTCTCTAAGGCTGGTTGCGGTTGAGCCAGATGTGACACTTCTGGGTTCAGACACTCAGATTTTGCGTATTGATACAGACCTAGACAGTAATGCCTCCACTTCAGATAACAACTCTTACATACTCATCCAGGGTATAACTTTCAAAAACGCAAACTCAAATCATAACGGAGGCGCAATCTACTTTAAGGGCTTTGGCTCAAAGATTAGACTTCACAATAATGTCTTTGACAATAACAGCTCTAATCTCAATGGCGGTTCTATATATGCCAAAACCTCGCAGGGCTCTATTGAAATCATAAACAACACTATCCTGAATAGCTCCGCCAGCAAAGGAGGCGGTATCTACCTGCGTCTTGATAGCAACTTTGCAAAAGCCTATGTTATTAACAACATCCTCTGGAGGAACGTTGCCCTCTCTAGCGGGGCTGATATTTACCTCTCAAACTCCTCAGGTAGCAAACTAAGAATCTACAACAACAGTCTTACCTTAAGCTCTTTCCTCCTCTCCTTTGTAAAACCGATGTCAATTGATAACTTAGGTCCAGATACGCTGATACATAAAAACTCCCAAATAAACCCTCTTTTCCAAGGCGGTTCTTATAAACTCTCTGCTAATTCTCCTTTAATAGATGCAGGCCTTAGCCCACTAATTGATGGGCTCTATTTGCCAGATGTTGATAAGGATCTGAAAAAGAGAGTCTTTGGTATCTCTGTTGATGTTGGTGCATATGAGTATGTTTATGAAACAGCCTCTAATTCCTTGATAGAAAATATCGTAAAAGAAATAATAGACATAATAGATATCACAAACATCATACCCGGTTCAGATATAGTTGAGGTTGTTAATCCTCCTTCCCCTTGTACACTGTTTTGCTCTCTGAAGGATGAGTGCCTTAAGTTTTGTGATGGAATAGAGGGTTGTGCAAAAATGTGCGAAGACCCGGGGCTATGCGAAACGATCTGTTCATCAGGTGACATTTGTAAACTATGCGCAGAAAAAGAAAAGCCTTGTGGCAAAAAGCTTGTTTGCGAAATCCCTGAAGTGTGTAAATCATGTAAGAAAGATAAAGATAAACCCAGCGATGACCCTCCTAGCCCTCACGGCATAAGTCAAAACCCTAACCCAGGTGATATTAATTGCAGATTCCCGCCTTGCGGTAACTCCAGCTCTCAAGATAGCACAGGTAATGACATCCAAACCCCAAGCCCGGCGCCACCTCCTTCTTCTGCATCTCAACCAACCAACATATTTGCCCCTGTTTCAAACTCTAGCTCCACAAGAGACCCTGTTGCCCCACCTGCTTCCAAAAGGGAATCTGTTGACCCATCTTCCCCGACCCCACCTAGCACAAATAGCAATGTTATTAACTCATCTAATTCAACGCCTAGCACAAGGGATACTTCTGTCCCATCCTCGCCGCCAGCGACTAAATAAACTATCATGAGAAGTTAGCTTCGCGAAAACAAAAATGGAAAAGCTCCTCGTAGTGGCAAAGCCTATTATGTAGCAGCTCTGGTCTGGGATGGTTGCTCTTTAGGGTTGTAAATCTCCAGCTTCAGGATGTGGCTTTAACAGAAGGCTAACGAACTTTCTGGCACTTGCAAATAAAGTTATAAAAACCCAGGTTGACATATTACTATCAAAATTGACTTCTCGTTAACAATCCCTGCGCTTTTTAAGCACCCTTTTTAGTCTCTGGGTGGATCTTTCACCAGCCTGCCTTTTAAACGATCTTACAAACTTTAGTAAACAATTTGACAATTTTGTCAACAACTTTACAAGTTTTCATAACCATTTGGGTCGCCAGGTTTAGCTATCATTCAAAATCCTGCGTTTGGCATTGTTTTTGCACTTAGGCGTTTTAGGAGGCTGAAGAATGAAATTTGAGCTGGACAAGGCGAAAGATGCACTCGCAACCTTTACAGAAGTTCGTGGCTTTAATAAAAGCGCCAAACAGACAGAGCTGAATACGCACAGGAGAGAGCAAAAAAAGCTTTATGAAAAATTCCGCAAAGGAGGTTATAAAATGCAACACTTTAGCTTAACTGGTCTAAGAGCTCGGCATTTCAAAGCGAGCTTTTTGTGTAGCTACCTGCAATCAACCTGTTGGGCACAGGCTAAAGTTTTTGAGCCTTGCATGACTGTACAAACTCCAGAGCCACTCAAAAAATGGTTTTTCAAAGTTTTAAAGCGCGCTTTTGGATTTTTTAAATCAAAGGAGGTGGTAAAATGCGTGTTCTAAAACTCATCTTAGTCACATCTTTTACAAGCTTTGCTTTTGCAAACGAACAGACTCCAAAGCTGGATACAGGCGACACTGCCTGGATACTCGTCTCTTCCGCTCTTGTTATGCTTATGACCCTGCCGGGTCTTGCCCTCTTTTATGGAGGCATGGCAAAGACCAAAGATGTGTTAAACACCGTTGCGATGTCTTTTGTAGCTTATTGCATAGCTTCTATCGTCTGGATAGTTTATGGATACAGCCTTGCCTTTGGGCAGGATATTGCCGGTATCATAGGAAGCCCTTCCAAGCTTTTGCTTCAGGGGGTTGGTATAGATAGCTTACAAGGCACCATCCCTGAGCTTCTCTTTGCAATGTTTCAACTCACTTTTGCCGCCATAACGGTTGCTCTGGTTAGTGGTTCTTTTGTTGAGAGGATAAAGTTTTCTGCCTGGGCTCTTTTTGTGATTCTCTGGGTGAGTTTAATTTATGTGCCTGTTGCTCATTGGGTCTGGGGCGGTGGCTTTCTTGCAAAAGATGGAGCTCTTGACTTTGCAGGTGGCACGGTCGTTCACATAAACGCGGGCATAGCGGGTCTTGTCGGTGCTGTTTTACTTGGCAAAAGAAAGGATATGGTCCTTTTGCCTAATAACCTCCCTCTGGTGGTCCTGGGTGCGGGGCTTTTGTGGTTTGGGTGGTTTGGTTTTAATGCAGGGTCTGCGCTTGGTGCAAATTCGCTTGCAGCGGTTGCTATGTTGAATACAAATGTAGCGACTGCCCTGGCAGCCCTTAGCTGGATGCTGGCAGAGTGGTTTCACCGCGGTAGGCCTACGGTTCTTGGTCTTGCGTCAGGTGCAATTGCAGGGCTGGTGGCTGTGACCCCCGCTGCTGGTTTTGTGAATGTGGCTGGCGTTCTTTTCATAGGAGCTCTTTCAGGCGTAGCCTGCTACTTTATGGTTTCAGAAGTTAAGCAAAGACTTGGTTATGACGACGCCCTTGATGTCTTTGGTATTCACGGCGTAGCAGGTATTATTGGGGCTATCCTGACAGGCGTCTTTGCAGACCCTTCTATAAACTCTGCAGGCAAAGGGCTTTTGTATGGAAATCCCGCACAGCTCTTTGTGCAGATAAAGTCTGTCATAGTAACAGTTGTCTATAGCGGTGTTTTAACCGCGGTCATTCTCCTTGCTTTAAGAGCTCTAACAGGGCTCAAAACTAACGGCGAAGAGCAAATGACTGGGATGGATAGGTCCCAGCATGGTGAGAGCGCTTACAACATCTCTTAAGGAGGTATAGCCATGAAGAAGCTGGCTTTTATGTTGCTGCTGGGAAGTTTTGGAGGTGCAAAGGCTCTAGAGCTAAAAACAGACTACCTGGGAACACTTAAACTAGGAGGGGCGATAACTCTCTATGGCATTAGCACTACTAACAACACAGGCGCAGACAAAAAAACGCGCTACGATGTTGGTTCTGCTATCATAAACCTGTCTAAAGCGCCTGAGCCATTTGGCTTTAATATAATTGGCGGTGCTTATAGCTTCCCCGTTGTTGGTGCTATTATAGCAAAAGCGACAGAAGCGACAGATTTATTTAGCGCCCTGCCAGTGGCTTATATTGAATATGCTCCTAAAAAAGGTTTCTCTATTCAGGCTGGAAAACTGCCCACAATAATAGGCTATGAGTCTGCCTTTACATACGCGAATAACTACATACAAAGAGGACTTGTCTGGAATATGCAGCCTGTAATTAATAACGGCGTTAGACTAACTTACAGCACTGATTTGCTTTCTCTAAAACTCGGTCTAAACGACGGGTTTTATACCCTTAGCACCAAAGAACCAAGAGCTGCCCTTGAAGGTAGCATAGGCATTACCCCTATAAAGGACGGTTCTATCTCCCTTAACTTTATCATCCCGGATAAGAGTTCAAAGCCAAACAAAACCGCGGCACCTTCTAACAAGAGAGAGTTTAACTTGCTCGCGTCCTACGCTCTTGGCAACATAGCGATAGGCTTTGACTTTATGCACATTGAGGCCCCTGCAGACTCTTCGGCTCAAGTTCCTGAAAAAGCAAAGGCAAACGGCGGTGCCTTGCATCTGTCTTACGACCTTGAACCTCTCAAACTATCAGGAAGACTCGAATATGTCAAAGATGACTCCGACTCAGGTGGCATAGACTTAGTTGGACTTGGAGACAGCAACAGAGGGCTTTCGCTCACCATCACACCATCTTACAAGAAAGGAACTTTTTTTATAAAAGCTGAGTTCTCTTATGTAAAGGCGGATAATGCCTTTACTAAAAGTGGCAAAAAGAGCCAGACAAGAGCCGGCATAGAGGCGGGTTTTCTCTTCTAAGGCACCTCCTCCTTAGGCCTCTCTGGCCTTTTTTTAGAGGTTTTCCAGCTCTTCTTTGATTGCCCCAACTAATATATCTATAGCCTCTTTAGAGCTCTTTGCCGCTATCTTACAGCCAGATGCGTAAGCATGCCCCCCGCCACCCAGCTTTTGAGCGATTTTTGCAACATTTACGCGCCCTTTTGAGCGCAAAGATACCTTCCATATACCCTCTGCAGGCTTTTCTATAAGCGAAAAGGCAACCTCAACTCCCTCTAAAGACCTTGGAAAAGAGACAAACCCTTCAGTATCAGAGTGCAAACACCCCGTCTCTTCAAGAAACTTTGCATAAACGGTAATGCTCGCAATAAGCCCGTTTTCGTAAAGCTCTATCGTTCCAAGCACTCTTCTAAGGAGCTCTATCCTCCTTAGAGGCTCTCTTTCAGAAAACATCCTGTGAGTTAAATGAGGGTCTGCACCTTTTTTCGTCAGCTCCGCAGCAAGGCTAAAGACCTCTGATGTTGTGTTTGAATATCTAAAAAATCCAGTATCTGTCGCAAGGCCCGTATATAGATTTTGCGCAATCTTGCTATCGATTAAGCTCTCGTCCCAGCTCTTTAGGATTCTATAAATCAAACTGGTAGTGGATGGAGCTTCTGGGTCTATGTAATCCAGCTCTCCATAAAATTCCCCGCCTATGTGATGGTCTATTCTTGCTCTTTTTTTGCAACTAACCTCAGCCCCAAGCCTGTAAAAGCCACTTGCATCAACGACAATGCCTATCTCAAACCCTTCATCAATCGGTAACTTCTTGACATTTTCGACATCTGGTAAAAAGTCCAGAAAGTAAGGAACATTGTCTTTACAGGCAACCGTTACGTCTTTACCCTTTAGCTTCAAAAACCTGTATAGTGCAAGGGCACTTCCAAGAGTATCCGCATCAGGATTTTCGTGGCTTGCAATAAGTATCTTACCGCTTTCGCTCTTTAGAGCCTCAATCAGAGGAACGCTCTGAATTAGCATAAACTGGATTATACATCCATAAGAGCTCTAAACTCCTCTGGCTTTAGCTTTCCCATCTCAAGAACTCTTACATTTTCCTCAAAGTGCTTTAGCTTTGACATTCCCACAAGAGCCGTCCCTACCCCGGGCGTTGATATCACAAACCTAAGCGAAGCGACCGCATCACTATCTGTCCCCATAAGTTTTTTAAACTCGTTATTTAACCTCCCTATTACTCTCCCCTGAAATATACTTGCACTTGTATAAACATAAAGCCCAAGCTCCTGACAGGCTTTTAATATGCTCTTGCCTCTTTGGCTATTTGCCGTTGTTGCATCAAGCATCCCGACATTATATGGAAGCTGAACAAACCTAAATCCATGGTCCTGCCCTCCTACTTCCCTTGCGGCTTTAAAAACCTCAAAAATATCCACATGAGAGCTGTCGCTCTCCTTAGCAATAAGCCCTCTCCATGTTGCAATGCCGTAAAATCTAAGGCTTCCTTCTTTGATTTTTCCTTCAAGATACTCAAAACACGCCCTTATCTGACTTAAAAACTCAGCCCGTGAGAGCGAAGAGAGTGCCTCTTCGGGATTGTGCAAAAAATAAACATCTATGCTTTTAACCCCCAGATTTTCAAGGCTTTTATTAAAGCACCAGTCTATAAACCTAGCATTAAGGCTATGATAAGGATTTAAACTCGCATCCACAAGCCCGCTTTTTATAAAGTTTTTGTGTATATATTCCTGAGGATGCATACCGCTCATGGCATCATAAGGCACATACCCGCCTTTTGTTGATATAAAAAACCCATCTCTTGGCTTTTGTTTTAAAACCTGAGCTATATCCCTTTCGCTTTGCATATATCTATAAACAATCGCGGTATCTATAACGTTAATTCCAAACTCCTGGGCTTTTTTTATAACCTCTATATATCCTGCGGAGGTTTGGCTATCTGGCTCGCCAAGGTATGTCCCAACGCCAAGTAATGATAGCTCCAGTCCAAGAAAGCTATTTTTCATCTCCTAAAACCCTATCAAATATTTTCCCAATGTTTTTTAACATCTGACTATATTCCAGAGTTTTAAGTTTCTCTATCGCACTTTGGGGCAATTCTTTACTCAAAAGCACACTTAAAAAGTCCTCTCCCTTTTTTAAAGCTTCAAAACTTGCCTTTTGCACAATCTCGTATGCCTCTTCCCTCCCTATTCCTTCCTGCGTCAAAATAACCAAAGCTTTGGAAGATAAAATGGCCCCTTTGCTTAGGTTGATATTTTCCATCATCCTATCTTCTCTAACTTCAAGCCCTTTAACTATTTTGGTAAAAACCTCAAGCATATAATCAAGCAAGATAGTAGCGTCAATAAGGGCGACTCTCTCTGCAGAAGAGTGCGATATATCTCTTTCGTGCCACAAAACGACATTTTCAAACCCAACCATTACATAAGAGCGCAAAAGCCTGGAAAGACCACAAAGCCTTTCGCAAAGCACCGGATTTCTCTTGTGTGGCATTGCGGAAGAGCCTCTCTGGGTTTTGCCAAAGGGCTCAAAAACTTCCCCCACCTCTGTTCTTTGAAGATGCCTTACCTCCGTTGCAAACCTCTCTATGCCCACGCCTGTGCAGGCAATGGCAAAAAGCACCTCAAGATGCCTATCCCTTGGCACTACCTGTGTGGAAACTGGCTCGACTTTAAGTCCAAGCTCTCTCAGGGCAATTTCTTCCACCTTTGGCTCTATGCTGGAATAGGTTCCAACCGCACCCGATAGCTTCCCGAAAGAGATAACCTCCCTCGCTCTTTTAAGGCGCTCAAGAGCTCTTAAGAGCTCTGCATAATGCCCCAAAACTTTAAGCCCGAAAGTGGTAGGCTCTGCGTGAATGCCGTGAGTTCTCCCTGCGCAGATTGTGTTTTTATATCTTATAGACAGCTCTTTTAAAGCCTCAAGCGATTCTTTAAGCCCATCTTCAAGTTTCAAAATCGCATCTCTTAACCCAATAGCAAGCGCAGTATCAACCACATCAGAAGATGTCAGCCCCCTGTGAAAGTAAGAAGAATAAACGCCTATCCTCTCATTTACTGCGGAAACAAACGCAAGAAGATCATGCCCAAACTTCTCCTCAAGCTCTTTAGACCTTCTAATTAGATCCTCATCGATCTCAAGGCTCTCTATAGCTTTAAGAGCCTCCTCTGGAAATAAAGAAAGCCTCACCCTGGCTCTTATGACTTCTTTTTCTATCCTGAGCCACCTTCTTAGCTTCTCTCTCTCAGACCAGTGGCTCTTCATCCACCCGGTTGTGTATCTTTCTATCACTTTTATATTATAAACGCGGGGGGGGGGTATACGCCCCGCGCCCGCCCCCAGGATCTTGTCTCTCTACAACCTCCCTGTGGGCTCCCACCCCCGTGGTTTTTTTTTTTTTCTACCTTTTTTTTTATAACGCGGGGGGGCCACAACCCCCCCCCCCCGCCCCCCATGTATAATTTATATATGCTTAAA
>JBCNVD010000031.1:0-1412 GCA_039630345.1 Aquificaceae bacterium
CAGATTGCAGCCCAGCTGGCTTTTTATGTTAAGTCAAATCCGAGAACTAATTGCATAAACTTAGGGAGGCGAATGAACCAGTACGACCTTTGGGAGAAAAATTACAAAGGCAACGCTATATTTGTCGATAACAAACCAATCAGTGATTTAGTTATTAAAAGCTCTGACGGGATAGAAAAGAGCTATGTCCATTGCATAACCTGGCGACAAAAGACCATAAGATGTTTTTATATATATAAGCTCAAGAATTTAAGAGAGATTCAGGAAGTTAAACCCTGGCGTTTTTAAACCACAAAAGCCCACCAAACAGCCAGAAAAGCCCCATAACACTGCTAAGGATAGCAAAAGAAACAACACCTAAAGCGATTCCAACTCCACCAAGAAGACCGCCAATAAACATTCCAAAAAACTGGTATGTGTTATACCAGCCCAGCGCAACGCCTCTGGATTCTTGACTTACAAATCTAAGAAGAAGCGAGGGTAAAGTAGACTCAAGCAGGTTGAAACCAACAAAAAATATAGTTAGAACAAAAATTGCCACGAAAAAGTTCTTAAAAGCAATCAAAGAGATGCAGGAGAAAATGATTGATAGGACACTCCAGATAAAACCGCTACGGAAAGCTTTCTTTTTTTCTACCATCGCGACAAGAGGCAACAAAATAACAACCGAAATTACGACTGATGGCACATAAATATACCAGTGCTTAGCCTTTTCAAGATTCAGTTCATTTAAAAGAAGCCGGGGTAATATGGTAAATACTGATGATATGTAAGCATGTAAGAGAGTAACAGACACATTAAAAAACATATATTTTCGCGCAAATGCAACCTTTATAGCATAGCCAAGTGGGGGCAACTTGGTTCTTCTTTGAGGTTCTTTTAGACCAAACATCACTGCAAGGATTGCAATAAAGCTAAAAATCGCGGTTAGATAGAAAAGAAACGGCACTCCAAACAATGATGCGAGCGAAGGACTTGCAATCATGCTGATTATAAAAACCAGCGCGATTGAGACTCCAATCAGGGCAAAAGCCCTTGCACGAAGGTCTTCGCGGACAAGGTCCGCAGAGAGTGCGGTAATTGCAGAGGAAACCGCACCGATACCCTGCACAAATCTGCCAAGGACCATTATCCTCGCATCGCTTGCAAGGCCGCAGACAATGCTACCTACGATATAACTAAAAAGACCAATTGCTATAATAGGTTTTCTACCAAAAATATCAGATAAATAACCAAAAGGCACCTGCAAAAGAGATTGAGATAGACCATATATACCAACTGAAAGACCAACCAGCGCAGGAGTTGAACCACTGAGAGTAGAAACATAAGGGGACAAAACTGGCAAAAGCAGGAAAATACCCAGCATCCTCACTGCCACTGCAAAGGATATAATCCCGACTGCACGGAGCTCT
>JBCNVD010000032.1:0-23473 GCA_039630345.1 Aquificaceae bacterium
TGAAGCGTCACCTTAAGGACTTTCTTGGTTAACGGGGCTGTTTTTATAGATAAGCCTTCTGGAATAACCTCTATGCAGGCTTTGCAAAGGGTTAAGCGTCTCTTTAGAGTAAAAGCAGGGCATACCGGCACTCTTGACCCAGTTGCTTCAGGGCTTTTGATAATCCTGCTTGGTCAGTCTACCAGGTTTTCTGAGCTACTTATGAGGCTGGATAAAGTCTATCTTGTGGATGCTATCCTTGGCAAAAGGACAGATACTTTCGATAGCGAGGGAAACATTATCGAAATGCGCGAGGTTAACCTAACATGCCAGCAGGTGCAGGCTCTTTTGGAGAACTTTACAGGAGAAAGACTTCAAAAACCACCGCCATTTAGTGCAAAAAGAGTAGATGGAGAGAGGGCATATAAACTAGCCAGAGCAGGACTTAAATTTGAGCTAAAAGAGTCAAAAATCTTCATAAAAAAAGCGCAGCTGATTAATTGCACCTTGCCTCTAGTGAAGATACTTTTCGAGGTATCCTCTGGAACTTACATAAGAAGCCTTGTAGACGAACTTGGTCAAATCCTTGGCTGTGGGGCTTATGTAGCTGGATTAAGAAGACTTGAAATAGGCCCATTTTCGCTAAGCGATGCGGTTAAGTTAGAAGAACTTTCCCAAGAGCATATTCAAAAGCCTGACAGAGTGCTATGTTTTTTACCAGAGATTAGACTCTCTAGAGACGAAGCCAGGAAAATCTCAAGCGGCTCTTTTTTACACTATAAATACAATCTCAGTTCCGGGTTTTATAGGTTATATACTCAAGAGAGCTTTATAGGCATTGGTTATTTAGAAAGCGGTCAGTTAAGACCTCACAGACTACTACCTGATGTCAAGAGCCGTTAGTCTTTGCTCAAGTTCATGCTCTATCAGGCCAAGTATTATCTCGTCTAATTTACCTTGCATTATTTCTTGCAGTTTATAAAGTGTCAGGTTTATCCTGTGATCTGTTACCCTGTTTTGTGGAAAGTTGTAGGTTCTGATTTTTTCGCTTCTTTCTGCACTTCCTATTTGCATCCGTCTTTCTCTTGAGAGCTCTTCTTCTCTTTTTTTGTCGTAGAGGTCTTTTAATCTGGCATACAGGATTTTCATCGCCTTCTGACGGTTTTGAAACTGAGACCTCTCGTCCTGGCAAGAGACTGTAATACCTGTCGGCACATGCGTTATCCTTACTGCGCTTTCAGTAGTGTTTACATACTGCCCGCCAGCCCCTGATGCTCTAAAAGTTTCAATCTTTAAGTCTTTTGGGTCTATTTGCACCTCTGTTTCGTCTGCTTCTGGCAAAACCGCAACGGTGGCGGTTGAGGTATGAATTCTGCCACCTGATTCTGTAACGGGTATTCTCTGCACTCTGTGAACGCCTGTTTCGTGCTTTAAAAAAGAGTAAACCCCATTCCCCTCAATTAGCGTTATAACCTCCTTAAGACCCCCAAGACCGGTGCGATTTGAAGATAGCAAGGTCATCTTCCAGTTTTTGCTCTCTGCGTATCTTTGATACATCAGCAGAAGGTCCGCCACGAAAAGAGCTGCCTCTTCGCCTCCAACACCTGCCCTTATCTCAAGGATGACGTTTTTCTCATCCCTTGGGTCTTTTGGAATCAGCATAAGTCTTAGTTCTCTCTCTTTGAGTTTTATCTTCTCGCTCAGAGTATTGATTTCCTCTCTGGCAAGTTCTTGCAATTCCGCAGACTTTAAGAGCTCTTTTGCATCTTCTATTTGCTTTTTCATAAGGCTATACTCTCTAAAAGCCTCGTATATTGGCTCTATTTCTTTTAGTTCCTTGCTAAGTTTTAGATAGAGCTCTCTCTCCTTTGATAGGTCAAGACTTGCTAAAGTCAGGTTTATCTCTTCGTAGCGCTTTTTAATAAGGCTAAGCCTTTCCTGGAGCTCATTTGTCATTTATTTGCCTTCTGCCATATAAGCAGGTTTTATCCTAAGTTTGCCGGTATAAAAAGGGTGGCACTTGTTGCAGGTTTCTATATACACAGTCCCCCCTTTAGTGCTCATTAAGGTAAATTGATTCCCGCATGCACATACAAAGTGAGTTGGTTTCAGCTCAGGATGGATACCACTTTTCATGCCAACCTCCAGACTTGAGATTTTAAACCGACTTTTCCAGAATTGACCTTAAGATTTCACTAGCCTCTTTGAGCTTTTCTGGCTTTGATATGCTGCCTTGCACCAAATCCCTCCTTCCCCCGCCTGCGCCTTCAAGCAGTTTAAAAACCTCATTTGCAATATCTTTGGCATCTAACTTCTCCTCTAAATTGCGCGAAAGCGCCAAAACAAAGGGTCTATTTTCCTTCCCTTCCCCCACTAACATAACTAGCGCCTCCCCTTCTGCCCTTAGCTGGTCGCAGGCACTTAAAAGACCCTTTCTATCAGCTTCTATAATCCCCCATATTAGCTTTGCCCTGCCAAAGGTCTCTCTCTTTAGACTTTTGAGCTGCTCTTTCAAAAGCCTCTGCCTCAGGGATTCAATCAAAGCATCCTTTTGAGCAGACTCTCCGACCACTCTCTCAATAGCCCCCAGAAGCTCCTCCTCAGGAACGGATAGTTTTTTTGATAATTTACTTAAAATCTCGCGCTTTCGCGCGAATATTTCATCTGCCCATCTCCCCCCTTTTGCCACTATTCTCCTCACCCCGGCTCCGACAGAGCTCTCTGAAACTATCCTGAAGTGTCCAATCTCCCCGGTGTACTTTACATGGGTTCCCCCGCAAAGCTCTTTTGAAAAATCCCCGATTGATAAAACCCTTACCCTGTCTGAGTATTTCTCCTCAAAAATCGCTATGGCGCCTTCTTTTATTGCGCTCTGATAGTCCTGGACCTTTACATCTACTGGAGTGTTTTTTCTTATTTCTTCGTTTACAAGGTCTTCAACCAGCTTTAGCTCCTCCTCTGTTAGTGCGCTGTGGTGAGTGAAGTCAAACCTAAGGTAAGTGTCTCCAACCATAGAGCCTGCTTGCCTTACATGCTCCCCAAGGACTTTTCTAAGAGCTGCATGAAGAAGATGAGTTGCGGTATGATGCCTTGCTATGTCCTCTCTTTTTGTCCTATCTATTAGCGCCTGAACGCTTTGATTAACCTGTATATATCCCTCTTTTACTGACCCAATGTGCAAAATTATGCCGTCAACAGGGGATTGGGTATCCTCAACCTCAAAAGTCCCTGTCTTTGAGACTATAATCCCGCAATCGCCTATCTGCCCTCCTCTTTCTGGATAAAAGGGAGTCTCTTGCAAAACTATGCTCGCTCTCTCTCCGGAACTCAAATGAGAAGTCATAGAATCGTCTTTGACTATTGCAAGTATTTTACTTACGCAGGAAAAGTCCTCATATCCTATAAATTCCGTCCTTATACCAATCTCTTTTAAGTGTCTGTGTATTGGTTTTTCCTCTTTTACAGTGATTTTAAAGTGCTTTCTTGCTCTGTCCCTCTGGATTTGCATTGCACTTTCAAAGCCCTGCATATCTAAATTTATCCCCTCTTCAGCACATACTTCTTCTATAACTTCAAGGGGAAGTCCATAAGTGTCATAGAGTTCAAACACTATTTCGCCACTTAAAGTGCCATTTTTTACGCTTTTTATAACCTCTTCAAGGTAAGGTAAACCTCTTGTTAGCGTGGCTGAAAACCTCTCCTCTTCGGACCTAACTATCGACCTTACAAAATCTTCAGATTGTTTTAGTTCAGGATAAGCGTCTTTCATTATTCTTACTACCTCTCCTATCCCAAGATGCAAGAAAGGCTCTTTTACCTTGAGTTTTTGTAAAAACCTGGTTGCTCTTCTTAAGATGCGTCTTATAACATACCCTCTTCCTGCATTTGAGGGTAAAACCCCATCAGATATTGCAAATGTCAGAGCTCTAAGGTGGTCTGCAATCACTCTAAAGGCAACCTCATTATTTTCCTGTGAGTGGTTTTTAACAAACTCCACTATCGGAGCTATAAGGTCTATTTCAAAGTTGCTATCTTTCTCCTGAAGCACACTTGCCATCCTCTCAAGACCCATGCCTGTATCTATACAGGGCTTTTCAAGGCTTATGAGCTTACCGTCTGCAAGACGCTCATACTGGATAAAGACAAGATTCCACACCTCTAAAAATCTCTCCTCTTTGTCCTCTCCCCTGTCAAAGTATATTTCAGAGCATGGACCACATGGACCTGTATCTCCCATTTGCCAGAAGTTATCTTCTTCACCTAGTTTAAATATTTGCTCTTCTCTAATCCCTATTTTCTCTCTCCAGATTTTGTAAGCTTCCTCGTCTTCTTTATAAACACTTACAAATAGCCTCCTTTGGTCTATTTTTAGCTCACAGGTTAGAAACTCCCAGGCCAGCTCTATAGCCTTTTCCTTAAAGTAATCCCCAAAGGAGAAATTCCCAAGCATCTCAAAAAATGTGTGATGCCTTGAGGTTTTCCCAACACTTTCAAGGTCGTTGTGCTTTCCTGAAACCCTCAGGCACTTTTGACAGGATGCAATCTTAGAATCTGGGGGTATCTCAAGCCCCAGAAAGAAGTTTTTAAAAGGCACCATCCCTGCATTTACAAAGAGCAAAGTCTTGTCTGTGTGTGGTATAAGACTTGCTGATTTAAGCCTTTTGTGGGATTTGCTTGAGAAAAAGCTCAGGAACGACTCTCTTAGCTCATGACCGGACATATCCTACATTATATTCTTTAGATTGGGATGAAGCGCTTTTTTGGTCTTACACGCGAAGAACTCAGAAAAGATTTTGAAAAGGAACCCTACAGGGCCGACCAGCTCCTTGGCTGGGTCTACAAGCGTTTTGAAACAGACTTTGAAAAGATGTCAAACCTACCAAAAACTCTAAGGAAAGAACTCTCCTCAATCTATAGCTTCTGGAATCTGGAACTTATAGACACTCTCAAAGCCGAAGATGCAATCAAGTTTCTTTTTAAAACCAAGGATGGTCTAAAGATAGAGTCAGTCCTTATTTTTGAAAAAGACCATCTTACTCTGTGTGTCTCTTCGCAGGTTGGTTGTGCGGTCGGTTGCCGTTTTTGTTCAACTGCAAAAGATGGACTTTTAAGAAACCTTGACCCTGACGAAATACTAGAGCAATATATGCAGGTAAGTATCCTCACAGGTCACAGAATAAGAAATGTCGTCTTTATGGGTATGGGAGAGCCACTTGCGAATTATGAAAGCGTTAGAAAGTCCGCCCGGATTATGGTAAGTAGCTGGGGTCTTGATCTATCAAAGCGAAGAGTCAGCATATCAACAAGTGGTTTGATAGCCCAGATTAAAAAGATGGCTTCTGACCCGTTGATGCGAGAGCTCAATCTTGCAGTTTCTATAAATGCCCCAACTCAGTCCTTGAGACTTGAACTTATGCCAATTAGCCAAACCAACACTCTGGATGAGCTTTTTAAAACCCTTTATGAGTATCCTTTATCCAAAGGCAGGAGAATCATGTTAGAGTATGTGCTTATAAAAGACCTCAACGACTCTCTAGAACACGCCAGTCAGCTATTGCCCTATGTTCTTAAAAAACCTCACAAGTTTAAGGTCAATTTAATCCCCTATAATGAAGAGCCGGGATCATGCTTTAAAAGACCACCGCTAAAGCGAATCCTTGCCTTTCAGGAAGTTTTAAAATCTCACAAAATAGCGACTCATATCCGCTTTAGCAAAGGAACAGAGATTTTCGGTGCCTGCGGTCAGCTAAGAAGCGCTTATAATCCTTCACTGTGCGGTTAAGAGGTTTTTTAAAAGAGCTTGTAATAGTTGTCTCTCTTGTTCTTTTGGTAAGAACCTTTCTCTTTCAGGCTTATAACATCCCCTCTGGCTCCATGGAGCCTACCTTGCTTGTGGGTGATTTCATACTGGTTAATAAGCTCATCTACAGGCTAACAGAACCAAGAAGGGGTGACATAATAGTTTTCAAAGCCCCCACCAATCCAGAATTTGACTATATCAAGCGTATAATCGGCATGCCAGGTGACCACATATACATAAACGGTCAGGACATTTTTATCAACGGCAAAAGAGTTGAAATAAAACCTATTGGCAAAGAGGAATATAGCGGCATGACCCGCATAATTTACAAAGAGACCCTGCCAGATGGTTTTACCCATCAAACTGCTTACATACAGGAAGCTGATTTGATGCGCCCTGGCTTTAACGCAACTGTACCTCCGGAGCACTATTTTGTAATGGGCGATAGCAGGGACAACAGTGAAGATAGCAGATTCTGGGGCTTTGTACCAAGAGAAAACATAGTAGGTAAAGCCTTTATCATATACTTCTCAGGCAAAACCCCCTCTCTCAATGCAGGGGATGTCAATTCGCTAACCATCCTCGCAGGTCTTAAACAGCTCTTTAGCGCTATCTTAAACCCAAGACCAAGCCGTATAGGAAAGCCTATTTAGATGCTAATACCCGGCAATTCAGCAAGATACATATGTCTGTAGGCCTCTCTTATTGCCTGTGGTTTAACTTTTGCAAAGTGAAGTGCGTATATGGCAAGTCCCGGCAGGGTCTTTGAGTCTACAAAACTCTCAACTACCTTGTCCTCTTCCAAAAACGCAAATTGAGAGAGAAAGTTAATTACATTCTCCATCTCTTCTGGAGTAACTATACTCTTTGCAGATTTTAAAATTCCAGACACAACATCAACTGCTATGGAGTCTGTTATTTCAATGCTTCCGGTAAGCAACCTCACAGATTTGAGTCTCTCCAGAGCTTCTTCTAAATCAGAAGTTATTGGATTTCCGTGTAGCGGATATATTCCTTTGGGTTTTATCCTCTCTATTTTATTTATCGCTGCTTTGAGAGCTTCATAAGATGGCATAGAAAGCCCTGTGTATAGCTCTAAATGTTCAAATTTTGTGCTGGCTGTGGGGTTTAGCTCGCTTGCGAGCGTTAAAGAGCTCATAAATCTCCCTGTAAAAACTAAACCGCTGGATGTATCATGCATGTAAAAAGACCCTGGAGATGGAGCAAAGTCTATTCTCTGAAATTCCAGAGAATGCCCTGTTGCTAGTTTTAATCTACCCGAGGGGAAGCTCTCTATAGGTCTTATCCTGCCCATGGGAATGCCAAGAGACCATAGCTTGGTGGCAAGGGTCAAAGAAGTTATCACAAACATCTTGTTGTTAGCCTGTAAAAGCTTTAATATGCCCCCGTATTCTTCCGGTTCTATGCCAAACACTACCAGAGCTCTGAGATTGGAAATATCGCCTACTATCTTCTCTATTTTTGGTTTTATGTGCATATACCCTGCTAGAGAAGGTGGATTAATCATAATTGGCACTTTTGTCTCGTCTTTGTGAAAGATACAAAGGTACGAGTTTTTCTGATATATAGATGTTTCGTCTGCTAGTCCAATCCAGTATGCACCCTCAGACAACAATATGGGTTCATCCAAGTTAATCGTAACAGCAGGCGTTTCCGCCATCTCTTCAGCTTGAACTGCTACTTTTTCAGGTTTTTCCTCCGAAGGTAGCTTTTCTAATACACTTAGGAAGAAGTCCCAGTTTGTCTTAAACTCGTGTCCTAAGTTTTTAGGAGAATTCTCATCCGCCTGCTGCATATAAACCTCTTCCTGAGTGCTGAAGACTCTTTTTATGTTATCTGGAGAGGAGTCGCTTGCAAGGATTTTTCCACCCGATACATAAACCGTGCAAACCCCCTCTTTGCCAACTGTTTTGATATAAGCGCTAGTGCCTTTTTTCAAAAACCTTATTATTAAATTGAGTACGCCTATTTCTGCAAGTTCCTTTGGGTTTATATAGTTTCTGGTAAGACTATGGACCTTAGCAAGAAGTTCCATTGGATTAAACGGCAATACCTCAAAGTTGTCATGACCAAGACCAAGGTTTAATAGCGTCTCCCCATCTTCGTAAGTTTCAACTAGAAAAATAGGTAGCACGAATATATCAGCTTTAATAAGTTCTAACCAAAAGTTAAAATCTTCTATTGGTAAAATTAGAATCTCAGGGTCTCCTCTTTTTGAGAGGTCAATACCCATCTTTTCGTCAAATGCTGCCAAAAGATTATGACCTGTTACAACAAAAATATCTGAAAGGAGTGAAGTCATCGTCTTTCTTTTGTCAAGCAAAAGACAGTTGGCACTCATTTTTAGATTTCCTCCTTTTTAAATGCAACTTCCATAAGTGAAAGTTGCTCTTTGAGCGTATTCATTGCTATAACAAGCATAAAAAAAGCATGCTCTACTCTGAGCAAAGCGGATTGTGTTGAGAGGTCATCCGCCCCTATTCTCAATTCTCGAAATAGCCTGTAATATTCATCAAAAAAAGTCCCACAATCTAGAAGCTTTAAAGCAAACTCTTTATATAGCTCAGACGCTCTTTCCCTGACATCCATCCTCCGCTCCTTTAGATATTTTACCATATTTTAAAAAAGTTTGCTCAGTATTTTGTCAAGACCTAAAATCTGGTTACCTCTTCTGCAGCGCAGAAAAAACTCCTCATTACCCTTTGCACCGGCAGGGCTGGCTTTGATTGCATCAAGAACCTCATATCCAAGTGTTATAACAAATTCAGCGACCTTTAAAACGGCCATCTTTCTGGCTTCTACAGATTTGACTATACCTTTTTTAATATGTTTCGGTGATAGCTCAAATTGTGGTTTTACCAGCAATAACATTTCCGCATCTTCTTTTAAAAGTTTCACCAAATTTTCCAATATTTTCGTGATTGATATAAAAGAAACATCAACTGTCATTAAATCAAAAAGCTCTTCAAACATCTCGGGCTTTAGGCTTCTTGCGTCTGTTTTTTCAAGCAACACAACCCTGCTGTCGTTTCTTAACTTATAATCAAGCTGTCCTCTCCCTACGTCAACCGCGACAACTTTCCTCGCACCGCTTTTTAAAAGACAATCCGTAAATCCCCCTGTTGAAGCGCCAATGTCAAGTGCAATCAGGTCTTTTACATCTATTTTAAACTCCTTTAGCGCGCCTTCAAGCTTTAATCCTCCCCTTGATACATATTTAAGAGGCTCGATTATTTTTATTTCCTGACCTTGTTTTACTCTCTGCCCGGGCTTTTGAGCCGTTTCTCCGTCAACTAACACCATCCTGGCCATTACCAGAGCCTGTGCTTTCTGCCTGCTCTCTGCAAGACCCATCTCCACTAGGATCTGGTCAAGTCTCAAGGTCTTAGGGTAAATTTTAAAAGACCAAGCAAAAATATAAAAATAGCAGGTGATATATCAACCCCGCCTATCGGCGGGACTACTTTCCTTATTCCCTCGAAAAAAGGCTCATATAACTTCGACAGTATTCTGTAATAGCTTTTGTTTCTGAAATCTTCAAACCAAGAACCAATAGAATAAACTACAGCCCCTATTATTAGAATGTTTATTATAACATTTAAAACCATTCACTCTATTAATTCAATGATGGCCAGTTCACATCCATCCCCTGGTCTTTTTGTGGCTAACTTGATTATTCTTGTGTAGCCACCGTTTCTTGATTCAAACCTTGGCCCTATTTCATCAAATAGTTTTTTAATTACCTTCCTGTCAGGCAATATCTTAAGAGCCAATCTTCTTGATGATAAATCTCCCTTTTTCGAGAGGGATATTAACCTCTCTATAAAGGGTCTTACTGCTTTTGCTCTTTGAGTTGATGTCTCTATGCGTTCGTATAAAATAACTGCTCTTGCGAGGGACCTATAGAGTGCAAGTCTTTGCTCTTTGGTTCTATCAAAATGCTTTTTCTTTACTCTGTGTCTCATTATCTACCTCCTTGATTCTACATCCATACCTAGATGAAGACCGTGTTGTCTTAAAGCCTCGCGAATCTCGTTTATTGCTTTTCTGCCAACGCTTTTTGTTGTCTTTAAGTCATCCTCTGTGAGCTTAACCAGATCCCCTATTGTGTTTATACTCATGCGCTTAAGCGCATTTAGAGCTCTTTGAGAAATATCCAGTTCTTCGACAGGGAGAGATAGCTTTTCCATAAATTCGTCTGAAGTGATAACCTCTTCAAAGATTGGCAGTTCAAAAGATATGTTCCTGAGAGCGTTTATGTTGGCACTTAAAGTTTCCACTGCTTCTTTTATAGCCTCTTCCGGGGTTTTACTGCCATCTGTTGTTAGCTCGAGTATTAACTTGTCATAGTCGCTTCTTTTCTCTATGCGTGTTTTTTCAACTCTGAATGTGACATTTCTAACTGGCGAGAAATCGCCGTCGAGCATTATCCAGCCTGTCTCTGATATTGTTTCAAACTCTTCTACCGGAACATACCCGAATCCTCTTTGGAGTTTTATCTCTATATGAACTTCCTTCTGTGGGTCTGTTATTGTAAATAGCTTTTGAGATGGGTTTACTACCTCAACAGAGGGTGGCAGGCTTATATCGCTTGCTGTTACTATTCCTTCTCCTTTTTTATTTATGTAAAGGAGCTCTACCTCTCCTGAAGACATTTTGAACCTTAATTGTTTTATGTTTGCTATTATCTCGAGGGCATCTTCTTTGACCCCATCTATTGGCGAAAACTCGTGGTAAATTCCATATATCTTAACAGCCACTACAGAACAACCATAAACGCTTGATAAGAGGGTTCTTCTTAGAGAATTTCCTATGGTTGTACCAAAGCCTCTTTCAAGGGGTTCAACTACCAATCTTCCATAAGTCTTGCCCCTCTCTTCCCAATAGACTTTAGAGGGAAACAAAAACTCACGCATAAAAGCGCCTCCTTAAACTCTTGAGTAAAACTCGATAATATACTGCAGGTTTATTGGCACTTCAAGCTGGACATCTCTTGGTATATCAATCACGCGACCTTTGAAGTTTTCTCTATCCAGTTCTAACCAGCCTGGTATGCTTTTAGGGCTTATTCTCTCAAGGTTTGATAAAACCTGCGGTATATCTCTTGAAGATTGCTTTAGCTCTATAATATCGCCTTTGTTTACTCTGTATGATGGAATGTCGACTGGTTTTGAATTTACAAGAAAGTGACCGTGGGATACCAACTGTCTTGCCTGTCTTCTCGTGCTTGCAAAACCAAGTCTGTAAACTACATTATCCAGCCTTCTTTCCAGAAGCTCTATAAGGACCTGACCTGTGTTGCCTTTTGAGCGGGAAGCTTCATAAAAGTATCTGCGGAATTGTCCCTCTCTTAAGCCTCCATAGAGAAATTTGAGCTTTTGCTTCTCTACTAGGCGAAGACCAAACTCTGTGAGTTTTTTGCGTCTTCCTTTTGTTCTTCCGTGCTGTCCTGGGGGAAAACCCCTTCTACTTAATGTCTTTGGGCTTGAGGATTTCCCAAATACAGAAGCGCCCAGCCTCCTATCTACTTTGATTGCGGGACCTAGGTATCTTCCCATTTTTATACTCTCCTCTTTGCAGGTGGTCTGCAACCATTATGCGGAATGGGAGTAAGGTCACGAATGGCTGTTATTTTTATTCCTGCTGCATGGATTGCTCTGAGAGCTGATTCTCTTCCGGCGCCTGCACCTCTTATGCGCACTTCTGCCTCCTGAAGACCGTATTCCTGGACTGCACGCTTTGCTGCTTTTTGTGCTGCTACCTGAGCCGCATATGGGGTGCTTTTTCTGGTACCTTTAAAACCAGCGGTTCCTCCACTTTCCCAAACAATCACATTGCCTGCCGTGTCTGTTATTGATATTATCGTGTTGTTAAATGTGCTAAGGATGTGAACTATGCCTTGCGGTACATTGCGTTTTTGTTTCTTTGGTTGTTGTTTTCTCCTTGCCATTAATTCCTCCTTATTTGACTATTTTCTTCTTGGTTCCCCCGACGGTTTTGCGTTTACCTTTGCGCGTTCTTGAGTTTGTTTTTGTCTGCTGACCTCTTACTGGTAAGCCCTTTATATGTCTTATACCTCTATAGCATCCCATGTCTATTAGTTTTTTGATGTTCATATTGACTTCTCTTCTTAGGTCGCTTTCGACTATGTAATTGGTTTCTATGAACTTCCTGACCAGATTTAGCTCTTCCGGTGATAGCTCGCCTAGCTTTTTGGTTGGGGCGATTCCTGTCTTTTGGCAAATCTCAAGTGCGCGAGCGCGTCCTATGCCGTATAGGTATGTAAGAACTATCTCGAGCTTTTTATTATCCGGTAGGTCAACACCTGCTATTCTTGCCATTTTAGTTGCCTTGCCTCTGTTTGTGCTTTGGATTTTCGCAAACGACCATAACCCTGCCTTTGCGTCTTATTACCTTGCACTTTGCGCATATAGGCTTAACTGACGGCTTTACCTTCATCCAAACCTCCAGGAAATAAAAATTATATCATACTCTATAAACTATCCTGCCCCTTGTTAAATCGTAAGGAGAGAGCTCTACCTTGACCCTGTCCCCTGGCAAAATCCTTATAAAGTGCACCCGCATCTTGCCAGATACATGAGCAAGGACCTCGTGTCCTGTGTCTAGTTTGACCCTGAAGGTAGCATTTGGCAATGGCTCAAGGACTTCTCCCTCTATTACTATGCCCTTTTCTTTGAACTTATCTCCGTCTTTTTTCTTACCCATTTAAAACTCCGTAAGCACAACTGGACCAGACTTTGTTATAGCAACTACATACTCAAAATGTGCAGATGGGCTTTTATCAGCAGTAACTACCGCCCAGATATCTCCGTCGTGAGTTATGTCTTCAGATCCAAGCGACAACATTGGCTCAATAGCAAGCACCATCCCCTGCCTTAGCTTGTAGTCTTTGCCCTCCTCTTTAAGCGTTTGAACATGGTTAGGCACAAAAGGCTCTTCATGGACCTTTCTACCAATGCCATGACCCCCAAGGTTTTTCAGAGGGTAAACCCCATACTTTCTTGCCACCTTATCTATAGCATAAACTATATCCGACACCCAGTTTCCAGGTGTGCAAACCCTGACAGCTTCTTCAAGGGCTTCTTTTGTTGCATTTAGAAGTTTCTTTTTATCTTCACAAATCTCGCCTACGGCGATTGTAAGAGCAGAATCCCCCGCATAACCTTCAAATATTGCCCCAAAATCAAGGCTTACCAAATCCCCCTCCTTTACAAGAAGTTCTTTTTTGGGAACCCCGTGAACTACCACTTCGTTTATGGATACGCAAATACTTGCAGGAAATCTATCGTTGCTAAATGGAGGTTTATAGTTTAAAAAAGCTGGTTTAGCACCAAGTTTTTTGGTCTCTTCTCTTGCGATTTTATCAAGCTCTAATGCGCTTATTCCTGGCTTTAGCGCTTTGCTTACTGTTTTTAATACATTTGTTACCACATCGCAAGCGCGCTTTATTTTTTCTATTTCTTTAAAAGAATATAGCTCAACAGCCATTCAGAGCCCTCTTTAGTTCTGTGTGTAAACTATCAGCATCTTTTGAAGCGTCAAGAATAATTAGCTTCCCTCTATTTTTGTAAAATTCTATGACAGGGAAGGTCTCTTCTTTATAAACTTGATATCGCTTTGTTGCAAGTTCTTGATTGTCGTCGGCTCTTTTATAGAGTTTGCCTCCACAAATATCGCATACTCCTTCTGATTTTGGGGGTTTGTATTCTTCGTGATATATTGCCCCGCAACTGCTACAGATTAATCTCCCGCTCATTCTCTTTATTACCTTTTCCATAGGTGCGTCAAAAAACACAGCCATATCTACGTTTTGATCTCGCTTTGATAAAATTTCTTCTAGCCCAATTGCCTGGTTGAGTGTCCTTGGAAAGCCGTCTATTATCACCTTTTTAGGTCCTAAAGTTTCTTCTATAAGACTTAGCATAATATCATCTGGCACTAGCTCTCCATTCAGGACGAATTTTTTTGCCTTTTGACCTATGGGGGTTTCCTGCTGTAAAGCTTTTCTGAGTATGTCTCCTGTGGATATATGCAAATAACCACAGTTTTTCTCAAGCAATTTTGCCTGAGTGCCCTTGCCCGAGCCAGGAGGTCCAAGAAAAAGGACTATCACCTTACTTTTCTCCTGTATTTGCTATAGCGTTGCTGAATAGCCTGAGCTTCCAGTTTATTTAAAGTATCCAGAGCAACCCCTACCACTATAAGCGCTGTGGTGCCCCCGAAGAAGAAAGGTATGTTTAGCCAGAGACTAAAGTAAATAGGAACTACTGCAACGATGGATAAAAATACTGCCCCAACAAAAGAGAGCCTTGAAAGAACTTGCTCAAGCCCCTTTTGCGTGTCGATTCCTGGTCTAACACCCGGTATAAAAGCCCCTGACTTTTTAAGGTTGTCAGCAACATCAACCGGATTTATCAAAACAGCAGTATAAAAATACGTAAAAAACGCAATCAACAACACGAAGATGGCATTATATAGGATGGTAGTTGGATTAAAAGCATCGTGTATAGCAGCAGCAATGGGATTTTTGAAAAATCCAAGAACAGTTGAGGGTATTATCAACATAGATTGAGCGAATATTATCGGTATAACCCCGGCGGGATTTATCTTAATTGGTAAATAACTAGAAGATTGAACCACCTCCTGCCTTCCTACGAGTCTTCTTGGATACTGTATCGGGATTCTCCTTTCAGCTTCATGAAAGAAAACTACCCCTAAGACCACCAGTATAACAAAAATAACAGTTCCAGCGACTGCAAAAGGCGATATATCGCCGTTTTTGAGCATTTCATAAATTCTCACGCCTGCGCTTGGAAAACCTGCGACTATACCTGCAAATATAAGCATCGACATACCATTTCCAATCCCACGCTCTGTTATTCTGTCGCCTACCCACATCAAAAACATAGCAGAGGAAACCAAAGCCACAGTGCCTGTAAAGACAAACAAAAACCCTCCATGTGATACCAGAGGGGTGCCCTTTGGGGATACCTGTCCCTGAAGCCAGAGCGTGATACTAAGAGCCTGAACAAGCGATACAAAAAGGGTTAGATATTTCGTATATTCATTGATTTTATACCTCCCATAATCACCCTCTTCTTTATAGAGTTTTTGCAAACTCGGTATTGCAACAGTTAGTAGCTGCATCATAATTGAAGCGGATATATAGGGCATTATCCCAAGGGCAAAGAGCGTCATTTTGCTTAAATTCCCGCCAGAAAAGAGGTCATAAAGGTAAAAGACTGTCCCCTGGAAACTTTGGAAAAACTCGCTAAGCGCAGTTGCATCCACCCCCGGAAGCGGTATGTGGCTCCCAAGTCTGTAAATGCCAAACATAAAGAGTGTATAAATAGCCCTTTTTCTAAAGTCCTTGGACTCTAATAGCTGTTTTAGATGCTCAAGCATTTATTATTTCCGCAACGCCGCCTGCGGCGGTTATTTTTTCCTCTGCAGTTTTTGAAAAAGCGTGGGCTTTTACTTTCAGGGGCTTGTTAATCTCGCCGAAGGCGAGGATTTTTAATTTTCTACCCTTTTTGATAAGCCCTTTTTGGAGCAAAGCCTCGGGGGTTATATCTTGCCCTGGTTCGAAGAGTTTTTCCAGAGTTTTTAAGTTTATGATGCTGTATTTTTCCTTAAATCTTGGGCGAAAGCCCCGCTTTGGGACCCTTTTATGCAATGGGGTTTGGCCTCCTTCAAACCAGGAGGGAAGTTTTCTATCCCCGGAGCGGGTCTTTTGACCTTTGTGCCCCTTGCCACAGGTTTTCCCAAGCCCTGAGCCTATGCCTCTGCCTACCCTTACTCTCTTTCTTCTAGAGCCCTCTTTTGGGAAGAGCTGTTCAAGCATCTTTTAGCTCCTCTATCTTTAATAGATGTTTAACTTTCACCAAATTACCATAAACAAGCGGGGTATTCTCAAGTATTTTACTCTGACCTCTTTTTTTAAGTCCAAGGCTCTTTAGTGCAGCGACCTGCTCGTCGTTTTTGCCCGCAAGACCTTTAATAAGAGTTAATTTAAGCCTCATGTTCTTACCTTTTTAAGGTATTTGAATGTTTCTTGCATAAAGATTGTATCTAGCGCGCAGCTCTTGAGGGTCAAGAGAGCGCTCTTTTGCAACCTGAGAGAGAGAGCGAAGTTTTAAAAGCGCGTCAAAAACTGCCCTTACGACGTTATTTGGGTTTGTGCTACCTTGAAGTTTGGTAAGGACATCGGTATACCCGGCCAGCTCAAATATGGGCTTTGCCGCTCCTCCTGCGACTATACCGGTTCCTCTCCTTGCAGGCATAACCTTGACAGCTGTTGGACCAAACCTTCCCACTACATCATGGGGAACAGTGCCGTTTTCTATGGGTACTTTGATCAGTTTCTTTTTGCCATCTTCTATGGCTTTTGCTATTGCTATGGGGACTTCTCTTGCTTTTCCTAGTCCTACGCTTACAAAGCCTCTCTTGTCTCCTACTATCACAAGAGCACTGAAAGAGAAGCGCTTACCGCCCTTGGTTACCCTGGTTGTGCGCCTTGCATAAATGAGTCTTTCTTCTATTTGCAGCTGTTCGTCGAGCTCATTTATGCCCTGCATTTGCCTTTTTTGAGTTATTAGCTTCTCCAAAGATACTCCGCCCATCTAAAGCCTCCTAAAACTCAAGTCCCAGCTCTCTGCAAGCCTCTGCAAAGGCCTTTATCCGCCCGTGATATAAAAACCCGCCTCTATCAAAAACAACCTTTGAAAGTCCTATCCCCTTTGCCCTCTCTACCAGAAGTTTTGCAAGGACTTTTACATCCTCTATGGACTTTCCGCCTCTTTTGCCGGCTAGCTTAGAAAAATCTTTATCTATGGTTGATGCAGAGGTAAGAACTTTGCCACTCTCGTCGTCTATTATCTGAGCGTAGAAATTGTGCGCGCTTCTATAGATGCAAAGTCTGGGTCTTTGCATAGAGCCAGATATTTTTTTCCTTATTCTTAAGTGCCTTCTCTCTCTCTTTTGGTGTCTGTTTAACTTAGCCATTTTTTACCTCACTTTTTGCCTTTTCCGCCCTTTCCTCCCTTGCCCGCTGACTTACCGGGTTTTAATTTTAGCTGTTCGTTTTCGTATCTTATGCCCTTGCCTTTATAAGCGTCTGGCTTTTTAAAACCTCTTATAATGGCACAAACCTGCCCTACTCTTTCTTTGTCTATACCGCTTATGGTTATTTTGTTTTCTTTCACCTCAACTTTTACATCCTTTGGCACTTCAAAAACCACGGGATGTGAATATCCCAGGCTAAGCTCTAGATTTTGCCCCTTTAAAGCAACTTTATAACCAAGACCAACAACCTCAAGGGTCTGGGAAAAACCTTCAGATACACCCTTTAGCGTGTTTTTAACCAGTGCAGCCATGGTGCCATGTATCGCTCTATGAAAAGGGGTGTCAGAGGGTCTTTTTAGCTCTATTTGCCCATCCAAGACATTCAAAGTAATATCTTTGTGAATCTCTAACTCTAGCTTGCCCTTTGGTCCTTCGGCCAGGAGTTTTTGACCGCTTAAACTTAACTTAACCCCTTTTGGAATAGGTATTGGTTTTTTCGCAAGTCTTGACATAGCCTACCTCACAAAAGCTATTATCTCACCGCCTTTTCCCAGCTTTCTTGCCTCGTGGTCTGTCACAATGCCTGAGTCAGTTGAAATTATAGCTATGCCGAAGCCTTTCTCTACATAAGGTAGCTGATGCTTTGGTTTGTAAACCCTTCTTCCCGGCTTTGAGACTCTTTGAATATCCTCAATTGCACTTCTTTCGCGTTTTGAATCCAAATATTTAAAACTAATCCTTACAAAAGGCTGGGTTCCGACTTTTCGCTCCAGCCTCTCATAATTTGCTATAAAGCCTTCTCTTTTTAAAACCTCTAAAATAGCTTCTTTTACCTTAGAAGATGGGATTTCGATGCTCTCTTTTCTTCTCTGGATTCCGTTTTTGATGGCGCTAAACATATCTGCAATCGGGTCCATATCCTTTCTCCTCTACCAGCTTGATTTTCTAACTCCTGGAATTTCGCCTCTTAAGGCGAGGTCTCTAAAACATAACCTGCACATTCCAAAATGTCTTAAATATCCCCTCGGTCTTCCGCATATAGGACAGCGGTTTTTGTGTCTTACAGCAAACTTTGGAAAGTGCTTTAAATCCTTCTCGACCTTAGCTTTCCTAGGCATTTGATTCCTCCATCATGCGCTACGAATAGGAAGCCCGAGCAAAACAAGGAGCCAGAAGGCTTCCTCATCTGTTTTGGCACTTGTGTTTATGATAATGTCCATTCCGCGCACCGCGTCTACTTTTTCGTAGTCAATCTCTGGAAAGACTATCTGCTCTGCTATACCAAAGGCATAATTGCCTCTCCCGTCAAAAGAGCGCGGATTTAAGCCCTTAAAGTCCTTTACCCTTGGCAAGGCAACGGATATTAACTTATCCAGAAAGTTCCACATTCTATCTTTCCTCAGAGTCACCTTTAGCCCAACTGGCATACCTCTTCTTAACTTAAAGCCAGCTTCTGACTTTTTCGCTCTTCTGATTGATGGATGCTGTCCAGTTATGGCTTTTATATCCTCAAGAGCTCTATCTATTTGCTTTATGTCTCCAACTGCCTCGCCAACGCCCATATTCACCACAATTTTTAAAATTTTTGGCACCTGCATTGGATTTTTGTATCCAAAGCGGTTTACAAGCTGTGGAACTACCTCTTTTTTGTATTTTTCATAAAGCCTTGAGGTTTGCTTCTCCGCTACACTCATTTTAGCCTCTTTACTTTATCTATGATCTCATTACATTTTTTGCAAAATCTGACTTTTACTTTCTCTCCGCCTTCTTCTACTATCTTAAAGCCCACCCTTGTTGGCTTTTTACACTCAGGACAAACAAGCATAACATTGCTTATATGAACAGGCGCTTCTATTTCGTAAACACCGCCCTCGCGAACATTCGGTATTGCCTTTAGGTGCTTTTTCACCAAATTAGTGTCTTTTAGTAAAACCCTGTTCTCTTTACGCAAGACTTTTAAAACCGTTGCGGTCTTTCCCTTTTCTTTTCCCCTCATTACCATGACTGTGTCCCCGCGCACTATCTTGCTTGCCATTAGACCACCTCCGGTGCAAGCGAAGCGAGCTTTGTAAAGCCTCTGTTTCTGACCTCTCTGGCAATCGGACCAAGTATCCTGGTCCCAAGAGGCTCTCCATATTGATTTAGCAAAACGACCGCATTGTCGTCAAATCTTATGTAGCTCCCATCAGACCTTGGGACTTCCTTCTTCGTCCTTACAACGACAGCGCGATAGACCTTCCCCTTCTTGGCAGGGCTATTTGGGGTCGCTATCTTTACGCTAACAACCACCACATCCCCAACTGTAGCATACTGCCTTGGCGCATAAGGAATCCCAACTATCTGAACGCGCCTTGCGCCCGAATTATCAGCCACATTCGCATAAGCCTGCCTGGGAATCATCTCAAAAACCCTCGCAAAGCCCTATATTTTAAATTTTTTATTTTTATTTGTCAAGAATCCGCGCTTCGCGCGTTTAAGAATCTCCTCCCCTCAACTTCAAACCAGCTTTCAAACTCCTCTCCCCTCTTTAAAGCCTCTATTATAGAGCTCTCAAGGGCAGATAGTTTTTCAGGCACATCCTGAGGTCTATATTTGAGAGTTCTGTCAATCCTTTGCCACAGTATCCAGAGCTTTATCAGCCCGTGGTTTCCCGAGAGCAAAACCTCTGGCACTTTCATGGATTCAAAAATCGCCGGGCGGGTGTAAATAGGCGCACCAACCCATCTGTTAAAAGAGTCTTCTTCCAGACTTCTATATTCGGATAAAACATCTGGCAACAGTCTTGCAACCCCTTCTATAATCGTCATTGCAAATATTTCTCCCCCGGAAAGCACAAAATTACCCAAAGAGAGTTCTTGAGTTGCTATTTTTCGCACCCTCTCATCAAGGCCCTGATACCTTCCGCAAATAATTGCTAAGTTTTGCATTTTACTAAAACTTATCAGGTCTTTTTGCTCCAGATGTCTTGCCCATGGCTGTGGCAATATAATATGGGTGTTTTCAGGCAAGGATCTTACTGCCTTAAAAACCACATCCGGCTTAATCACCATACCGGGAAGACCCCCAAATGGTTTGTCATCAACCTGAGATTTTTCATCAAACTTTCTTAAATCTACAGGAAAGACCTCAAGAGCTTTTATTTTTATAGCCTTTTGCACCATTCCATAGGCGCAAAAGTCGCTTATCATCTTTGGAAAAATGGTTAAAACAAATATCTTCACGAGAGAAAGCTCTCTACTATTGCGCGAACTCTTTCTTCACTGTATCTGTAGTAAACATCTATGGTCGTTCTTATGTTGCTATGACCTGCGAGCTCTTTAACAACCTCTGCGGGAAACCCCATGTTTATTAAGTTTGTTATGTAAGTGTGTCTAAAACTATGAACAGAAAAGCCAAGCCCGAGCCTTCTTGAGAGTCTGTTTGTAAAAACCTGCAAAGAGCCCGGATTTACGCTCAGGTTTTCTTCGAAGTTTTCAAGCCAGATATCAAGATGCTCATAAAGCCTATAAGTTTGCTCTTTGTCAGAGAGTATTATAGGAACGGTTCTCTCTTTTTTTCTTTTGGTTGCTTCAGCGCTTAAATGTAGCCAGTAAGTCCCTCCTTGTTTTTTAAAGCTATTTTTACTCAAGCTTGCATATTCAGAAAGTCTAATGCCGGAACTTAGAAGGATTTTATAAACCTTTTCGTATCTTGTGTTTACAACCGCTTTTAAAATAGCGGTTATTTCCTGCTGTGTTAATGCCTTTGGCTTCCTGAGAGGTCTACTTGGCAAAAGCTCTTCTCTGACCTCCTCTATGGCATCCTGAAGTTCAAAGAACTTCTCCTTCGGAAAGAGACCTCTTCTTTGCAAAAATGTATAAAAGTGCTTTATGGCGGATAGATGCGTAAGCATCGAGGAGACCCCGACCGAAGACCTGTCAACATAGAGAAAAATATCCGCGGATGTTATATCAAGAGGCGCTTTGCCGGTATCTTTAAGAAAGTGAGTGATGACATTGTGGTAAGTTAGCGTGGTTCTTTGGCTCTTGCTCTTTGAAAGAGAGCGAAGCCACAGCTCAACTTCAAGCTCCATAGTTTTAATTTAAGTGCTTTCCCCTTGCTTAAGTTTTGCTATTTCAAGTTCCTTTGCCAAAATAACCTGCTCTTTCTCAAGTAGCTTTTTCTGGCATTCTATCTCAGCCCTCTCAAGGGCTTGCTCGAGTTTTTTTATCTTCTCACTTAGAGAGCTTGTTTGCTCGGCAAATTGTTTGCTCTCCTCTTTGCTCTTTTCGAGTTCTTTTTCAAGACTTAAATAATCCTGTTTTATCTTCTCTAGCTCTTTTTTCAAAATCAAAATCTCACTCTCTTTTAGAGCAAGCAAAGTCTGAAGACTTGAGAGCTCATAAAGTAGCTTCTCTTTTTGCTCCTGGGATTGCATAAGAGCACTGATGTATGTGGCAATTAGCTTGCCCTCTAAACTGCTCCTGAGCTCTTCGATGTTTTTTTCAATCGATTGTCTGGATTGTTTGAGATTTTCTTCCATAGAGCAAAGATGCTCCCACTCGTCCTGAGATAGATATACATACCATATCCCGTCTGACTCCTTTGCCCCTTTTAATGTCCCTGCCCTTATTCGGTTTTTGACAGTGTTTAAAGACACCTGAGCCCTTAGCGCGTATTCTGTAGCCCTGACTTTTATTGTGTCATTAGTCATAACTGCCTTTCCTCCTGCTTTTGACGATATTTTACTCTATGACTTGACTTGTGTCAATTTGTATCAATAGCATTTGTAGCTTACCCTGCTGTTAATATAATTACCATTATCCTAACGCAACACTCTTCGGGATATAAAGGGATATAACGAGACATATCGGGAAATTGTTAATCACTGCCCTAAGGCACAAGGCAGAGCAGAAATTTTTGCAAACTTGCAATTTTTGTGGGTTTCTAACAGTGGAGGGCATAAAATCCTGTTGTATATTTTTCTAAGGTTTCTCAAGAAGTCGTAAACTCCTCGATAGACAAGGACTTCAGAGATAGAGGGTTTTGTATATCTTGAGAGATTACACTAAGGCTAAAAGTCAAAGTATGAGAAAAAGAGAAGCTTATCTAAAATATGCAAGTATAGAGGCAACAGGAAAGTCCATCTTTTGAAAGTCAACTCTTATAGGCAAAGGGGCACAGAGACTTTCATACAGCACTTCAAAGGAAGTCTCCGAGCGTTTCTTTGAGAAGGAGAAGGAATAAAAACCCACGAAGCTAAGACCTCAGGGCACAGGAGAAGAAACAAGCGTCCACAACTGGGCAGAAACAAAAGTAAGCTTGAGAGGATGGAGACCACCTCTGAGACCTAAGAGTCTCAAGAAAATGCCTCTATACATAACAAAAACTTCGGAGCTGAAGAAACAGATAGAGAGCTTAGGTAGAATAATGCCAACAAGATGGAGATTGGATTACGAGTTTAAGAGCTCGGTGGAATATAGGCTATCAGGTGGAAAGATACCTACCGACCCTTTAGCTTATCTGTGTAAGCAAAGTAGTTGACAAGTTTTAGCTTTATATGGGGCAGGTAAATAATCTTGGGCGTTTATATTGGAACGTTCTGAAGAGGTTATACGAGGCAAACGTTACAAGTCCTGTATGGAAGACAAGGAAAGGCAAGGATAAGGACATGAGAGAAAGTAGGACGAAGAGAACAGCCTACCAAAACCTGAAGCAAGCGAGACTTGCCGTAATTTCCGCCCTGAAGTACAACCACTAAGAGAAGAGGATTGTCTGGATGCATTGACGGAGGAATATAAGCGACTCAGGAAGGAGTACTGGTACAAGAGGGAATACATTACCTATCACTACGACACTTACCGCAAGGAATAGGAGCTTAGAAAGGGCGGTCAGAACTTTGTATTATATCCATAACAAACGGGCTATCTATAGAAGAATGCCTATATCCTTTACGCAAGACTATGGGGAAGACTTCAAACACTGTGACGACTTTTCGCGAAAGGAGAACTCTATCTGCTCGTCTTTACTCTTCTAATCTATCTGAGTTCTTCTTTAAGTCTTTTTCTTTCTCAGCCTGTATAATGAGACTTGTAGTGGGAAGCTTTGTAAAGCATAATGGAAAGCTCAGAGCTCTGATAGGAGCCTAGGTAGAAACCCAAAAGTTAAAATTTTGAGAAAACTGCTTTATCATGGAAGTGCGAGTAAATCTCACTCAACACTTCAAGGACAAGTGGGAAGAAAGGAAGACATTTATGGAAAGCCAAATAGTGGAGTATGTTGTTAACCCTGATTTGGTGTTGGATGACCCTGACTTTCCTAACAGAAAATGGCATTTGAAACGAGTGGGGGAAAGATGCTTGAAGGTAGTAGTAGAACAAGAAGGAAATAAATTAATACTTATAACTGCTTACTTTGATAGAACTTTGAGGAGGAAAGGATTGTGCGGATAAGGTATTACGAAGACACAGACACGCTTCTTATTACATTCAAGGAAGAACCTGTTTATGAGAGTGAGTATATTGAGGGATCAGGTATAGTAGTGGACTACAGCCAAAAGGGTGAGGTAGTAGGGCTTGAAATATTTGGCTGGTCTAAGAAGCGAGGAAA
>JBCNVD010000033.1:0-26294 GCA_039630345.1 Aquificaceae bacterium
CCCAGGGCTCTCAAGTATAAGAAGAGCTCTTGAAGAGGGTAAAATCTCAGGCTTTCAACTTCAGGAATCTGGCTCCAGCGTTCTTGTCAAGCTATCTCCTGGGCAGGACCCAGAGTCAGTAAGATCCGTTCTTTCAAAGCTTGGTAGGTTCGAGGTTTTGCGCTTTGAATCAATTGGTCCGGTGGTTACCTCTGAGCTTCGCAAAAAAGCAGCATTTGCAATCTTTTTTGCATTGCTTGGTATATTGCTATACCTTGCATATCGTTATCAACCTCTTTGGGCACTCAGTGCTATAGTGGCATTACTTCACGATGTTATAATAGTTTTAGGAGCTTATTCTATCTCTTTTAGGGAGATAAATTTAGATGTTATAGCGGCTCTATTGATAGTCGCTGGTTATTCAGTAACAGACACTGTCGTTATATTTGACAGAATTCGCGAAAACCTCCGCATAAGAAAGGCAACATCGTTGCAAGCTTTGGTAGATTTATCCGTTAATCAGACGCTTTCAAGAACTATTATGACCTCGGTTACCACATTTGTGGTCTCTTTAAGTCTTTTCATATTCGGCGGTCCAGCACTTTCAAATATTATGTTTGCTTTTGTAGTCGGTGTTATTGTAGGCACTTTTTCCTCGGTTTTTGTTGCGGGAGCTTTGCTCTCAGACATTCGCTCGATGTTTCAAAAAAGCACTCTCGCAGAGGTATAATTTCACTTAATGAGGCTTTATTTTCTAATTGCCCTCGTGTTTGTCCTGCCTGTGATGGTGGTTGCTTCTTTTTTAACATACAGGCATATTCGGGAAAATAACCTGCAGAGAGCTTCTTACCTTGAGTTTCGTATATCTCAGGCAGTTAGGAAAGAAAATAAAGACAAAGCTCTGGAGGAAATATCCACTTTAAAACTTCAGCAGAAAACCTTCAGAGCTCTTATAAACTCCTACAGACTTTTGCTAAATAAGTCCGAAGACCCCTCTGTTGTTCTTAATGACTTATATGATGGCGAGCTTCGCTCTATTTATCTGGAGAGAAGAGCTTTTTACCTGCTTTCTCAAAATAAACCTAAAGAAGCACTTGATATTTTAAATACTATAAGGCGCGATAGCTTTAACTATCAAAGCTCTCTACTCCTCAAAGCCCAGGCTTTTATTCTCCTTGGTGACAAACAAAGTGCCAGACAAACTCTTGAAGAAGTGTTAAAAATTGAGCCAGATAGCTATCTTGCAAATGTTGCAAAGCTCATGATAGAGGGGCTTTGATGAGTGAGCTTTTGATAGAGCTCGGGATGGAAGAGCTCCCCGCCTGGGCTGCTGATGTAGTTGCAAATCATCTAAAGCGCTCTATCAAAGACCTTATTAATCAAGAGTGCGAAGTTTTCTATACCCCAAGGCGCATAGTTATTTACTTTCAGGAATTTGATAATGCCCCAAAGAGAGTAGAAAAAACAATCCTAGGACCTCCTATGTGCAATGCCTTTAATGACCTTGGTCCCACAAAAGCTCTTCTTTCTTTCTTAGAGCGCGCTGGCGCGCGTCTTGAGGATGTAAAACCCTTTGAAAAAGGGGGCGGAGTTTACGCCTCTGTTACACAGGTATCTTATGAAGAACCCCCTATGGAAAAACTCTCAAAGTCGCTTGAGAGTTTGCTACTTAAAGCTCCAGTAGAGCGTTCTATGGTCTGGAATGAGTCTGGATTTAGGTTCATAAGACCCATCAGATGGGTTTTGGCCCTATCTTCTGACAAAGAGCTTCAGTTAGAGCTAGCGGGGCTTAAATCCGGGCTAAAAACTTACCCTCATCGCCTGTATTTTGAGCCTGTGGAAGTAAGGAGTGCCAAGGAGTATTTTAAGCTGCTGGAGTCTTTTGGAATTATTCTGGATCAATCAAAGCGTCTTAATTATATAAGAGAAGAACTCTTTGCTCTTGCCGGTTCTGTTGGAGGAGAGCCCTATTTTCCTGAAGGTCTTGACATTGAAGTTGCAAATCTGGTTGAAAGTCCCTATCTGAGTCTTTTACCAATTGATAGAGAGTTTTTAGAGCTCCCCGAAAGGGTTATTATGACTGTTCTTGCCCATCATCAGCGGTTTTTCTGTGTAAAAAATTCTGATGGATTATTGCCTTACTTTATTGCAGTCAGTAACAGTCCCGTTTCTTCAAAGGTTCAGGAAGGTTATATAAAAGTAGTCAGGGCAAGGTTAAAAGATGCTCTGTTTTTCTATAGAGAGGATTTGAAGCTATCGCTACAGGATTTATTGCCGCTTTTGGACCAGATTTTACTGCATCCAAAGGCTGGCACGATGCTTGATAAGGTTAAAAGACTCGAAAAAATGTCAAATATCTTCAAAAACGAGCTTTCTGAAATAGAGCAACAGGAATTACTTCTTGCCATAAGCTTATGTAAAGTTGACCTCCTTACCAGTATGGTAAAGGAGTTTGAAGAGCTCCAGGGTTATATGGGCCACATTTATGCTCTAAAGAGCGGTATAAACCCCAATGTCGCCCTTGCCATAGAGGAGCATTACAAACCTATATCTACTCAGGATTCTCTTCCTTCCTTGCGCGTAAGCGCGGCTTTGTCTATAGTTGATAAATTTGATACTCTGGTTGAGTTATTTAAAGCTGGAGAGCGCCCCGGAGCGAGCTCTGACCCTTATGGGATGAAAAGGCTTGCATATGGAATTTATGCAGTCTTGGATGGATTTGGTCTTGATATTAACCTAAGGGAGCTTGGAGAGATTCCCGAAGGGTTTGAAGAGTTTATGCGCCAAAGACTCGAAGCTTATTTAGAGCGCCTGGGTGTAGATGTTGCCCGTTTTAGCATCGAGGGGGTTGATGCACTCTATCCTTCAAGGGCTTTCAAACGCGCCAGAGAGCTCCTCTATTTAAAAGACTCTGATGAGCTGTATAAGCTCATAGAGCTATATAGAAGAATCAGCAAAATCATCCCTCAGGGCTTTAGAGCCAAGGTTTTAGACCCTTCCCTTTTTGAAAAAGAGATAGAGAGGGAATTGTGCGAATTTTTAAATGGTTTTGCCCCTGCCAAAGCTTCAGAGCTGACTTATCTTGAGCCTTTGCTTTCGCGATTTTTTGACGAGGTTTTGGTAAATGACCCAAGAGAGGAGGTCAGGACCAACCGGCTATCTTTGCTGACTTTGATTAGGGGGCTTTTTGACCACTTTGGTGATTTTTCAAAACTGTGAGGAGGAAAAGATGAGCGTGAGGTATCTGGTGTGGCTTGATGAGGTGTCTGTCAAAGACATACCGCTAGTTGGTGGTAAAAACGGCTCCCTTGGGGAGATGATAAGGTCTCTCTCAAAGGCTGGGGTTAACATACCTTACGGTTTTGTTGTAACTTCTGAGGTCTATAGAGAGTTTTTAAAGTACAATCGCCTTGAGAGCGAGATTGCAAAGATTCTAAATGACCTAAACCCTGCAGATGTTAAAGAGCTTGCAAGAAGAGGTCATCTCATAAGAGAGCTCATAAAAGGTGGAGAATTTCCGCCTCACATAGAAGAAGGGATAAGGTCTTATTATTCAGAGCTTTCAAGGCGCTATAACTCCTTTGCTGTGGATACTGCAGTGAGGTCTTCAGCAACTGCCGAGGATTTGCCGGATGCTTCTTTTGCAGGTCAGCAAGAGACATACCTGAATGTAGTAGGTGCAGAAAATGTCCTGACTGCCGTTAAAAACGGCTTTGCTTCTCTATTTACAGATAGGGCAATATCTTATCGCCACAGTAGAGGCTATGACCATTTCAAAATTGGCATAGCAATGGGCATTCAGAAAATGGTGCGCTCGGATTTAAGTGTGTCAGGCGTGATGTTTACGCTCGATACAGAGAGCGGTTTTAAAGATGTGGTTGTTATAAACGCAATCTACGGTCTTGGGGAGCTCCTGGTTCAGGGAATGGTAACTCCTGATGAGTATGTTGTTTTTAAGCCCACACTAAAACTTGGTTACTCTGCAATTATTGAGAAAAAACTTGGCAGAAAGGATAGAAAAATCATCTACGGAACCGGTGCAGAGCGAACAAAATTGGTAAATGTTCCACAAACAGAACAACATCTTTTTACTTTAAATGACAACGATATCTTAAAGCTCGCCCAGTGGGCAATAATGATAGAAGAATACTATTCAAACCTTAACGGATGCTGGATGCCCATGGACATAGAATGGGCAAAGGACGGAAACGATGGAGAGTTATATATAGTTCAGGCAAGACCCGAGACAGTGCATTCTAGAAAGAGCTCTCAGGAGCTCAAAATTTACAGGTTTTTGCAGGGCGAAGAGGAGCGCTCCAGGTTTAGAATCCTATCTGGTATAGCAGTCGGGGATAAGATCGCTCACGGAAGGGCGAGAATTGTTCATGATATAAAAGATGCTCTGGACTTTCAAGAAGGGGATATTTTAATAACGGACATAACTGATCCTGACTGGGAACCTATTATGAAAAAAGCGTCCGGGATTATCACAAACAGAGGGGGCAGAACCGCGCACGCTGCGATAGTTGCCAGAGAGCTCGGGATTCCCGCAATCGTAGGCACTCATAGCGCTACAGAGACCATTCGTGAAAATCAGGAAATTACGATCTCATGCGCAGAGGGTGAAGTAGGCTATGTTTATGATGGGGCAGTGCCCTACAAAGTAGACACAGTTGATCTCAGTCAGATACCTCGCCCCAGGACTAAAATTATGATGAATGTAGGCAACCCTGAGTCTGCTTTTAAATACGCAACTATACCCAATGACGGAGTTGGTCTTGCAAGAGAAGAGTTCATAATAGCGAACTACATTCGCATACATCCACTTTTATTGCTCTATTACGAGGATATTAAACTCCTTGAGAAGGAAATTAGGCGCTCTGGACTGTTAGACTCCAGGGGTTTTTGTCTAATGAGTCATATATACAGGTTTGCCTCGCCATCTTTGTCAAATAAACTTGCAAAGGGCAAGGACAAAATAAGCGTCAATTTATCACAAATCATTGAAGAAGCTGATGCTTTAACTGCTGGATACGATGACAAAACGAGCTATTTTGTCAAGAGACTATCCTACGGTATAGCCAAGATAGCCTCTGCATTTTTCCCAAATCCTGTAATAGTTAGGTTTTCGGACTTTAAGTCTAATGAGTATAGAGGTCTTCTAGGTGGTGAGCTATTTGAGCCCGAAGAGGAAAATCCGATGATAGGATGGAGAGGAGCCTCTAGGTATTACTCTGACGCCTATAGAGAGGCTTTTGGTCTTGAGTGTAAGGCTATTTTGCGAGTTAGAAACAAAATGGGCTTGACAAATACCAAGGTTATGATACCATTTTGCAGAACGCCGGAGGAGGGTCTAAAAGTGCTGGAGGTGATGGAGGGGTTTGGTCTGAAAAGAGGTGAAAACGGATTAGAAGTCTATGTAATGGCAGAATTGCCAAGTAATGTAATCCTTGCGGATAAATTCGCCCAGATATTCGACGGCTTTTCCATAGGCTCTAATGACCTAACCCAGCTTGCACTGGGTCTTGATAGAGATTCAGCTCTTGTTGCTCATCTTTACGATGAGAGGAGCGAGGCTGTGAAGCGTCTTTTATCAGAGCTCATAAGAGCCGCACACGCAAACGGTAAGAAGGTGGGGATATGTGGTCAGGGTCCATCTGATTTCCCTGAACTTGCGCATTTTCTTGTCCAGGAGGGTATTGACTCTATATCTCTAAACCCGGACTCGGTTCTAAAGACACTGCTTTATATAAGCGAAGCTGAGAAAAAAAAGGAGGAATCCAATGTTTAAAAGAACATCCAGCCCAAAGAGCGTGGTCGGTGTTCATATAACCGATAGCAGGGTTAGGATCGTTGAAATCGACAAAGATAAAAAGGTTTTAAAAGAGCCTGTAGAAAAAGAAATAACTCCGCAGACAAAGTCAGACATCTTAAGGGAGATTGTAATAGGTTCTGGGCTAAGTGGTAAAGATACAGTTGGATGCCTTGGTGTAAACGACGCGCTACTGAAGGTAAAACGCTATCCACCAACGCTCTCCAAAAAAGACCTTCAGGATGCCATCCAGAATTGGGTAAAGATTGAGTTAAGTACAACAAAAGAAGAGATGCTGTATGATGTTTATCTGGATAATGTTCCAAAATCTGATGGAAAATTACCTGCAATTTTGGTAATGACTAGAAAAACCACTGCGGATGAACTTCAAAATCTTTTGGTTTCAAGTGGTCTAAGGTTGCAAATTCTGGATTATGAAATAGTTAGCATAGTAAATTTTTGTCTTGAAGAGAAGGTTCCAGACCCATTTGCTGTCCTTTATGTAGATGAAACATACGCACTGCTAGTTGGCTATTCGGCTGGAAATATAACGCACTACTTCTTCCATTTTAATATGCAAGAGCACATCATAAACGATGACATAGAACTCCTGGAGAGCTTTTTTGCAGAAGTTAGAAACATAGCCACGCTTAATGACATAAGGAGCTTTTATTTGGCAGGACCAGTAATTGACTACGATAGCTTGCTTGATAGTTTTATGCAAAACCTTTCGATTCTTGGTATCCTTGAGCCGGAAGCTGTTCCTCAAGGGTTTCGTGGAAAGATGTTTATTCCATACTCTCTATGTCTAAGGGGGCTTGAAAAATGATAAAAATTAACCTTTTAAAAAGTCAGAAAGCGTCAAAGGCTATAGCGTCTCAAACAGCTCCTGCGATCGAAATCAAATTCAAAGATACATTCCAGTATGCCCTAATTGGCGTATTTTTTGCTATCGTTGTTGGAGGTCTTCTATTTTACTATAACGACCTGCAATCTCAAAAGAAAAAAATAGAGCAGCAAATTGCAGAGTTACAAACAAAAAAGCAAGCCTTGCAACAGCAGCAGCAAAAAGTTTTGCAAGAAAAACAGCTACTTGAGCAGCAAATTGCAGCTATCAAGGTAGAAATAGAAAGACTTGACACTGTTAGGGATGTGGTCCTTGGGATGAAGGATTACTATCCGCGCTTTTCGTCTGGTTTGGAGTTCTACACAAAAACATTGCCAAGTGATGCATGGATCAACGCCTATCGGCAAAGTATAAACTTAAATGATGCCTCTATGAGTGTTGAGTTTGAGCTAAATTCTTTAAGTTTTGAAACTCTTAGCAACTATGGAAAGAAAATAGAAGATGCAAGAAAGAGCGTGTTTATGGGGCAGATAGAGAGAAAAGTCAACCAGGCTGGTTTTGAATACTTTACGACCAAAGTAAATTCGCAGAGTTTAGGGGGTTTAACAAATGACAAACATTAAAGAGCAGTTCTCTGCACTTCCAAAGTGGCAGATTTATACCCTCATAATTTTGATAGGGCTATTTATACCTGGTCTTATATGGCTCCAGCTGGTGAGCCCGCTTAAACAGGAAGTTGATCGTAAAAAATCAGAGCTAAAAAATCTAGAATCTGAAGTAATGAACCTACAAAGGTCTGTGGACAGAAAAAACATAGAAAAATTAAAATCCGACCTTCAACAGTTTGACTCTTTGCTCTCTCAAAAGAGGATAGAGCTAGAGAGCATCGTCGGGGAGTTACCCTCTTCAAACCAGCTTTCAAAGGTTATAAGAAACATAGGAGTTGTAGGGAAAAAGAGTGGCATTACCCTAAACATTCTTCAAATATCACAACCTCAAAAGGCATATTTCCAGGTTGAAAATACAGCTACTGGCGAGAAACTGGTCAAAGAAATCCCCCCTCCAGAACAGCAACAGCAACCTCAGGGTCAGCAAAAGGCCCAAAATCAACCCCAGGCTCCTCCTCCAAATGTAGTGACTCTTTTACGCTCTGAAGTCAGGATGAATATCCAAGGTAGGTATGATAATGTTAATAGATTTTTAAAACTTATGAAGGATGAAGGGGTTGTCTCTTACCCTGCTTCCTTGACCCTCTCACCTGATGGTGCTGATATAATAAGGGGTGAGATGGTTATATACCTAATATTTAAGGAGGGCGGGTGATGAAGTTCTTGGTTATTTTATGCTTTGCATATTTCGTTTTTGCGCAGCAACCTTTTAAGAGCTTGGAGGGCCTTGTTGGCTATATAGTTCTAGAAAAAGATGGAAAAGTGGAAAACTATGCCGTGGTAGAGGGCAAAGATGGTTCTGTTAAAACGCTTAAAGTAGATTCAAAGCCTATGCTCAAAAAAGCAGAGGAAGGAGGTCAGAGGCGATGAAGGGCCTTTTTATGGTTTTGATTTTGCTCTTTTTTGTCTACGCTCCGGCGCAAACCGTGCGCGAAATGAGGTTTGAGAATGTCAAGTTAGAAACAGTTCTGAAAGCGCTTGCTGAATCCGCCTCAATGAGTGTTATTTTTGACCCTGCTATAGCTCCTGATTTGCAAAAAACCATAACTGTCAGCATCGTTAAGCCAGTACCCGTAGGTGAGGTTTTTAACCTGGTGCTTAAAGAGTATGGTCTCATAGCAGTCCCTGCCGAGGGCAGAGTGTTTAAAATAACAAAAGCCAGCCAGTTATCCTTTAGTCTTGCTGGACTTGAGAATAAACAGGTTGATGAGCTATTGCAATATTTAAAGATGAATGTAAGCCCTTCAGCGGAGATTATAGTTGATAAAACTCTAAAGGTCGTAACTGTAAGAGACGAAGAATCTGTTATCAAGAGGCTTGAGCCTATATTCAAAGACTATAGAAAACTGGCTGAAACCATAGCACCCTCAGATAGAGAGCAACGCCAGACAAGGGTTTACTACCTTCGATACATAACCCCGGATGAGGCAGAGCGCAGGATAAAACTCCTCACAAAGCCAGAGACTGTTATATCCAAAGTTTACTCGTTCTCTGCTCTTGTTATTACTGATACTGTAGATAATCTAAATGCCTATGCAAAAGCCCTGGAGCCTTTTCTTACTTCCACACCGGTTGAGCGAAAGCCAGTTACCAAAATCTTCTATCTTAAATACATAAGCCCTGACGAATTCATAAAAATGACAGAACCACTGCGTTCTGAAGCAAGCATGATTTTAAGCGGTGGTGCATTGCTAGACCCTGTAGTGACTCCTGCAGCTCCTCAAAACCAACAACAGGGGCAACAACCTCAGCAGCAGCAACAGCAACAGCAAGTTAGAGCCCCAACGCCCATCATCAAGGAGTTTAACGCGGTTATGATAACAGACTACCCTGATGTTATCGAGACAATCCGCGATAGATTCAAAGACTACATAAGCGAAAGTCCAGTTAGAGTTTCAATAGAAGCCAGAATAATGGAGATTCGTGAAGAGGGTCTTCGCGAGCTTGGGATTAACTGGAACGCTTTGCTATCTCAGGCAACATTGCCACAATTTGTCTCTGGTGGGGTTGCCTCTAATGCTTCAATAGGAGCTCCGCTATCTCCGACTCCAGGACTTTCGCCAGCTGTTGGTGGAGTTGTTACTTTGACATATCAGCGCGGTATTTTAAACGCTTTGAATTTAAGACTATCCGCCCTTGAGAGAGTTAATAAAGCACGTAGTCTGGCAAAGCCAACAGTTGTTACCATAAACGGACAAAAGGCGGTTATAAGACAGGGAACGCAGGTACCTTATCAAACCGCTGCAGTTGGAGGTGGTGGTACTGCGGTGCCAAACGTTCAGTTTGTTGATGTGGTTTTGCAGCTGGATGTCACCCCTGTTGTATCCCCTGACGGCAGGATATTAATAGATGTTAAAATAACCCGCGATACAATAGGTGCTCAAACTGCGACCGGTCCTGCAATTAACAAAAAAGAGATTAACACCAAGATTATTGTTGAAAACGGACAAACTGTTGTACTTGGTGGAGTCATTGACAATCAGGATAATACAACTGTGGAGGGCGTACCGGGTCTTGTGAGAGTCCCGCTTCTTAAGTATCTACTTGGTCAGGAGAGATTCCAGAATATAAACACTGAGCTTCTTATATTTATAACCCCGACTATCATAACTCAGTAATGCCTAAATTGGTTCTTAAAAACCTGCGCGCCGACTCAGCGGAAGTTGTGGCCGGCGCGCTCTCCGAGCATGGCATTTCAGCCTCTAAACTCTTGAATGAAGTATTCAAAGGTAAAAGTGAGGTAATCATAATCTGCCCGGAGCAAAAACTTGATGCTGTTATGAATTCACTCTCTGGTCTTTGCACTGTAGAGGTTCTTAAGGAGAAAGAACCCAAAATAGACAGGATTACATCTCTATTTTTCATAGGGATAGTTTTTGATAATGCTTTGCTATTTTTTCTCCTGAAATTATCTATCTACAATGAAGGTATGAAAGCGGCCCTTCTTGGGGTTATGAAAGATATGAGAGCTCAGACTATGTTTCAGCACTTTCTTGCTCTTATTTTTATAGCAAATTACTATTTTGCAATGTTTTTTGTCAAAAGTGTCCCCCCTTTAAGCTCTCTCCTGGGGCTTGAGGTAAAAGGCGACAGAGTTTTTATTGCGCTTGCCTACTGTGCTGTTTTACCCTCTTTGATGTTGCTGGCTGTTGGTAATAATCTTATGCGCTTTTTGGGGTTTGTTTTGATATCTCTGACAATTGGGGTTGGTCTTTATGCGGGCTCGTCTGTCAAGCTGGAAAAGAGAGGCTGGCTTTAGTAATTTAAAGCTGCTGAATGTCATTTCAAAAAGTCTAGCAAGGTCTAGATTCTATAATTATGCTTACGCTTTTACAAAAAGACTCTGTTTCAGAGCTCCAGCTTAAAATAAGGGAAATAGCCAAGGCAAAAAACGCGGTAATACTGGCTCATTACTATCAGCGTCCTGAGGTTCAGGATATTTCTGATTTCATCGGTGATTCTTTGGAGCTTTCTCGCAAAGCCTCTCAGACAGATGCTAGCATAATACTCTTTTGCGGTGTTAGATTTATGTGTGAAACAGCCAAGATAGTAAATCCAACTAAAAAAGTCCTGCACCCAAATCCGGAATCCGGCTGTCCAATGGCAGATATGGTAACTGCCAAAGATGTAATAAAGTTAAGAGAGCTCTATCCTGATGCGGCGGTGGTTTCTTATGTCAATACCACAGCAGAGGTCAAAGCAGTCAGCGACGTTTGTGTGACTTCCGCTAATGCGATAAAAGTCATTCAAAAACTTCCTCACAGGAGAATTATCTTTGTCCCAGACCAAGCACTCGGTAGCTGGGTTCAGAAGCATCTGCCTGATAAAGAGTTTATAATGTGGAAGGGTTTTTGCCCTCCTCACTATGAATTTACAGCCAGCGAGGTTATAAAACTCAAAGAGAAATACAAAGACGCCAAAGTGGCAGTCCATCCAGAGTGTCATCCTGAAGTTATAAAGCTTGCTGATTTTGTTGGCTCTACCTCTCAAATAATCTCTTACGCAACAAGTTGCGAAGCAAACAGGGTTATAGTAATTACAGAAGTTGGATTAAAGCACACTCTTATGAAGAAAAACCCAACAAAAGAATATATATTCCCCGAACCTATGAATTACTGTGGCAGTGTCTATTGCTGCACTATGAAGGGTATAACGCTCCAGAATATCTATAACACCATAAGTTATGAGCTAAACGAGGTAAATCTCCCTGAAGATATAATAGAAAGAGCCAGAAAGCCACTTTTTAAAATGCTTGAGCTATCCTCTTAAATGATAAAGAGAAGAAAAACAAGAGAAATCCAAGTAGGCTGGGTAAAAGTAGGCGGCAATGCCCCCATAGTGGTTCAGTCAATGACCTCTACAAAGACCCACGATGTTGAATCCACCCTAAGTCAGATTAAAAGACTTTATGAAAAAGGATGCGAGCTAATAAGAGTGGCGGTTCCACACGAAGAAGATGTTGAGGCTCTTGAAGAGATAATCAAAAACTCCCCCATGCCTGTAATAGCTGATATACACTTTGCCCCTTCTTATGCTTTCAAATCAATGCAAAAAGGGGTTCATGGTATCAGGATAAACCCGGGCAACATAGGAAAACAAGAGATAGTCAGAGATATAATCCAGGAAGCGAAGAGACTGAAAGTAGCTGTAAGACTTGGGGTTAATTCTGGTTCTTTGGAAAAAGACCTTCTTGAAAAGCATGGGTATCCTTCCGCTCAGGCGCTTTTTGAAAGCGCCATGCGCTGGTCTGAGAGGTTTGAAAAATGGGGCTTTTACAACTTTAAAGTCTCGATAAAAGGCTCAGATGTTATTCAAAATGTGCTTGCAAACACGCTCTTTGCAAACCAGACAGATATCCCGCTTCATATAGGTATTACAGAAGCTGGAATGGGCATTAAAGGCATCACAAAGTCTGCAGTCGGGATAGGAATTTTGCTATATAGCGGCATAGGAGATACACTGAGAGTTTCGCTAACAGACGACCCGGAGGTCGAGGTCGAAGTTGCTTATGAGATTCTTAAATCCTTAGGCATTAGAAGAAGAGGGGTAGAGATAGTTGCATGTCCTACCTGTGGAAGGATTGAAGTAGACCTTCCTAAGGTGGTAAAAGAGGTCGAAAGAGCTCTTGAAGGGGTAAAACTCCCCATAAAAGTTGCCATAATGGGATGCGTGGTAAATGCTATAGGAGAAGCAAGAGAGGCAGATATAGGTCTTGCATGCGGAAAGGGTTTTGCTTGGCTTTTTAAAGACGGAAAACCCATAAAAAAAGTTCAGGAAGAGGACATGGCAAGGGCTCTTTTGGAGGAGATTGAGAGAAGTTATAATTCTTAAAATAGTGGGATTTTTAGACAGGTTTAGAAAAAAACAGAAAGAAAACCTCTGGACAAAGTGTGAAAACTGTAAATCTATACTGTATGTCCCGGAACTAAAGAAGAATCTGGGCGTTTGTCCAAGTTGTCAGTTTCATTTTCCCCTTGGTACTTACGAGCGGGCCAGTTCTCTTCTTGATGAGGGCTGGAGAGAGCTCTTTAGTAGCATAACCTCGCTTGATCCTCTTGGGTTTAAGGACACAAAGCCATATCAGGAAAGACTAAAGCAAGCCAGTGAGCAAACAGGCCTTTCTGAGGCAATGACTTTTTTTGAGGGAAAAATAGGGGGCAGAGAGGTTATCCTTGGCGTTCTTGATTTTGCATTCATAGGAGGGAGCATGGGCTCTGTTGTTGGCGAGCGGTTTTATCGCGCCTGCTTGAAAGCAGGCGCGGATTTAGTACCTTTAATAACAATAACTTCCTCTGGGGGAGCAAGAATGCAAGAGGGTATCTTGTCGCTTATGCAAATGGCAAAGACCTCAATAGGTGTTGGGATTTTACGCTCTAAGGGGATTGTTTATATATCTGTGCTTGCAAACCCGACCCTTGGGGGGGTTGCGGCAAGTTTTGCCTCGCTTGGCGATGTAGTTATTGCAGAGCCCGGAGCCCTGATTGGCTTTGCAGGTCCCAGGGTTATAGAGCAAACTATCAAACAGCAACTGCCCGAGGGCTTTCAGAGTTCTGAGTTTTTGCTTCAGAAGGGCATGGTGGATATGGTAGTTCATAGAAAAGATCTCAGGTCAACTATTGAGACTCTTTTACAAATCGGGACTTACTGGAGAGAAAGTGCAGCTAGATCTTGAAAAAAACCCGTTTGCTCTGGCTTATGAAATGGTTGAAAAGGGTCAGATTGACCCGTGGGATATTGATATATCAGAGCTGGCACAGGCTTATCTGTCTTTTTTAAAAGAGGCGGAGCTGAAAGATTTAAGGATTCCTGCGCGCGTAATTTACGCAGCAGCTTTTTTATTAAAAAAACAAGCTCAAAGCATATTGCCAGACCCACCAAGAAAGAGACAACGCATTACTTTGAGAGAAATAGAAGAGCAATTTTATCAACAGGAGCAATCTTTAGCTGAAGAAAAAACCGATAAAAAAGCAAGCCGAAAGAGATCTAGTAAGGGCTTTAAAAAGCCGGCTCAAGATGAGCCTAATTTACCTTTGCATATCTCTCGCTACGAAGATGCCCTTAGGGAAATACTACTTAGCTTGGATGCATCTGGCGTTATATTTTCCCTTTTTGAACTTGTAAAAGACCGCCCTGTGGTTCCCCACTTGCTGGCTCTTATGAATCTCTATAGCGAAGGAGCAGTTGATATTTTGCAACAGGCTCCATACAAAGACCTGTCCATAGTTAAGTTAAAGCCAACAAAGGGTAGTATAATGTCATAAGAATGCAGCTGGAAGAGCTAAAGTTTGACCAAAACGGGCTCTTACCGGCTATTGCCCAGGATTGGCAAACTGGCGAAATCAGGATGTTTGCCTGGGTCAACAAAGAAGCGCTTGATTTAACCCTAAAGACTGGCTTTGCCCACTATTATTCTCGCTCAAGAAACGCCATATGGAAAAAAGGCGAAACTTCGGGAGAGCTCCAAAGAATCATCGATGTGCGAATAGATTGCGACTTAGACACTGTGCTTTATCTTGTTATTCAAGAAAAAAACACTGCATGTCACACAGGTGAGAGGAACTGTTTTTTCAGTAGTCTCTTAAACCCTTCTTCTAAAGTCTCGATTTCCCCTTTTGAGACGCTCAGGCGTCTTGAGGAGATAATTAACCAAAGACTAAAAGAAAAACCCGAAGGCTCTTACACAGCCCATCTTGCAAATCAGGGCAACGATAGAGTCTTTCAAAAATTCGGTGAAGAAGCCATAGAAACCCTTATAGCACTCAAAAACCAGGATGACAATCATTTAATAAGCGAAACTGCTGATCTTTTATATCATCTTTTGCTATCTCTTGCAGTCCGCAATGTCCCATTTGAAAAAGTTTTGCTGGAATTGATAGCTCGCATAAAGCCGTGAGGGTAATTTTACTAACCCTTTTGGTATTTTCCATTAGCCTGGTCAAAGCAGCAAGTAACAAGGTATTTGTAGTTAGCTGGCAGGGTGCTGTTAGCCCTCTTATGGTGGACCATCTTTCGCGCGCTATATCTCTTGCTTCAAAGGAGGGAGCTTCTGCGCTCGTTCTGGAGCTAAATACCCCCGGAGGTCTTGAAAAGTCAACCAGAGAGATAGTTCAGCAAATCCAGAATAGCCCCGTGCCTGTGGTGGTTTTTGTCTACCCCCCCGGCGGGAGGGCAGCGTCCGCGGGCGCGATAATAACTGTCTGCGCAGACGTCGCAGCAATGGCACCAGGAACTAATATAGGCGCCGCAATGCCAGTAGGTGCAGGAGGCGAAGAGATAGAAAAAACAGCCAGAGAGAAGCTAATTCAGGACATTCTTGCAATGGTGCGCGGAATAACCTCTCAAAAGGGCAGAAACTCCTCTTTAAGTGAAGAGATGATAACAAAGGGAACATCCCTTACTTCAGAAGAAGCTCTTAAAGAGAAGGTAATAGACCTGATAGCATCAGATACAAGACAGCTCGTTTCAAAGCTGGATGGCATCAAAGTCAAAAAGCCCTTTGGCGAAATCACAATAAGTATTAAAAACCCCGTGATAATCCCCGTTGAAAAAACTCTTCGCGAGAACATCCTCTCTACGCTGGCTGACCCGACCCTGGCTTATTTTCTCCTTATGATTGGCTTTTATGGTATTTTATTTGAGCTATATAGCCCCGGCTCTTTTATCCCGGGCACCATAGGGGTTATTAGCCTCCTTATTGGTCTTTATGGCCTTGGGATAATAGGCGTAAATTGGCTTGGTCTTTTGCTATTTTTTGTGGGTCTTGGTCTGATTGCTCTTGAGCTCTTTACCCCCACTTATGGGATTCTTGCGGTCTTTGGCGCAATCGGTGCTGCGATAGGCTCTGCCTTGCTTGTAAGCTCCGACTCTCCCTATGGCGATGTTCCATTAGGTTTTGTGCTGGCGCTTTTGCTAAGCGTCCTTGTCTTTGTGTTTATAGCAGGAAAGCTCGGCCTAAGAGCCCAATCAAGGCAGAAAATGCTCGGCTCAGAAGACCTCCTTAATCAAATAGCGGTGGCTCAGGAAGACTTTTCCCAAAATCGCGGAAAGGTCTTTGTCCGCGGGGAGCTCTGGGATGCAAAGCTCATCTCTGACGCAAAAGTCTCCAAAGGTCAGGAACTTATCATCATCGGCATAGAGGGCATGACCCTTCTCGTAAAGCCCAGATAAACGGAGAGGGCGGGATTCGAACCCGCGGTACGGGGTATGCCCGTACACAGCATTTCCAGTGCTGCACCTTCGGCCACTCGGTCACCTCTCCTGAACTGGATTTATAATTATAAAGCGAAGGGGGGCTTAGGCCCCCCTTCGACCCCCCATGCTGGCTATTTTAGGTCCCTGCGCTTTAGAGAGCGAATCCGTAGCCTTCGAGGTTGCAAAAAGCATATTAGAGCTTAAAGAACTCTTTAAGGATTTTACATTCGTCTTTAAATCCTCTTTTGATAAGGCAAATCGCTCAAGCATTCACTCCTATAGAGGCCCTGGCCTTGACGAAGGCCTTAAAATCCTTGGCAAACTAAAGTCAGAAACCGGGCTTTTAATAACCACAGACGTTCACGAAACATGGCAAGTTCCAATAGTGAGTGAGGTTGTGGACATTTTGCAAGTCCCTGCGTTTTTAAGCAGGCAAACTGACCTTCTTATAGCCTGCGCAAAGACAAAAAAGCCCGTAAATGTCAAAAAAGGTCAATTTCTTGCCCCATGGGATGCCAAAAATATCATTCAAAAGCTAAAATCCTCAGGCGCTGAAGACTTTTTCATAACCGAGCGAGGCACTACTTTTGGCTATAACAACCTTGTTGTTGACTTTCGCTCGCTAATTATCATGCGCGAATTTACAAAAGTCATCTTCGACGCAACGCATTCTGTCCAGCTTCCTGGCGGAAAGGGCACTTCTTCAGACGGTCAGCGCCAGTTCGTTCGCCCGCTCCTTAGGGCCGCAGTCGCAATTGGCGTCGATGGAATCTTTTTAGAAACCCATCCAGACCCTGATAGAGCCCTATCGGATGGTCCAAACATGATAAAAACAGCCGAGCTTAAGTCAGTTTTTTCAGAGCTTGAAGCGATTCTAAACTCTCTACGCTCACTGGATAATTCCCGGTAAAACAGGCATCACAAAACTCCTGAGCACTCTCAACACATGAGTGTAGCCCCTCAAGCGAAAGATATCTCAAAGTATCAACGCCCACAAACTTTCTTATCTCTTCCAGATTCATCTGACAGGCTATCAACTCTTTTTTACTTGGAGTATCAATCCCAAAATAGCATGGCCCAATTACAGGAGGTGAAGCTATCCTCAGGTGTATTTCCTTTGCCCCGCTCTGACGAAGCATCTGGACTATCTTCTTTGCAGTGGTTCCTCTCACCAGAGAGTCGTCAATAACGACCACGCTTTTACCCTCAAGCACGGCTCTGTTTGGATTTAACTTCATCAAAACCTTTATGTCCCTTAGCTCCTGAGTTGGCTCTATAAAGCTCCTGCCAACATAATGGTTTCTTATAAGTCCAAGCTCTAAAGAAAGTCCTCTCACATTTGAATATCCAATAGCAGGCACAAGCCCAGAATCCGGCACTGGCACAACTATCTCCCCAACAGGCTCGTCTTCCATCGCAAGCACCTCTCCCAGCTTTCTCCTGACTTTATAAACCCACCCGCCAAAGACAAAGCTCTCCGGCTTTGAAAAGTAAACCAGCTCAAATATGCAGCTTGCCCTCCTGTTTTCTCTAAAGGGAAAGTAACTCCTAAGTCCATAATCATCTATTACCACCACCTCCCCGGGTTGAACCTCTCTCCATAGCTCTGCCCCAAGGATATCAAGCGCACAGCTCTCTGAAGCCAGAATAAACCCATTTTTCAATCTTCCCATAACCAGCGGTCTAAAGCCCATCGCATCTCTTACCGCAATGAGCCTATCTTTAAACATGTATATCGCGCTGAAAGCGCCTTTTGCCAAAGACAGCGCGTGAAAGATCCTCCTTAGCTCCTCCCCGTCTCTTGAATGGAGTCTTGGCTCTCTGTTTGTGTGCTGACCATCTTCCATCCCTGCAATCAAGAGCTCTGAATCCGAAAGATGTCTTAGCTCTATACCCTTCTCCTGAAATCTCTTTCTCAGCTCTATCTGATTTACCAAATTTCCGTTATGCACTATTGCACAATCCCCAAAGGGCATTTTGCGAACTATTGGCTGAGCGTCCTCTATGCCCCCGCCGGCGGTTGAATACCTCACATGCGCTATGGAGATTCTGGAGCTTAAACTCCTTAGCTCCTTTTCATTAAAAGCCTCGAGCACAAGTCCCTTCTTCTTTATGACCTTTATACCCTCCTCTGTCCCTGATGCAAGCCCCACGCTCTCTTGACCTCTATGCTGAAGGGCATATATACCAAAATACGCATACCTCTGAGCCTCCTCCAGTCCAAAAACTCCAACAACTCCGCACATAAGAAAAGATTAAACGCGCCTTTAGGCGCAAAGTCACGCATCCCTCACGCAAAGCCTCATAGCTCAGCAGCAAAATAATCCTCAAGGAGGAAGGTCATGAAAAAGCTATTTGCATTGGCATTGGCTATTGCCCTTTTATTAATCTTATCCCCGCCAAAGCATGTTAACTCTCAGGCACTTCCCAGAATGAACGATTATTGCTATGTCCCTCCTTATGTTGGCTCTGCCATCCCGCCTATTGTTATGCTGGTTATGGGCAGAGACCACAAGCTCCACTACGAAGCCTACAATGAATCCTCTGATGTCAACGAAGATGGCAAAATAGAAATAACCTACGACCACTCTATTGATTACTACGGCTACTTTGACCCTTGCAAATGCTATGTTTATAACCAAGGCCAGGAGCGCTTTAACCCTGTTAGAAAAGTAGATAACTGCACTGACAACACCCGCAATAACTTCCGCCGCTGCGGAGGTTCTAACGAGTGGAGCGGAAACTTCCTAAACTGGCTCTCGATGTCCAGAGCCGATATTATGCGCAAAGTCCTCTACGGCGGCTTTCGCAGAATTGATAGAGTTGATTTAACAGTCCTTGAAGCAACCTTTACCCCACAGGACGCCCATAGCTGGGGCAAACAGGTCACAGGCTCTCTTACCTACCGCGACTCAAACGGTGCAAACAAAACGGTCTCAATCCGTGACCTTACTCCTTTTAACCCGCCTTCTTCTGGTAACAGACACCTTTTCTGTATGACCTCGATATCCCTTAGCCAGGACGCCCCCCGCCTCATAAGGGTTTTAGAAAATAGAAGCGAAGACATAGAAGTCTGGGCATCAAAAGAAGGCACCGTTTGTCAAAATCAGTTTGCAAATGGCGTCAACATATCCCCAACGAACTACATAGTCCGGGTAAGAGTTTGCGACCCTCAATTTCCAGAGCTTAACTGCAAGCGCTACCCTGGTTCAGACCCAGTAAATACAAACGACGACTCTTTAAAGCCCATAGGCCTTCTTCAGCGCTACGGTGAAGGTGATGGCACTCGCTGGTGCTCTCGCTCTCTAAGGCCCTGCACCAACGATGCTCAATGTGCCCCCAATGGTGGCTCTTGCATCCCAAGAGCTCCCATGTATTTTGGTCTTTTAACAGGTAGCTACACTAACAACACTCAGGGCGGAGTCCTCCGCAAAAACATCTCCTCCATCACCAACGAGATAAACCCCTCAACAGGTCAATATAAGCAGGGCCAAGGCAACGCCACTGATCCCCATATAACCCAGGGCATTATCTACACTCTCGATACTATCAAAATAGTCGGTTATCAATGGGGTAGCTATAAACCCGGTTGGGATGGTGCTTGGAAAACGAGCGGTCCTATGAATAACGGCGAGTTTCCCGACTGGGGCAACCCCGTTGGCGAGATGATGTACGAAGCCATTCGCTATCTTGCAGGCAAAACCTCCCCAACTTCAGACTTTAACTATACCACCGCAGATGATGGAGACCCAAACAAGCGCCAGTTCCCTATGCCTTTGCCAAGAGCTAGCTGGTCGCCTCCATATAACACCTTCCCCATATGCTCAAGACCTTTCATGATAGTAATCAGCGATATAAACAACAGCTATGACTTTGACCTCATCTCCCGTGGCACAGACCTCTCTAGCTTTAACCTCTCAAACCTTATGAGCACTATCTCAACTGCCGAGAACATCTCAGGTAGCTACTTCATAGGTCACAACGGCTCCTCAACAGACTTTCTCTGCTCTGCCAAATCTGTCTCCTCTCTTGGTTCTATCAGAGGTCTATGTCCCGAAGAGCCAACCAAGCAAGGTAGCTACACCCCTGCAGGTGTCGCCTACTATGGAAAAGTAGGCTTTAGAGATAACTTCGGCGCTCAAAAACCCCCCGCCATTGAAACCTTCTCTATAGCTCTCGCTTCCCCACTTCCAGACCTTAATTTCAAAATTGGTAGCAGGTCAGTTCGCATAAACCCCATCGCAGTTAGCCCAAGTGGGTGTCTCAGTCTTTACCAGAATTGCTTCCAGAGATGCTCAGTTAGCTGGAATAGCACCCTTAACCGCCTTGAAATCTCTAATTGTTCTTCAAATGCCTTCTGCCCAACCAATCAGATAGTTGATTACTATGTAAACCAGGTTGAGTATAACCCTGACGGCTCATTAAGAAGAATCGTCTTTAAGATAAACTACGAAGATGTCGAGCAAGCCGCAGACCACGACCTTGACGCGATTGCTGTTTATGAAATAAGCGCTGACTCCGCTAACAACACAATCAGAATAAAAATAGACTCAACCAGGGCTTCAGGATGCATCGACCAGGTTATGGGCTTTACCATCTCAGGCACTACTGAGGACGGCGTTTGGTTAGTAGTTAGGGACACAGATTCCAGCACTGACTCTGATACTCCTGCCGCTGTTGGTAACATGCCTCTTAGCTGGTCAAGAACCTTTACTCTCTCTAGTAATGCCGCAGCTTCGCACCTTAAACCTCCGCTATGGTACGCGGCAAAGTGGGGCGGCTTTGATGATGCAAATAACAACAACCGCCCTGACCTTCAGGGAGAGTGGGATAAAGACAACGACGGAAACCCCGACAACTATTTCTTTGTCTCAAACCCAGCAAAACTAGAGTCTCAACTCGAAGAAGCTCTATTTTCTATTCTCAAGCGCGCATCTTCGGGTTCAACGGTTGCCACTTTGTCTTCCCGCTATCAAACATCCGCAATAATGCTCCAGCCTTCTTTCTATCCAGAATACACAACCCGCGAAGGCAAAAGCCTTATCTGGCTTGGCACTTTCAGGGCTTACTGGGTAGATAACAGGCAAAACTTCCGCGAAGACCGCACCAACAACACGACTGTCAGACAACCGGACTTTAAAATGACCATCGAACGCCCGGACCCTTCGGCTTTGCTTGACAGGGTCTTTAGCTTCTTCTTCACCCAGGACCGTGAGGTAAGAGTGGCCCTCTTTTCGGACTTTGAGCAGTGCTCTGTAGAAGAAATTGAAGTTCCCACAAATGTCGTCCCGGCTTTGAGATTTGATTGCAAGCTCGCCTCTTATAATGAATGGACAGACTTCAATAACGGCTCGGGAAGTTTCTTGCGTAAAATCCTCTATCACAAGGATGGCTCTTCAGTAAACGAAGGTCTGGAAGATTTCCACATCAATAATGCAAATAGAATCAAAGACTTCTGGACCTTGATAGACCCTACCACCTTTAATGCAGTTGCTTCTTGGTTGCCTGGCACAAGACACCTTAACGCAGAGTGCGTAATTGCTTATATCCGCGGTGAACCTGACTTTACCTGGCGTTGCAACGATTATGTTATGAGAAAAAGAGTCCTTGACCTAAGTCAAATTTGCCCCGGATATCCACTAAACTCTCTGGGCACATGGAGAATCGGTCCAATAGTTAATTCCACCCCTGCAATCTCTGCTAACACTGCTCTTAATATGAAATACATCACTGCCTATGATGACAGCACATACAGAGACCTCGTAAACGCAAGCAACTATAGAAACCGTCGCTCTATTGCCTATGTTGGTTCAAACATCGGTATGGTTCACTTCTTCCGCGTAGGACATATTCGCGAAACCGGTAGCTCCCACTATCCTGTCGAGATAGTTAACTCCCCAACAGACCTAGGTAATAACCTGATAGAGGGTGAAGAGCTCGCTTTCATGCCAAGAAATGCAATTCCATACCTCGCATGGTATGGGCGTGAAGATTACTGCTCTGCAAACAGAGGTTATATACCAACGATTGACCAAAGAGTTGAAGTCTTTGATGCCTCCTTTGGACCAAGTGGTACTGCAACATCGAATAAAACTACCTCAAGCTGGAATACTTACCTCATTGGCTCTATGGGTTTTGGCGGAAAAGCTATAGGAAACTACTCCTCTTCTCTCTTTCTCCTTAGGCTAACCCCTTATCTCAATAACCCAAACACATCTCCTCCTTTTGGTAACTCTGCTGCAAATGTCCCTAACCCTCCAGAGCTTATGTGGGAAGTCAAGCTAGATAACGGTGCTTTAACCACTTCTTATCCGATAAGGGTTCGCCAATGCCCCCGCTCGGGCACAGCTTGCAGGAGTGACCAGGCTCAGCTCGAAGGTCACTGGTTTATCCTAACCGGCTCTGGCCCAACTGACCCAACCGCAGATGATTTTGGCGAATACCTGCCCAATCCAAAGCTTTATATAATAAACGCCAGGAACGGGCAAGTCCGCAGAGTAAACCTGGATTCTCTTCTCCCTCCTAACACCCGCGCAGCTGTTGGCGATATAGTTGTACTTGACCTCAATAACGACTATAACGACGATGTTATTTACTTTGGCATGTATGGTTATACCTGCTCTGTGGCTGCCGTTGGCAATATTTGCCCGGGCACTCTAAGGTCCTGGGGAGGGCTCTATAGAATTGTTCTTGACGAAACTCTTAGTTCTATCAATCCAGGTGACATAACTCAGGTTTTTGACCTCAGTTCTTTTGCTCAGAATAACAACATCCCGCCAGTGTTTGGCTCGCCAACCGCAACACTTGACGAAGATGGCAACCTCTGGGTTTACTTCAACACCGGCATATTCCTAAGCCCTAACCACGCTTCCTTTAACTACACTAACTATCTTGTTGGATTTAAAGACAAATGCTGGAAAAAATCTGATTCTAAATTTGATCAGTGCAACAACACTCATATAAGCACCAAAAATGACCTGGTTGACTCTACTGCGAGCTCTCAGTTTAACGACTCTAACTTATGGATTCAGTGCTCTAATGATGTTTTGAATATAACAGGCGTGCAAACGCGCAATGTATGCATCTGCAACGAATCAGGGTGTGCGCGTCAACCGATTATTGTCTCCACAACCGGTCCTGCAGACCCCAAGCAGTGCAAAGTATCGGACCAGAAGAGTGGTTGGTTCTATCCTCTACCTTCTGGACATATAGCTTATTCAAAACCTCTGGTTTCTTTTGGTATAGTTCTAAGCGCTCACTTCAAACCATCTGACAATGTGTGTTTGCCAATTGGCGAGACCTTTACCACCTCTTTGCATTATCACAATGGCTTGCCACCGCGCCGTCCTCCTCTATTAATGCCCGGAAATGTAAACACCAACTCTTCCGGCAACCCAACCACGCTTGCACATAGCATCCGTATAGGCTTTGGTGCACCCCCAATTGGTGAGGTTTTCAGATTCATAAGAACAGAAAGCGGAGAGGGTCGCCTGATTGGTCAGGTCAGCACAGGAGCGGTCTTCAACATCCGTCAACAGCTTGATGCTCATGTCGGGAGGTTCGTGCTATGGATAGAAAAATAAAGGGCTTTACCATGGTTGAGCTAGTTGTAGTAATAGCCATCATCGCCGTGCTTGCGGGTATGGCTGTAGGATGGCTACTTCGTCAGATAAATCAGGTGCGTTTAAGAAACACAGCGGATGCTTTCATAGGACTTCTTGAGGAAGCGCGAAGGATGTCCTCCTCGCGCCCCAGACAGTTTTGTGTAACTTACAATCAGAGTTCTCAGGCTATAGAAATGCGAGAGGGGGAAAATTGCAGCTGCAGTCAGATAGTAAAAACTGTACCAATACCTGAAGGAATAATAATTAGCGCAAGCTCGTCAAACGATTTGCCACTTGTTTACGACAGGATGGGCTATCCTCGCTCGCAAGGTAACAATCAGTGTGGTGGTCTTAACCCAACTACTATTACTATCAGATACGACGGGAGTTCTCCCCTCTACCCGAGAGAGGAAGTTAGGGTTGTCATATCTGCAAACGGGCGCTTAAAAGTTGAAATCAATTAGGAGGTGCTCCATGAAAAGAGGTTTTACACTGCTTGAGCTCCTGATAGCAACGGTAATAATTCTTTTGCTTGGGATTGGTCTCGCCCGAGGCATTCTTGAGATGATTCAGGTGAATATGAAAATTCAGGCGCGTCAGCGCGCTATTGAAGTAGTCCAGAGCTGGGCTTCTTACATAGAGTCTTTGCCGTTTGATTCCTGGATAATTAACCCGAGAATGGGTGACCCCAATGACCCGCCTGGCATTGGCTCTAATGCACTTTATTGCTTTGATTGTGCCTTTAACAGAGCTTTTTGCGACACTGAGAGAAAGCAGTGGAACAACCCAACCGCAGGAGGTACCCCGGTTTGCACAGGCGGTGGGACACCCTCTTGCCCTAATCTGTCTTGTGGGTCTGGACATGCAATATGTCCAACCGGAGGAATGCCCTTTTGCGATGGGACTACTCCCAAGTGCATACTCTATCCAAATTGCACAAATGCTAATGATCCAAACTGCACTTACTGTAACTTTATGGCACCTGGATTTAGAACCCCTTGGGGTCCGACGCACATATTTGATACTGACGAAGATAACATAGTTGCACTCTTAGACCCTTATCACGGACCGAATGATTGCAGGAATGCTGCTGTTAATTGCACCCTTGATGAAAATAGGAAATATAGAAATGCTTCTCATAGTCTTGCGGGACATTTAAGAATTAAACCTGTTTGGGGGGGTCCTGGCACAAACAACTGCGCTTGCAGGCTTGGGAATTGCGACTCATCTGCTCAAACTGGTACCCAGTGGGGAAGTGACGACACTGGCGCAAGACCAGATGAAGTTCACCTACCTTGCTATAGTAGTTCTGACCCAAGCACTGCAAATAACTCCTGCAACTATGAGATAAACCCCAATAGACTTGGAAACATGCGATGCACATATCAAATCTTTCGCACAGAGCCCCAGGGTCAGGTAGGGAGAGGTCAAGGCTCTTACTCAAATATTTATGTAGGTCTAACGGTTATCAATTACTTTAACCCGAATAACCCAATAACCCCCGCGGGCAAAGCAATCGGAATAATTGCATGGTATTTTGACCCTGTAGATAGGTCATACAGGTCTGCAAACACCATTGTATTCAAGGAGGCGCCATGATGAAAAGAGGTTTGACCCTTATAGAGCTTTTGGTGGTTATGGTTATAACGCTCATTTTAGGCGCAGGGCTTGTGACGCTTTTTAGAAGTGTTGCACAAAATAGAGCAGAGCAGGCAAGCTCTTTAAAGAACGAGGCCCAGCTTAATTTTGTGCTTGATAATATGGTTCGTCTAATGACCAGCGCTGGATTTGGAATAGATTCGTCAAAAATGCGTTTTAAGAGCAATGAAGATGATGCAAATGGGGTTATTTTCATAAGCAGTAACGGTCGCACTCTCGTGTTTAACACCTTAGCTTCAACTGCTCAAAATAGAGCTGGTTGCTGGGGAGTTCAGGTAAGGGGAGGTTCTCCTACTGTAAAACCGGTTAACGATGATGTTCCGCCTCGTTCTTCCACTACCTATCAGGAATGTCAAAACAGCGATATAAGCTCTGGGGTTCGCCTTGGAATTCTTACTAAAAGCCCAAACTGCGTCAATAATTGTTTGGTTTTTCATGTTCCTGAAGAAATAAGGCCTGTTGAGATAACCTTGGGTGGTGGCTCGCAACCACGAGGTTGTCTGAATGGCACTTTGAGTCTTCAGATGGGTGGCAGAGGTGCTGGTCTTCAACCGGTTTTAAATTGCGTGGGCCATCTCAGGTTTAGGTACTTAATCCGTGACAACAACAACGAGATTGTCCCCGCGGATGCTCCGCCCAACTTTGGTTTTGGAAATCTCGCAGGTGTGAGAGTTTGCATGATGGTTCAACTCTCTGAAAGTCCCGGCTCAAGAGCCGAATCTATAGAGCCTGAATATTCACAGCGTTGTGGCGGTGGCAGGCTATCACAGCTAAACACCGCACTTAATAACCCTATTGGTGGAAGACCCGCCTGGACCTGGCGTAAGTGGAAGGTGGTTGAATTTGATGTAGTTATGCCAAATCTCTTTGTGGTAAACTAATGGAGGTTTAGAAATGAAAAGAGGTATTGCGCTATTTAACGCAATGGTTATGGCGGTTATAGTATCTTTAACCATAGCAGGGCTTTACTATCTTTTTATGAGAGTATTTCGCTCCACTGAGGAGCTAAGGGTTTATACAAGCATAAGAGAGGC
>JBCNVD010000034.1:0-72101 GCA_039630345.1 Aquificaceae bacterium
AAGGTTTAAAGACCGCAAGATACACAACCCCAAGTATTGCCAAAGTAAGAGGAAGACTAACTATCAGGACAAACAGGTCATATATGCGATAAGCCCTCTGTTTATCTTCGGCTTTTGGAATGTAAAAGTTTACAAACCACAGATTTATAATCTCAAGCGGAAGGATAAAGGAAAAAACTATTGCCAGCTTTATATTTAGCCAGTTTATGTCAAATTTAAACTTAATCAGGTGTAGCATCCAGCTACCTGCAAAGATAAGAACCAGCAAAGAAAGTGCTTCTAAGTTAACCATCCATCTATAAAAAGACCTAAGTTGGTCCTGGGGGCAATCAGGAGGTCTTATAAGAGTGTAGAGAAAGTATATTCCCATGGAAGTAGTTGAGCTAACCCATCCAAGGATTGCGATTATGTGAATAAATTTGGCTAAATTGTAATCCAAAAATCCTCCTAAAAATTTAGTTTTTTGCTTTCGTCAAAGATTATACAAAAGCGGGTGTTTCCGGGCATGGAGGAATATTCAAGTTTTGCGCTCATTGTTTCGAGCCTCTTTATCAGATTTGTAAGCCCTACACCAGGAGTTAGACTCTCAAAGCCCTTACCACTATCTATAACACATATTATGGCTTTGCTATTTTGTCTCTTTCCAGAAATCTCTATGCGTCCTGCTCGCATGTTAAGACCGTGCTTTAGGGCATTTTCTACAAGAATCTGGAGAGAAAACTTTGGCAACTTTAGCTCAAAAAGCTCGGGCTTTATGTTAATTGAGAGTTCTATATGGGAGTGAAACCTCAGGGATATAACTTGCCAGTAGTCATCCAAAAGGCTTAGCTCCTCGCGAAGAGATATAAAAGGCTCAAGGTATAGACCTTTTCTCAGCAATCTGGAAAAACTCATAAGCGCGTTTTCTGCCTTTTGTGGGTCTGAGTGTATAAGCTCTGCAACTGCGTTCAGGGTATTGAAAAGAAAGTGAGGGCTTATTTGACTTTCCAAATTGCGAAGATGCTCTTCAAGCAGGAGCTTTTCGCTTTGCTCTTGCTGTCTTTGAAAGAGGATAAGTTTATAAATTAAATAACCAAGAGACGCCGTAATAAGACCAGGAAATACGGATAACTCTACAGCTTTCTGGTAGCTTACATGCATCTCTGGCATCTTTAATGTCGTTTTAGTTAAATATCCGAGCAGAGAACCTGTGAAACCTGCAAGGAATGCAAACATGAAACTCAGGGGGGTGTGTAATTTAACTGGTAGTTTTGGTAAAAGAACCGCATTAACAAGCTCTGTGACCACTAAAGACAGCAAGAATATATAAAAAGCGGTCAGAGCCCCTATACCCATCAGAGATGTGAGGTTTTCGTCAAATAAAGACGCGCTAAAACCTGCTATAGAGAGTCCTAGAACCAGAGCAAGCAAAAGTATGTAAAACCATTCTCTTGGTCTTACCTTTACCACGGCAGCTTACCTTCTATGTTGAGGATTAGATTTATAACCCCTGTTGCAACGCCGGGCCAGCCTTGGCCCGGAAAGACCGTATCGCCAATTATATAAAGACCCTTTACTGGAGTTATTGGACCTGGGTAATTTAGTGGAAAATAACTTTTATAAAGCGGTATTCCTCCAACAGAACCTCTGTATCTCATTGTGTATTTGTGAAAAGTTTTAGGGGTTGCACTAAAAATTGCCAGTTTTCTTGCGGTTTTTAATTCAGGCAGATGCTCATAAAGCAGATTAAGACAATACTCTGTGGTTTTTTGCTTTTTTTCAAGGTATTCTTCTTTTGAGAGGTTTTCCCAGTTTTTTAAGATAGTATGTGTGGAAATGGTTATGCTCCTTGTTGAGTCTTTTGATAGCAAGGGGTCTTCAGGGTGAGATATCGATACAAAGAGCGAACGGCTAAAGGTATTTGGGATTGGCTCTCTCAATAGAATCAGGTGATGACCCTCGAGACTTATTGGGTTTTCTACAGTCATGTATATAACAAAAGCTCCCCAGAGGTTTGAGTATTGTTGTGTTGCTTTTAAAGAGTATTGTGAGAGTTCTTTACAGAGTTTTCCTGCGTCAAACACGGTGGTATTTAAAATTACCCTTTTTGCAAAAAACTCCCCTTTTGTGGTTTTTAATAAAAAGCCTTCTTTTTTAGGTTCTACTGATTGAACCAGAGTTTTTCTGAAAATATGCGGAACCTTTTTTGCAAAAGCCTCCATAATAGCCGACATACCTCCTATTACACGGTAATTTTGTAGATTTGGATAGCAAATACCCATAGAGGCTACAGAAAATGGTATTTCTGAAAGTTTGCCCTGGGCCGTTATTAGACAATGATGGTCTAAAAAGCTTTCAAAATCCTGAGAAATATCGCCGAGATAAAACTTGGCCACGCTTTTAGCGCTTATGAAATTACAGAGAAAGCTGGATATAGTTTTTTTAGGGCTTTTTAAAAACATTCTGATTGGAGACATTATTGGGTGAAAAGGCAAAGCACTTGGGACAAGCTCCCAGAGAGAAGAGCTAAGTTTCAAAGTTCTTTGCCAGAAGGCATCCTGTCTTTTTGCGCCGAAGGCGCGCTTTATCTCAAAAATAGATCTCTCAGGGTCTTTCCATCTTGGGATTTTAAAGTTGCCAATGTAGATGGTCATTGAGAGGTCTATTGGTTTGATTGGTAAATCAATGTCAAGAGCGTTTGCTATTTTAAAAATTGGCTCTGCCCCTACGAAAGTGGTTGCGCCTGTGTTATAGGAGTAGCCGCCTTTTGAGAAGGTGCTTGCGCATCCCCCAAGGTAGCCCTGGGCTTCAAAAAGGGCGACTTGCTTGCCCATATGGCTAAGAAGTGCGCTGGATAGGACTCCTCCAACGCCTGCGCCCACTACCGCGTAATCAAACATCAGGATTATTTTTATCGCCGCAAGTGTAGATGGGATTTTAGCTTTGTTTTCTTGGTCTTTAGCTATGCGTGTTTGACAGGGTTTTTAATATATTTTTAACTTATCTTTAAATTAAACTTATACCAGACTTAAGGAGGTGCTTATGAGAAGACTCTTCCTTTTTTTGGTAGGCTCTTTTGCAGCTTTTGCCCAGCAGAGCACTTCGCTGGATATAAGAGTCAGGGCAAAGAAAGATCCAGCTATTGAAAATCTAAAGCCTGGTATTTCCATGGGTCTTGATACAGGGCAGAGTCTTGAGCGCGCAGTAGGCTTTAGAAAGGCAAGAAAAGGAGCAATCGCCAATGACATAGTCTTGAGGGGCTTTCAAAAGCAGAATATCAATGTCTTTTATGATGATATCGAGATTCACGGAGCCTGTCCTAACAGGATGGACCCTCCTGCTTTTAAGGTTGATATCTCCAATGTCGAGTCTGTGGAAGTAATAAGAGGTCCTTTTGATGTAAGGTTTCAGGGCTCTCTTGGGGGTGTGGTGAATTTTAAAACCAAAACGCCAAAAGAGGGTCTTGATTTAGAGCTTAATTTAAGTGCTGGCTCTTTTGATTTTAGAAGCGCCTCTTTGCGCGCTTCTTTCAGGTCAAAGGACTTCTTTGTTCAGCTATCTACATCCCACAAACGCGCAGAGCCATATAAAGACGGCTCTGGGGTTAGATTAACAGAGATCTATCCCCCTTCTGATGTGGCAGGATATAGACCGGAGGCTTCAAAAGGCAGAGCATATGAGGTTAATTTTACTTCTTTAAAAACTAAATTTTCCCCATTAAAAGGGCAAAATCTGGAGCTTTTTGCAAGCAGGCAGGAGTCTACTCAGGTTCTTTACCCTGCTCTTTTGATGGATGGCATATCTGATACTGCAAACGCAATCAAACTTGGATACACGCTTGAGGATATTCTCTTTTTTGACAGTCTCAAGCTAACCTTTTCCTATTCAGAAACACAGCATGATATGACAGATCAGCTCAGAAGGAGAGCGGCTGTAAATCCCATACCCGGAAGACCTTACCATATGAGAAGCTATGCAGAGAGCAGAAATGTCGCGCTTCGCGCGGATATGAATCTGGATAACTTCCTTTTTGGTTTTGAAACCTACAGATGGAACTGGGATGCAACTAACGAGCGAAGAGGCTACAGAGGTGGCTTGCCGGTCCCTATTATTCCTGATGTTGATACTGAAAACATAGGGCTTTTTGGTCAGTATTCCAAAGACTTTAATAAAATCCGCCTACTAGCCGGGCTTAGACTTGATAGCGTGAAAACAAAAGCCAAAAATCTACCCTTGCCAAATCCAGCCAGCGACAGGTCTTCTGTTTCTGATCTTTATTTTACATATCATTTGAGCAGGGAGCTATCCAGAACCGATACATACCCTTCCGGTAATATCCAGCTATTTTACGATTTTGGTGAGAATTTAGAGCTTTCTGCCAAGATAGGTCATGGAGTGAGAGTGCCTGATGCTCAGGAAAGATACTTTGTCCTGCCTATGCCAATAATGGGAGGTCAGTGCAGAAACCCTGAGAATGTGCCTGACTGGTGTGCATGGGTTGGAAATCCAGAGCTAAAGCCTTCAAAGAACACCCAGATAGAACTTGGGGTTAAATACACAAAAGATAATACCGCTTTGAATGCAAGAGCGTTTGTTAGCTTTGTTGAAGATTACATAACCCTTGGCACAGTAAGAGCCAGAACTCTCACACCTTTTAACATGGGGGTAGCAAACGCAAGGGCGATGAGTTATGTCAATACAGGAGCTACCCTGACTGGTTTTGAGATAGGCTTTAACACAAAGCTCCCTGCGGGGTTTGACCTAGAGCTTGGGGTTGACTTCGTTAGTGGTAAAAAGTCCAAAAAACCTGAGTTTGGGCTAAATGACTCTGACCTTGCCGAAATTCCGCCTCTTAGAGGGGTTTTGAGCATTGGTTATAAAAAATCAGGAGCTTACTTTAGAGTCGATACTATAGCCTCTGCTTCCCAAAACAGGGTCGATAGCGACCTAAGAGAGAGTAAAACCCCGGGATGGACTACGGTTAATTTAACCGCAGGTTATAGCGCAAAATTTGGGGATTTAAGAGTTGATGTAAATAATGTATTTGACAGGAAGTATTTTGAGTATCTATCTTATGTAAGAAACCCATTCAGAGCGGGAGTGAGTGTGCCCGAACCCGGAAGGTCTATAACACTTTCTGCTAATTTTAGCTTTTAAAGATTGCGGGCGCTTTGCGCCCGCGCTTTTGATTATAAGGATCTTTTAAAGAGTTCTTCCCAGACCGGGTTCATTTTTACAGTGCCGAGCTCTTTGGCTATGCCTTGCTTGCCTTCCTTGACGCTTACCTGGACCAGTTTTACCGACTTGTTAGGAAGGTCAGGGGTTACGGAGAAGAGGTTTTCTTTCTTCTCAAGATACTGGGCGATGGTCTGGTCTTCCTGAGCTGCGCGCTCTACTAACTTTGGAGCAAAGACCCTAAGGTGGAAAAAGATTGCGCCGTTGTACTTTGCCTCTGCAAGTTGACGTAGGGTGTTTTTCAAAAGCCCGTAGTTTGCATCCTGAGCTAGCTGACCTCCAAGGATTATGAGAACTGCCTCCTCTTTGGGGCTAAGCCCTCTTGCATCCTCTGGTGAGTTAAGGACGGTAACGAGCATTCTTCTGTTGCCTTCTGGGTCAAGGTATTCAGAGCCGATTGCGCCAACGAGAGATGAACAGATGCTGGTGTTGTTTGTAATCACATGGATGCTTTTGAATTTAAGGGCATTTGCCATTGCAGAGCCAAATGCCTGACCTGTGTAGGACCTGAGAGTGTAGTGCTCGCCAACAGATAGCCCCTGAGCTCCAACAAACACAGAGAAGGCCAAAGATAGAGAGATGACTTTTTTCATCTTCCTACCTCCTTTTAGTAGGTTTATATCGTCATTATAAATGGGTATTTTGTATTTCGAATATGCAAAATCGCTTTTGAATATAAAATATAGTCCTGACACAGGCGGCGTAGCTCAGCTGGTTAGAGCGGAGATCTCATAAGTCTCAGGTCGGAGGTTCGAGTCCTCCCGCCGCCATTAAATCACTCTACGCTTACTTTAGGCTGAAGCTCGTAGAGTCTTCGGAGCTCTTCCGGGCTTGTCGTGTCTTTTGGAGTTTTATCTTCTCTTATGTAGCCAAGAGCTCTGGGGAAGCGAAGAGCAAGACCTCTCTGGGATTTATCCATGCCCGCTGTATGCAACTTAGAGAGCGTGATTTCGTCTGCTTCTACACTTATTACATACTTTGGCTCTACCCAGAAGTCGGGTTCAAGGATGCTTTTTACATTCTTTGGTTTTTGATTTAGCTTAATTTCATCAAGCTTTGATTTAAGACTTTGCCACTCTTCCTGGGTAAAGCCCGAGCCTATTTTGCTAACTGTTAGAAACTCGTCGTTGATTTCATCGTAAATTCCTACCAAAAGCCCGCCTATTCCGAGTTTTACCCTGGAGCCTTTTCCTGAATAATATCCAAGAATTACCACATCTATGCTGTCTTTGAGCTGTCCTCTATAGCTTCTCTTTAGCTTTACCCAGTTAAAGTTCCTTGCGCCTGCTGAGTATATTCCGTCTAACCTCTTTGCCATGATGCCTTCAAGCCCGCGAAGCAAAACACTTTCAAAAAAGTCTTCAATCTCTTCCGGGGTTTTTATAAAAGTTAGCTCCGATGGTCTTAAGCGCCCTCTTTTAAAGAGCTTTTCTATGTGCTCTCTTCTTTCTATTAGTGGCAAATTGGTAAGATCCTGGGAGTTAAGATAGAGAATATCAAATACAAATACATTAACCGGCATTTCTTTTGCATATTTTTCTACTTGATGTTTTCTTTTGCGCCTCACTATTGCCTGAAAGGGAAAAAATTCCCCGCTCTCTTCGTCTAAAATAACCGCTTCTCCTTCAAATATTATGTTATTTATCTCTAGGTTTTTTGTTTCCTCAACAACTTCCGGGAACATATGAGTTATGTTCTCAAGGCTTCTTGAAAATATCGTCACTTCCTGATTGGCTTTATGAACTTGAAGTCTAAGACCGTCATATTTTGCCTCGAGCGCGCAAGGACCAAGTCTTTGAAATAGCTCCTGAGCGTCTTTTACCCTTTCTGCAAGAGCCATCCTGACAGGATAACCTACCTCAAGCTTAAAGCCTTCAAGCGCCTCTTTGCCGCCCCTTTTTAACTCCATTGCAACTTTCCCAAGGTCACTGCAAAGGGTATAAGCTCTCTCTATCTGCGGCTTTAGCTCGCGCTCACTGACGCTTAGCGCAAGAGCATCTATTAAAGTTGATTCCCCAACCCCGAGTCTTAGCTTGCCAAGGACTATCCTGACAGCATACCTTGCCTCTATGGGCGATAGCCCCTTAAGTAAGTTTATAAACCCCATTAGCTTATTTAGCATCGCTCTATCTTTTGCTATTTGCAAAATCTCTCCGTAGACTCTCAGGAGCTCTAAAGACCTCCCGCTCCATTTTATTGATCTTTCTGCTACAAGCCCAAGGTCTCCAAGGTCTTTATATAGCTTTGCTATGTTCTCTTGCTTTATGTTGCAGGCTTTTGATATGCCTTCGATAATTAACTTGTCAGAAAGCCCTGTTTCTAAACCTCTAAAAGGGGCCTCGATTTGACCAAGTACCAAATAGGCTGCTATGCGCGCTTCTTGATCGCTAAGGTCTTTATATAACTGAGATAAGATATCCGCCATCTCAAGTCTTGAGCTGGTTGCTTCCAGCCCCTCTAAGAACTCGCAAAATCTAAAAAATAGCAACGTTTCAGACCTCCCTTTTTATAATCTCAAAAATCTGATTTGCTATATTGCTGAAAGAGCTGGATAACTCATGGTCGTCTTCTAAAAGCTCAAGACTCTCTACTTTGACATTTTTTGCAAACATTTCAGAAAATTTATAAGATACCACAGAGTCTTTAGTCCCATGGTATATCCTTATAGGAGTGTTACAATCGTTCCTGAAATTGACCCTGTTATCTTTTATTATCTCGTAATCGTTTTTTATAATATCCATTGCAAAATCTTTGTGGATTTTTAAGTTAAGTCCGGTTTCGCATTCAAAAATCTCAAGCTCTTCCTTACCCTCCAGCCATCTATCTGGGTCTTTTGCCTCTTTTAATATCAGTTCAAGCGTATTATAAGAAGGAGCAAACAAAAATACAGAGCTTACGCAGGGCCTAAAAAACCTAAGGTAATTTAAAGCCACATAACCCCCGTGAGAGCTAGCGCTTATGTAAACTCTCCTATGAGTGTTTAAAAGCCCTGAAATGATTACCTCGAGAGTTTTTAGGATAGTGCTCGTTGTAGAGCTCTGATAGTCCATGTCCATTGCAAAAAACCCAATCCCGTGCTCTTTTGAGAGTCTGTGCAGTGTGCTTACTTTCCTGCCCTTTACAGAGCTTGCAAAGCCATGCAGGTGCAAAATAATTGCCCCCAGGCTAGAGCTTTCGTAAACTATCACATAGGCGATTTTATGACAGCTCTTGAGCTAAGGAGAAAGGTTTTTCACCTTTTTGCACTGCTCCTTTGGCTTTTGCCCATTAAGTATCTTACATTCTGGCAGTTTTTATTTGTGTTTTTACTGGTTATTTCTCTAAATGCTTTGACCGTTTTAAAACTTGGCAAGGACAGCTTTTTAAAGCACTACTATATGATAGTTTTTAGCCTAGAAAGAGAGAAAAACCTCTCAAAGCCTTCAGTGCAGGCTCTTTGGGCAAACCTCGGGGTTGGACTCTCATATTTTCTTTTTGGTCCTGATAGCGCAGTTGCAGGCATAATCACACTGGCTGTAGGGGACGCCTTTGCAGGCCTAATAGGTCAATCCTTTGCGCGCATAAAAATATTCTCCAAAAGCCTCGAAGGCAGTCTTGCTTTTTTCTTAAGTTCTAGCCTGGCTCTATACTTTTTTGTCCCATTTCCTCTAGGTCTTTTGCTTGCGCTCCTTGGAGCTCTTATAGAGCTATTGCCTTCTCCTGTTGATGATAATTTCAGCATCCCGCTTGGTGTTTCTTTAGCTCATAGCGTTTTATATTAGCTCTCCCTCAAGCCCATACGCACTTGATTTTAAAACTTTAATCTTTACCCTTTTTCCAACCAGCTCCTTATCTCCACTGAAGCTCGCCCAGCGATTTGAGGGTGTTCTTCCGATGAGTTTTCCGTCCTGATATTCTTCAACTAAAATCTCCTGAGTTGTTCCTAAATAATACCTTGATATTTTCTCAAGGATTGATTTTTGAAGCTCTAAAAGCCTTGACATTCTGCTGGTTTTTACCTCATCGGGCACTTCAAATGGCATATCATATGCAGGCGTTTCAGGTCTTGGCGAAAACTTAAAGGAAAAAACCTGCTCAAACTCCACCTCTTTTAAGACCTCAAGCGTCCATCCAAAGTCTTCCTCTGTCTCTGAAGGAAAGCCAACTATCACATCTGTAGAAAATGTAATACCCTTAACATACTCTCTAAGCATCTCTATCTTTGAGAGGTATTCTTCTCTTGTGTAATTTCTTTGCATAAGCTCAAGTATTCTGTCTGACCCTGCTTGAAAAGGCAAATGCAGGTGGGGGCAAACTTTCTCAAGCTCTCCCATAGCCCTTGCTATCTCGGGCGTCATATCTTTTGGATGACCTGTTGTAAATCTCACCCGCCATATACCCTCAACTTCGCAAACCCTTCTTAAGAGCTCTTCAAAGCCCATATTTATGTCCTGACCCCATGCAGTAACATTTTGCCCAAGAAGATGAACCTCTCTAACTCCCATCTGGGATAGCTCTCTAACCTCTTTTAATATACTCTCAAGGCTCCTTGAGCGCTGGCGACCTCTCGTTTTTGGAACGACGCAGTAAGTGCAGGACTTATCACAGCCTTTCATAACCGTGACATAGGCACAAACCTGTCCGTCTCTTACGGGTTTAATATCCCAGAGCTTATCCTCATCCTCCGGGGGCTCTTCTAAAATCTCAATAGCCTTATACCCTGCCATCGCCTGCTTTACTAGCTTCTCAAGACTATGGATGTTAAAGCTCGAAAACATCAAATCCACTTCCGGGGCTTTATGGAGCAGGCTCTCACCCATCCTCTGGGCAAGACATCCGCAAACGCCTATAATACTGCCATTTTTTTGCTTTATTTTTCTAAGCTCCCCAAGGAGCGAAAAGACCTTCTGGTCTGGCTTTTCCCTTATTGTGCAGGTATTTAATAAAATAACATCCGCCTCCTCTGGGCTTTGCGCCACCTTAAATCCAAGCCCTTCAAGAACCCCTCTTATCCTTTCGCTATCTGAGACATTCATCTGACAGCCAAAGGTCTTTATGAAGTATTTCATAATCTAAAATATTAAAGCGAAGGGGGGAAGATTCCCCCCTTCGACCCCCCTCTATTTTGCAACCTCTACATGCCTTGTCTCTCTAATTACCACGACCTTTATCTGCCCTGGAAACTGCAGCTGCTCTTCTATCTTCCTTGCTATTTCTCTGGAAAGCCAGTGCGATTCCTCGTCAGAGAGCTCTTCCGGGTTTACTATCACCCTTACCTCTCTTCCTGCCTGCACCGCATAGACGTTGTTAACCCCTTTAAAAGAGCGCGCTATCTCTTCAAGCTTTTCAAGGCGTTTTAAATAAAGCTCTAAACTCTCTCTCCTTGCCCCGGGTCTTGCCGCAGATAGAGCGTCAGCTGCACAAACCAGAGCCACCTCCGGGTATCTTATAGGCTCTTCGTCATGATGAGCCCTTATGGCATTTAAAACCGCATCGTGCTCGCCAAACTTTCTGCAAAGCTCCACACCTATATCTGTATGCGAACCGCCGGTCTCGTTTGAGATGGCTTTTCCAATGTCGTGTAAAAGCCCCGCTCTTCTTGCAAGCTGTGCGTTTAGCCCAAGCTCGCTTGCCATTAGCCCCGCAAGATTTGCAACCTCTTTTGAGTGAATCAAAACGTTTTGAGAGTAGCTGGTTCTAAAGTAGAGCTTGCCAATGTAGTAATATAGCGCAGGGTTTATGTCATTTAACCCAAGCTCGTAGCAGGTCTCTTCACCCGTTTTGCGAATCTTTTCGTCGATTTCTCTCTTTACCTCGTTTACGACCTCCTCTATCCTTGCAGGATGTATCCTCCCGTCCTGAATTAGCCTCTCAAGGGCTTCTCTTGCAATCTCTCTTCTAAGAGGGTCAAAGGAAGATATCGTAACTATATCAGGGGTGTCATCGATAATTAAGTCAACACCCGTTAATAACTCAAAAGTCCTTATGTTCCTGCCCTCTCTCCCTATGATTCTGCCTTTAAATTCGTTGTTAGGAAGCTCTACGGATGTGGTAGTGTAATTAACCGCAATCTCTGAGGAGAGTTTCTGTATGCTTGTTGTTATTATGCGCTTTGCCTCAAGCTCTGCTCTCTCTCTTGCCTCTTCTTCAATACGCTTTATTAGCTTTAAAACCTCTGCTTTTGACTCTTCTTCTGCTCTTTTGAGTATCTCAACTCTCGCTTCCTGCATCGTCATGCTGGCAATTCTTTGAAGCTCAAGCATCTCTTTTTGTCTTATACTCTCAATTTCCCGCTCTTTTTCCTCAAGACTTAAAGCTCTTACCTCAATAGCCTTTTGCTCTGCCTCTATGCGCTTTTTGGCTTCTCTGAGCTCTCTTTCCATGTTAAAGAGCTCTTCTTCTCTTCTTGAGAGGAGATTTTCTCTTCTCTCTAAGGCGCTCTCTCTTTGCTTTAAACTCTGGTCAAGACTTGCAATCTGGGCTTTTATTTCAGATAGATATTCCTCGACCTGCTTTTTCTTCTGCTCAAGCTCTAACTTTATAGCCTCGCTCTCCTCTCTTGCGCTCTGTTTTATCCTGAGAGCTTCTTCTCTTGCATCCTCAAGGATTTTTTCTGCTTCCTGAGCGGCTCTTTCTCTTAGCTCTATGGCTTCTGCCCTCTCTAATTCCTCGCCACTGCTTTCTGGCAAAGCTATGCTCTGACTAACCTCTGGTTTGTTTCTAAAGACCAAAAAAATTACTGTCAGAGCTAGAAAAACTATAACCAAAACCAAAAACGCTGTTAGCATGTCAAACCTCCTGATGTTCTTTTTTCAGTTATCACCATATCAACCCTTTCGTCCCAGCTATCATATTCAAGCTCCTGAATGAGCTCCTCGTCAAAGCAAACGCCTATCTTTGGAGCTCTAACCAGCTTTAAAAACCTGTCGTAGTATCCTCCCCCGTATCCCAGCCTATAACCTCTTAAGTCAAAGCAAATGCCAGGCACTATTGCCAGCTCTAAGTCTGAAGGCTCTTTTGCAATTAACCCTTCAGGCTCTAAAGTCCCAAAAGGACCTCTCTTTAATATGCCTCTAAACTCAAACAGCAAAAGCCCGCCCTTTGCAACTGCTGGCAATAAAAGCTTTATACCTTCTTTATTTAGCTCCTGAAAAAAAGACCATAGCTGTGGCTCTTTCTTTATTGGCCAAAACCCAAGAATGGCTTTTGGTTTTAAATGAGAGATTATCTCTCTAAGTCTCATTGAGATATAAAAAGACCTCTTCTGTATATCTTCCTGGCTCATAAAGAGCCTTCTTTTTATAAAACTTCTTCTTAGATGCTCTTTTACCATTCTTCCGCCTCCAGCCTGTTTTCGGAGGGGAAGGCAAACCCGCCCTTGCCGTGACTCAGGGACTATGTGGGCCCCAAACAAACTAAGGTGGGTGTCCTCCCGGAGCTCCTATGTGGATACCCCGGAGACCGGACTCCCTATTAAGGTCCCATGTGGACCCCAAATTCTGCCCTTACGCCACAAGCAGGGCAGGCTTTTATCTCAATCTTGCGCCAAATCTCTCCTCAAGGAGAGACAGCATCTTGCCAACTATGGCATTAACTTCCTCGTCAGAGAGTGTTTTTCCAGGGTCTCTAAATTTCACTCTCAGACCTACGCTCTTTTTGCCTTCCCCAACGCCTAAGTAAATGTCAAACACCTTCACCTCTTCCACATTTGCAAATTCAAGCACCAAGTTAACTAATTTAGCCACTTCTATCTCTCTGTCTACTACAACACTTAAATCCCTCACTACAGGAGCGAAGTTTGAAATTCTCTTAAATTCCGGTTTTTTCCTTACTGGCTTTTCAAATAATACCTCTCCAACATAGATTTCCCCCCTTAGCTCAAGTTTTTTTGCAACTTCAGGGTTTAAAATACCTACAAAACCCCTTATCTCGTCATCTTTTTTGTAGACAACTTGGACCCCCGGATGCAAAAACCCCAGCTTTTCCCTGCTTATTTCAAGCCCTTGGGTGAACTTTAAAATCTCATGAAATACTTCCATAGCATCCCAGATATCATAATTTCTTGCCGGATAGAGTCTCTTTTCTCCAACTATTAAAAATCCAGCCCCGTAGAGCTCTCTCTTAGATTTATATACGCTATCTAACTCAAATATTGCCATGGAGTAGTTATGCCTGCTTTGGTTATAAGCACATGTCTTTAAAAGCCCTGTTATTATATTAGACCTTATGAATCTCAATGATTTAACAAGCGGGTTAAGGATTTCTATCTTAGGTACATCCAGCCCAAGAATCTCGTAAACATCAGCCCCTTCAAAGGAGAAGTTTATAACCTCGTAAAGCCCAAGAGAGGTCAATCTATCTCTTAGCTCTTCTATTAAATCCTGCTCTTTATCACTTGCAGGGACACAAACCCTCTTTTTTTCAAAATTATCAAGCCCCTCAAGACGCATAAACTCTTCAATAAGGTCAACATCTTCTTTAATGTCATGCTCTCTCCAGCCAGGGACTTTCACATTTAAAACCCCGTTTTCAAAATGGCATTTAAATCCAATCCTTTCAAGAGCCTTTGAAATGTCTTCTTTTTTAACTTCTTTGCCGGCATACAATCTTAGTTTCTCAGGATTTAATCTTAAAATTTTCTCTTCTGAGAGATTTTCAACTATCTCAACCTTTACTATCTTGCCTTTGCAAAGCTCTTTAATCATCTCAAGGGCAATTGCAAACGCTCTTTTAACGCCCCTTTTGTCAACCCCTCTCTCAAATCGAAAAGAGCTCTCTGTTCTTACATTGACTGATTTAAAAGACCTTCTTACCCTGCGCGCATTAAAATAAGCCCCCTCAAGAAAGCACCTTTTTGTGCTTTTGCTAACTGCGCTATTTAAACCCCCCACAACACCCGCAAGGGCTCTAACCTCCTGCCTATCAGCTATAACCAGATTTTCAGCCCCTAAACTTAGCTTCTCACCAGAGAGGGTTATAAACTCCTCTTTTGGCTTTGCATCTCTTACCTCAAGCGGGAGAGTTATCCTCTCTAGGTCAAAAGCGTGAAGAGGCTGACCTGTTAGCATCATCACATAGTTTGTAATATCAACAAGGGCATTAATTGGTCTAACCCCGCATTGCAAAAGTCTTTTAACCATCCATTGTGGCGAAGGGCCTATCTCAAGCTCTTCTATAATCGCCCCTATGTATAGCTCGCAATCCTGCGATTTGATCTCAATAAGCCCCTGTGCGTTTGATTTAAGCTCTGGCGCCTCCAGCGGCTTTAAGTGGCTATCTGTAAGGGCAGCTATTTCCCTCCCAAGCCCATAAACGCTTAATAAATCCCCCCTGTTTGGCGTTGGGTCAATTTCGATAATTTCCTCACCATAGCCCAGCGCTTCTGAAAGGGTTCTGACGCTTAATTGCCCGCCAAGGCAAAATCTGTCTTCTACGCCAAATCCAAGGTCTTTGTAGGTTATGACTCTATTGCCATCTTTGGCTACATAAAACCCTTCCAGGAGCTCTAAATTACCATCAACCCCAAGGTCAAAGTAAGATATTGTGGCCTCTACGCTCTTTAAAGATAAAAGGTTTGCAACCTCCTTTGGGTCTTTGACCTCCACAAACTCCCTTAGCCACTCAAGCCCTAATTTCACTTAAATAATTATAAAAACCCGCCCCTTCGGGGCGGAGATAGTTTTGTGCAAAGCTTTTACTCTCAAACAGGCCTGTCAAGCATTGCTTCTTTTACTCTCTAACAACTTTCCAGAATCTTTACCTTCCGTCTTTGTGTATATCTCATTTTATCCCCTTTTTGATGTCAAGATGACTCTTTAAGGCTAAATTATGGTATAATATTCAAGTTAGGAGATGGAAGTTTAGGGGCTTAAAAAGACCTGAAAAATACCTTTATAAAATCGCCTCAAATATTAAAAAATCTCTGGAGAAACCCTGAAGCAAGAGTTTTAAAGCCTTGCTAAGTCTTTGAAATTAAAGGAGGAATAAAAATGATAAGAATTATTAGAACCAAAGATTTTAAAAGGGTTTTACAAAAGCTGCAAGAGTCCTTACAGGAAGAGAATTTGCAAAATGGGAGCACTTACAGAATGCTGGTCTTTGGCGAGGGCATAGAGAGGATAGAAGGAACAGGCTTTAACAAAGACCGATTCATTAGCGACTTAAAAAGCGGTCAAGAACTGACCTATGTTTTTAGAAACTTCAACCCTTTTTCTATTGATGAGCTTGTGCAAATTGCTGAGAAATATCTCCTTGCGGGAAATCCACTAAGAGTTGTCTTTCTATCCCCAACAATGGAAATTCCCCCGGAGCTTGAACCTTATGTAGATATAGAAGAAGACTATTTCCCAAGCCCTAAAGAGGCAAAGGCAGAAGGTCTTAATTATTTAGAGGGTCTTACTCTGGCAGAGCTTAAGAAAATAAGTCTTCTTAAGCTAAATCCTTCAGAATACAGACACAACATTCTCAAAAGGTCTGGTGGAGTGCTGGAACTCCTTAAACCACACGAGGTAGATAGGGCTGTCGGGCTTTTTGAAACCATACAGGTCATAAAAGCCATGAAGGGCAAAGGAAAAGGAGTGCTCCTTATGGGCGTTCCCGGAACGGGTAAGACATTAATAGCCAAGAACTTATCCAGAGAGGACACTGTTGTAAGGTTTAACTTCTCTGCAGTTTATACAAAGTATGTGGGAGAGAGCGAGCGAAAGCTGAGAGAGACTCTTAGGCTCGTTGAGGAGTTTGGCGAGTGCTATCTGTTTATCGATGAGTTTGAAAAGGCTCTTGCCATGGGCAGTGGAGATAGCGGTGTCTCCAGAAGGCTTCTTGGAGAGTTTCTTGGCTGGCTAGAGGATAGACCTACCAGGCAGTATTTAATAGCTACTGTCAATGACCTTACTGAGCTTCCCTTAGAGCTTATAAGGCCGGGTCGCTGGGATTTTATCTTTGGTCTAACCCCACCCCCGCAGAGCGTGAGAAATCAGATAGTGGATTATTATGCCCAGAAGTATTCCCTGTCTTTTGATGAAAAGCTTGCAGAAACGCAGGATATAACACCTGCAGATATAGCCACAATTTACCGGGTTGGAGCTGCGCTGGGCTTAAGTAGAGCCAGAAAGCTAGTAAAACTAACCAGAGATTTGCACCCAAAGTTTGACATAGTTCTTGAGCTGGTAAAAAGATACTCAGTGCTCGTGTGGGAGGAGCAAAATGAATACACTTTATGAGTGGCAGAGAGATTGTCTTGAAGTTATAAAAGATAAAAACGCCATAGTGTCTGCTCCCACGGGTGCGGGAAAGACCAGAGTTGCATACCTTTGGATGGAGCCACAGAAGGCTAAAGAAGGTAGACACAGGATTATCTACACGACCCCTATAAAAGCCCTTGCCAACCAGAAAGTCGAAGAGCTTATAGAACTCTACGGCAAAGACCTGGTGGGCATAGAAACCGGTGACATAAAACGCAGAGAAAACGCCCCTATTTTGGTCTGCACTCAGGAAATTTACACCAGAAAGTATGCACACAAAGAAGAGCCTATGAGAGTGGTGATAGATGAGTTTCACTACATTTTCTCCGCTCAGGATAGAGCAAGGGCATATATACAGGGTATAGCAAAAGCCCATAGCGCTCACAAAATACTCATAATGTCCGCTACTTTGGGAAACCCTCAAAAATTAAGGGACTATCTTTTTAAAACCACAAGCAAGGACTTTGCTCTGTATGAGACGAGCTTTAGACCCACCAAGCTTACTTTTACAGACAGGGTTTTTAAGCTCGAGGAGATACCTCCTCATTCTTTAATTTATATTCTTAATACGGTTAGTATTGAAAGTATTGCAAAACATCTAACGACCAAGCTCCCGGCGCTTCCTCTTTATAAAAGGAGAAAGATCAAACTTTTAGCAGATGAGTATAAGGTCAACCTCGAGAAATTCCCTGAAGTTTTTCACGGCGTTGCAAGATATTACTCAAGGCTTACTTACACAGAAAAGCGCTGGATAGAGAGACTCATAAAAGAAGGCTTTATCCATACTTGCTTTGCCACGAATGCACTCGGGGTGGGGGTTAACCTCCCATTCCAGTGGGTTCTCTTTGGTGGTGTGCGCCTACCTGGCATAGGGAGCACTAAATATCTTTCCAAAACCGACTTTCTTCAGCTATCTGGTAGAGCCGGAAGAAAAGGCTACTTTGATGAAGGTTTTGTAGGCTTCCTCTGGCATGATTTTCACTGCTACTATGAAGATATGCAAGAAAGTTTAGAAGAGTTTTTAAAACTCAAAGATAGACCCATGGAAGAGCCAAATGTGGTTTTAAAAATCGATGTGGAAGCCATAGTAAAAGGTCAAAGAACTCCCGAAGAAGAATATCAATACATCTTGCATTTCTCAGAGCCACCACCTGAAGAGTCAAAACTAAAAGAGGAATTAGAAAGAATAAAAAAAGAACTATCAAAAATTCAAGCAGGACAGCTGGAGTTTTTGAAAAGGTTTTATATCCCTGAACTTGATCTCCATAGCAACATAGAGCTTGCCAGGATGGTCCTGAGTCTTCCTGTAGTTGAATATAAAACCAAGAGGGGAAAAACATACAAAGCGCGGATTATTACCCCTTCGCTACTGAAATTCTTGGAAAAGTCAGACCAAATAAATTCTCTTTTGCTTAAAAGAAAGGTTTTAAAAATGCTAAACCGCAGGACCTTTGAAGGTATTCGTATAAGATGCTTGGGTATAGTGAAATTGGAAGATCAAATAAAAGCTCTTGACCCATTACTTTTGGAGGTGGGCGCATGATAGGAGTTTTGGAAATCAGCGAAAGTGGCAAAATCCTATTTCTCAGGGATAGAAAACGTAGCAGTTTTATGTTAATAAAAGAAAGTAGCAGGGAAAACCCTTTGCCTGAAGGGTATTATGTGGTTAGGCTTTTGGAATACTGGAGAAGTAGCAAGAGGACATTTCCTTACCTCTCGCTTGTAAAACCTTTGCCTGATTTGGAGAAAGATCCTCAAGAGGCTGCCTTAGCCTTATCAGAGATACCTCTGGAAATCCAGAAGGAAGTTGTGGAAATTCTCACGCAGATGGGACAGGATATTAGCAGGATAAAAAACATCCTCAATTGCATAGCTATAAATGACAGAGGAGAGCTCCTTTGGGATGAAGAGCCAAAAGAGGATGAGTTTTTAAAAGAGCTCTTTATAAGCATAGATGAAGTAAGGAGGAAATATCATGAGATACTTGGAATTAAGCAAGAAAGGAAGAGTAAAAACCTTCAAGGGAGACTTTCCGCAGGTCGAAGCCCTGCTAAAAGAAAAAAGAGAAGAAAGAATAAGCCAAATAGTGCCAAAAAAGATATTACTCAGAATTCTCTGGAAGGTATTCAGATGGAGTTTTGAGAAATTAGGCTACCAGAGGGGCATTAACTGGCTTAGGAGCTGGAAAGTAAGCTGGGTGGTAGTTATAAATGGAAGGGAAATGGCTGTATTTAAAGAAAGAGCAAAAGCCATAGAGTGGGAGAAGAAACACTTTATTAGAGGAGGTTTGCCATGAGTATAAGAGTAGAAGGCATTATCGACCTGCCTTATTTTGACCTCAGAGACATACATACCTTGCAAGAGCTCCTGATGTTTTTAAAAGAGAATGAACTATGTAAAGAGCTCAAAGATTACAGGGTTTTTGTCGAAGGAGGTATTTTGAAATTAGAGCACTCTAAAAGAAGCTGGAGCTACATAGAGATATCCCCCGAAGGGAGACTTGTCTGGGACGAGCATTATAGAGAAACTGTGGAAGAAAAAGACTCAATCCTTGGCGCTATAAGAGAATACTACCCTATGTTTAAAAAAGCGCTTGAGATACACTTGCAGGTGGGAGGAACAATCAGATACGACAGAGAAAGAGAGCTCATAATTCTGGAGGTTGAAGAATGAGAAAAATAGTCTTTACCATAACAAAAGAGGGGCAGGTCTTTTTGCAGGCGGAAGGTTATGAAAATCAGGAGTGCTTAAAAAGCCCCAGAGTTCAAAAATTGCTCGAAAGACTCAAACAAGAAGGCGAGATAGAGAGAGTGGAGCTTGAAGGACAAAAAGAAAGTCTTAAACAGGAAGAAAAGCTCTGGTAAAAGGGCTTTTTAATCTATCTTAAAAGATAGACCTGGCTTTATGCTTTTGAGTTTGCCATCTTTATCAAAGGTAAATGTCGAAGGCAGAAACTCAATCGTGTAAAACTCATTTAGCTTAACTGGAGTGTCAACCAGCGTTATAAATTCCGGGTTTTGTATTTTCATCTCTTCATAGCTTGATTTAACGTCTTTGATATCCATAGCAACTGCGTAAGAGACTATGTAGATGTCTTTTCTTTCCTTTGCAATTCTCTGTAGCTCTTTGAGGTGTCTTTCGTGCCCTACGCAGGTTCTGCTCCAGACATATAAAATAACTGGCTTTCCCCTAAGAGAGTTTAAGTATAGTTCTGTCCCTTGAAGGTCTCTTACCTTAATGCGCGGAAGCGCGTTCTGGCAAGAGAAAATTCCTAAAAGAATAAAAACTTTAAGCGTTAACCAGAACTTTCTCTTTAAAGTCTGCAAGGGTTGGCTTAATTACTACCGGCGTTTGCAAATTGCCCTCTAAAACCTCGGCGGTTTTGTAGCCATTTCCGGTTATGTAAGCTACCACAACCTCATCTGGCTTTAATAGCCCTTTTGTTGCCAGCTTTTTCAAAACTGCTATGGTCGTCCCGCCTGCGGTTTCTGTAAAAATCCCCTCTGTTTTTGCAAGTAGCCTGATGCCTTCTATTATCTCTTCGTCAGTTGCTACTTCAAAGCCGCCGTTTGTTTTTCTTGCAACTTCAAGAGCGTATATTCCGTCTGCCGGGTTACCTATTGCTATGGACTTTGCTATGGTGTTTGGTTTAACAGGGTCTACGAATTTTTTGCCCTCAAGCCACGCTTTTGCAACCGGCGAACAACCAAGAGCCTGCGCGCCATAGATTCTGGTATGCATTGAATCTGTGAGTCCGACTTTGAAAAACTCTTCTATGCCTTTATAGACCTTTGTCAGGAGTGAGCCTGACGCTACCGGAACGACTACCGCATCGGGCACTCGCCAGTTTAGCTGTTCTATTACTTCAAAAGCGAGGGTTTTTGAGCCTTCTGCATAGTAAGGTCTTAGGTTAACATTTACAAAAGCCCAGCCAAAGTCGTTTGCTATTTCAGAGCAAAGTCTGTTAACATCATCATAATCGCCCTCAACTGCTACCACGGTTGGGTTAAATACTAAACTTCCTATTATTTTCTGGAGCTCTAAGTTTGCAGGTATAAATACAAAGCAGTTAAGACCGGCTTGCGCACAGTGACTTGCTACGGAGTTTGCAAGATTTCCAGTTGAAGCACATGCGCCTGTGTCAAATCCCATCTCGATTGCTTTTGATATTGCAACTGCGACTACTCGGTCTTTGAAAGACAACGTTGGATGATTCACCGAATCGTCTTTTATGTAAAGATTTTTAAGTCCAAGTGCTTCTCCAAGGGATTTTGCGTGCTTTAGAGGGGTAAAGCCTGCGTGAAAACCAACCTTTGGCTCTGCAGGTAGCAGGTCTTTGTATCTCCATAGGCTTTTTGGTCCTGATTGTATCTTCTCCCTTGAGATTTGGCTTGCTATTTTTTGATAATCATAAATAGCTTCTAAAGGTCCAAGGCAAAAATCACAAACATGTATAGGCTCGGGCGGGTGCTCTTTGCCACACTCTTTGCACTTAAGACCTATCAGGTTAAACATTAGTATTATTATAGTCCCTTTACTCTAAAAGGTTTTGATAAACATAGTAGTTGTAAAGAACCTTCTTGACATAATCCCTAGTTTCTGCAAAGGGTATGTTTTCTATAAAAAGATAAGTATCAGAATAATAAGACCAGGCTCTTGCTCTCGCTGGTCCTGCGTTGTATCCAGCAAGAGCTCTTGCGTAATCTCCCCCAAGCTGATCAAGGAGCCACTTTAGATACGCGGTTCCTAGCATGATATTGGTCTCTGGCTCATAGATGTCTCTTAGGGGTATGCCCTCTTTTTTTGCAACTTCCTGGGCTGTGCTATCAAGAAGTTGCATAAGACCTCTTGCGTTTGCGACTGATGTTGCCCTTACGTCAAATAAACTCTCTTGACGCATTACCGCGTAAATAAGAGCCGGCTCAATTTTGTAAGTTTGAGAAGCCCTCTCTACAAAGCTTTGAAATGGAGTTGGGTATGCAACTGCGTTATAGACATTACTGCCATGGCCAAAACGCCTGACTGACAACCTTATTGCAAGATTTGGATCAAAAGAGGCAATACTTATAATGTCTGCTGCTGATAGCTCCTCGAGTCTTTTAAAGGCTTCTCTTCTATAATATAGAGGAAACTCTTCCCTTATCAACCTTATCAAAGAGGCGGTTTTGGGCATTCCACTGTCTTTTAAAACAGCTTTGAGAGCTCTATTGTGAATAGGAACCCCAACTTCTTTGCTTGCAATTGCCTGATAAAAACCTGAACCGGAAGTTGCCTTCACCAGATTTTCGCTAGCGCTTGAAACACCAAGGGCGCTTTTGCATCTATATATCCAGAAATGCGCCGCGGTTTTTTCTTCTTTGTTTTGAGATAGCTCTAAAGATTTTAAAAAACTATCAAGAGCTCTTTGATAGTCATTTAGTGCAAAGTAACAAAGACCTAAGTTAAATTCCTTTCTATAACTTGGTTTCATCTCATTCAGGACCTCTATTGCCAGGCTTGAGGCTCCTCTTTGCATTGAGATTCTTGCTATCCTGAAGCGTGCATTGTCGACTATATTTTCATCTTTTATTAGCGCAAGGGTTTGAAGCGCCCTTTCGTTTTGTCCCTGTTCAAATAACATCACTACCAGGTCTTCTTTTGCGTTTGGGTCCTGACAGTTTTGAAGGGTGTTTATGGCCTGGGGCATTCTCAGAGCTCTTTGAGAGCGAGAGAGCAAATAACAATGTTCTGCTGGGGAGTGGCGCTCAATAAGCGCTATTGCTTCCTGATGCATTCTTCTTCTCTGGAGCTCTGAGGCGACTTTTTTAACCTCTTCCGGTTCTAATCTAACTTCCGGGATAAACTCTTTAAAGAGAATCGGGTCTTTTATAACTGCAACTTTGGGGTCAAGCCCGAGTTCTTTCCAGAGTCTCAGGAGCTGGGGTTTTAAATCATCGCGCAAAGAGCGTGGATTTACAGAGAGCAGGAGATTGATTGCAGTGCTTTTTTGAATCTTGCCGGGAGTTACCTCGTTTGCTAACATTAGCTTTAAATCATCTGCAAAAACCGCATCGGGATACTCTTTCAAAATTCTTAGCCCCAGATTTACATCTCTTGATGCCATATATTCTTTTAAAAGTGCGTATTCGCGCGGTAGCGCGTTGCAGGATAAAATAAAAATTAGCAGGGTTATGAAAATTTTCATGAAACGATACTGATTAGTAGAATGATAATTATTCCAAAAAAGAGATTAATAGCTATAAGTGGTGGTATTGAGCTTAGTTTCATTCGCCTAAAAAGATAAAGATGTATGTAAGAAAAAATCAAAAACATAACGCTGAAGAGAAATAGCTTTATGTGAAAAAGGGGATTTTCGCCAAGGTCTGGTCTCCTGCCGTGCCAAAGCCCCATTCCGGTTACAAAAAGAGCCAGTATGGAAACCCACACGGCAAGGAAAAATCGCGAGAAAACCCCTTTAAGGAGAATGCTTTGTTGCTCTTTTGGGAGAGATTTTAAGGCAGGTCTTAGGAAAAAGAAGCTATAAATCATCCCTCCTATCCAGAGGGATGCAAAAACGAGATGCAAAAACAGAAGACTATTCGCCATTGTTTTCAGGCTTTACCCTCAGGGGGACAACTCTGCTGTCTGCTATATCAACTATCGCCTGAAAGGTTTTCTTAAGAAGCTCGTTTTTCTGTCTGTCTTTTATAAAAATATCTTCGTCTCTCTCAAGTAACTTGGCAGTGCGTTTTGCCGCAGCATGCACAAGCTCATATCTCGAGCTTACATTCTTTAGAGCCTTTTCAATCGGCGGTAGTTCGCTCATTTTTAACCTCCATCCATCTAAAATTTTCAAAATGCCACATACTTATCCTTTTGTCAAGCTCTAGACCGGCGTTAAATTCCCTAACCAGATCAGATAGCGTATCTACATCTTGCGGTTTTTTGTAAAGTTCTTGTATAGCTTCGTCTATAAAGTATCCAAGGAGTTCTGCATTATCTCTTTTAAAATCAATCTCAAGAGCTTTTAGCATCTTGTTAGCTCTTTCGTAATTTTTCTCTCTCAGAGCTCTTAAGAACTCAAGGCTTTGTAAAACCCCTTTTGCATAATCTGAAAAACCCTTAAGATTGCTATTTGCAAGCGCTTCAAGGAGCTTTTTATCATAAAGCATCATCTCTTCACGGCTAAGTCGCCAAAGGAGCTCTTCTGGAAGCTCTACTTCATCAGCTTCTAAAACTGTCTTTTCCAGGGTTAGTCTGTTTTTGAGAGCTATCTTGTTTGATTTTATTTTATATTCAAAATAACCAAAGCGCCCTTCGGGCGGAAAAACCTGCATCTCTATCATACTTCTTAAGAAGAAAGCAATTTGCTCCTCTTTTATGACCCTTTTAAGAACCAGCTTTTGCCAAACTTCAAGTCCACCCAAGGCATAGATGTTGCTCTGAGCCTCTGAGATAATTTTTAAAAACTCCCTCTCTATCTCCGGGGCTTCAAGGAGGTCAATTGCCCTTTTGGCAAAAAGCAGATTTCTTACCGTTTCTATCCCTGAAAGCTCGGCAAAAAACCACCCATCTGAAGAGAATGCATAGCTAACAAACTTATAAGCCCCAAGCATTTTCAGGGCTTTTATCTTCTCATTGGGTTTTAGCTTCCTCTTTTGGTGCTTTTTTATAAATTCTTCCGCGTCAACACCCATAATCACATCTACGTAATCAAGCAACGCTTCATAAGGGTCTTTAAATACCCCCTCAAGAACCTCAAAGAGAGATTTTTTAACATAGCTTCTTAAATACTCAAGGGCTTTTCTTAACGGCTCTCTCCATTTTTGATGCCAGTTTTCCTCTCCACCTGTAGAGCATCCGCAGTCGCTCTTCCAGCGCTCAACCCCGTGGACACAGCTCCAGGAGGTCATCTCGTTAATATCGCAATCAGATGGTTTTAATAATTTTCTTACCTCTTTGAGTGTTTTTAAATATGGGCAGGATTTTAACACTCTATGTAGCCACAGCTCTGAAAACTTATGGTGATGTCCAAAGGTCTCTCCATCCAGGGCAATGAGCGAAAACCCCTTGCCGTGGCTTATGCTTTTGCAAAACTCATCCGCGCTTTTAAGGAGTTTCCCAAAGGCAACCCCGTGCGACAGCTCTGCATCGTAGACAAATATATCAATCTCCCCGCTCTGGGTTTTGTAGCGCAAATATCCAGACCCCTTGTTAACTTGATGCGGTGCAAGAATTATCCACGAAATTCCCTCCTCTACAAGTATCGACAGGGACTTTTTATCAACTGCAAGCTCAGGAAGCCAGAAACCTTCTGGATAGATTCCAAAGACTTTTTCAAAAGCCCTTATGCCCCAGACTATTTGCACCTTTTTATCCTCAGGGGGGTCAAGCGCCAGTATCGTGTGATTAAACCCGCAAGCTATGGCGTTTTGAGAAAACTCTTTTAGCTTCTTAATATACCACTCTCGCTCGCTTATAAGCCAGCTTAGAAGCGTATGGCTAAAATTAAAACTTATAAGGGAAAATGTCGGCAATATTTCTGTGCTATCCTTTTCATGGGCAAACATATGCGCAAGATAAGACTCTCTAAAGATTCTTTCGTTCCAGTTTTTGAAAGGAAAAGCAGACTCTTCTATCTCAAATATACCTGTGTATGGATTTTCCCTCGGCGGTTGATGGAAATGACAATGAAAACTCAGCATTCTCATCCTGAAAATATGCCCATTTTGCTAAACTTTTCCAGCCTCTTTTCAAGGAGCATCTTTTTATCCATTTTAATTAGCTCTTTTATGGTTTTTCTTAAAAAATATTTTAAAATCCGCGCGCTTGCGCGCGCGTTCCAGTGACTTGCTCCCCAGGGTTCCGGGACTATGCAATCGATAACCCCGAGCTTTTTAAGGTCTTTTGATGTAAGCTTTAGAGCTCTTGAGGCTTCGCGCACCTTGCTCTGGTCTTTCCACAAAATAGCGGCGCATCCTTCGGGAGATATAACAGAATAGACAGCATTTTCAAACATCAACACCCTATCTGTTGCCGCAAGCGCAAGAGCCCCGCCAGAACCCCCTTCTCCTATAATCACCGAGATTGTGGGAACTTTTAGATTCAGTAAAGTAATTATGCACTCTGCAATCGCCTGTGCCTGACCTCTCTCTTCTGCACCAACACCTGGATATGCCCCTGGGGTGTCAATTAAGGTAATAAGCGGCAAAGACCAGCTCTCTGCGAGTTTTGCCACTCTGATTGCTTTTCTATAGCCTTCTGGATGGGGCATGCCAAAGTTTCGCTCAAGTTTCTCCTTGGTGGTTTTCCCTCTCTCCTGGGCTATTATCGCAACCGGCAGAGAATCTATAAATCCAACCCCGGCGACTATAGCCCTGTCGTCACCAAAGGCTCTATCTCCGTGAAGCTCTAAAAATCTTTGGATAATATACTCAAGGTAATCTTTTGCTCTCGGTCTTTGCGGATGGCGGGCAGTCTGGACCTTATCCCATGGGTCTAGTTTTTTATATATCTCTCTTGCCCTTTTTTTAAACTCTCTTTGCAATCTTCTGAGCTCTGGCTCGTGGGTTTTTTCTCCAAAGGAATAGAGCCTTAGAAGATGCTGGATCCTCTGGTTTAGTTCGCTTAGCTCCTTTTCAAAGCCAGAGACCATTTTGCTATTATAGACCTAGGCACGGGCGGACTCGAACCGCCGACCTCCTCCTTGTAAGGGAGGCGCTCTCCCAGCTGAGCTACGCGCCTTAAAGATATAATTTTACTGTGAACTACGAAGAAGAGTGTCTTAAACTCGCGAAGAGGGCAAAAGACCTCAACGAGGTGCCAGTAGGCTGCATAATAGTAAAAGAAGAATCTATAATATCAAAAGCACATAATCTTGTGCAGACCCTGAAAGACCCTACGGCGCATGCGGAGATGCTGGCTCTAAGAGGTGCTTTTAAAACCCTTGGGAGAAAATATCTAAATGACTGCGAGGTTTATGTAACCCTTGAGCCATGCCCTATGTGTGCCTGGGCTCTTGCCCTTGCACGGGTAAGAAGAGTGACCTTCCTTGCCCTTGATGAGCGTCAGGGTGCAGTAATGAGCAACTGGGGGCTTCTTGACCAGGCAAGAATAAGCTGGGAATATAAGCCTTTTGAAATCGCTTCAAGGCTCATCTCTGAGTTTTTCAAAACCCTGAGGGTTTAGATATGTTTCTTGTAACAACTCCTATTTACTATGTCAACGATGAACCGCACATAGGGCATTTTTACACAACGCTGGCTGCAGATGTCCTTGCAAGATATCATAGAGCTCTTGGTGAAAAGGTGTTTTTCCTCACTGGCACTGACGAGCATGGACTTAAGATGCAAAAGGCAGCTCAGGAAAGAGGTCTTGACCCCAAAGAACTTGCAGACAAAAACGCAGGTATTTTTAAATCCCTGTGGGATGAACTCGGCATAAGCTATGATAGATTTATAAGAACAACCGAAAAAGACCACATAGAGCTCGTTAAAGAAGTCTTTACAAAGTGCAAAGAAAATGGCTTTATATACAAAGGTGAATATTCAGGCTGGTATTGTGTAGGGTGTGAAGAATTTAAACCCGAAAGCGAACTACTCGAAGGAAACGCCTGTCCCATACACTTAAAGCCCTGCGAATACATAAGCGAACCAACTTATTTTTTTAGACTCAGCGCTTTTGGGGATTTTTTAAAAGACTTTCTAAATAGCAACGCGGTTATGCCAAAAGAGAGGGTCAAAGAGATGCTATCTTTTATACAGGAAGGACTAAAAGACCTCTCTGTAACCCGCCCTCGCTCAAGAGTCAGCTGGGGAATACCTGTTCCTTTTGATAAAGACCATACCATATATGTCTGGTTTGACGCTCTTTTTAACTATGTTTCAGGGCTACCCTCCTGGCCTGCAAGCTTGCATCTTGTGGGCAAAGACATTCTTCGCTTCCACTCTCTATATTGGCCCTCTTTTTTAAACTCTATAGGCTTTCAACTCCCTCAGAGGATATTTGCCCACGGCTGGTGGAAAGTAGAAGGTCAGAAAATGTCAAAATCTCTGGGTAATGTCTTAAAGCCTCTTGACCTTGTTAGAGATTTTGGTCTTGACGAAATCAGATATTTTCTCCTAAGGGAAATACCCTTTGGCGATGATGGGGATATATCCAAAGATGCAATCTTAAGAAGGATTAACGCAGAACTCTCTAATAATGTTGGAAATCTCTATAGCAGGGTAGTAGGCATTGCTACAAAATTTGGAAAGTCCAGTATAACTGGCGTTAAGGACATAAACTATTGCCAAAGAGCAGAAGAGTTTGTTAAATCTTACCACGATAAGATGGCGAATGTTGACTTTTATGGGGCTTTGGAGGAAGTTATGAGTTTTTGTATGTTTTTAAATAAGTATGTAGATACCAAAGCCCCCTGGGCTTTAAGTGACGAAGATGCAATTTTAAATACTCTCTACGCCCTGTTTGATGGGATTTGTCTTGTATGTTCCTCCTTAGAGCCATTTATGCCAAATAAGATGAGGGTTGCTCTTTCTGCAATTGGGGTCGAGGAGCCTATTTTCGCTCCCTGTGAAAAGCCATCTTACAGAGTAATTAACAAATTAACGCTCTTTCCAAGAAGGGCTTAAATAAATGCGGACAGTTGTTTTAAAGTTTGGCGGGACATCTGTTGCAGACCTTGAGAGGATTGAAAACGCCGCAAGGCGGGTAATTAACAAACTAAAAGAGGGAAAAAGGGTGGTTGTGGTAACCTCCGCAATGGCAGGGGAAACCGATAATTTGCTTGCTCTTGCTTTTCAAAAGGGTAAAAATGTAAGTTTAAGAGAAGTTGACGCTCTTGTTTCAACAGGCGAGCAAAGATCTGCGTCTCTTTTTGCAATAACTCTCCAGAGACTTGGTTATAGTGCCAAAAGTCTTTGCGGTTGGCAGGTTCCTGTTTATACCGATAACCTCCATACAAAAGCAAGAATCATTGGCGTTAAAACCGAGAGAATCTTGAAAGAACTTGATGAGGGTGTCGTGCCTGTCGTTACGGGTTTTCAAGGGGTTAGCGAAGAGGGTGATATAACAACCCTTGGCAGGGGTGGGTCTGACCTCTCTGCGGTGGCTCTTGCCCACGCGCTATGCGCGGATTGTGAAATTTATACAGATGTAGAAGGTGTTTTCAGTGCAGACCCAAGGATAGTGAGCAATGCCAGAAAGGTAAGCAGGATTTCTTACGAGGAGATGCTCGAGATGGCATCTCAGGGTGCTAAAGTTATGCAATCAAGGAGTGTTGAATACGCCATGAAATATGGCGTCAGGATACATGTAAGGAGTTCTTTTACTGAAGCTGAAGGCACCTGGATATTACCGGAGGAGGAAGTAATGGAAAAGCCAGAAGTGAGGGCAATTACGCTTGATAGAAACGAATGCAGGATTACTCTCGTTGGGGTTGAGGATAGACCGGGTATAGCTTACGAAGTTTTTAGCGCACTCGGTCAGGCTCATATAGTAGTTGATATGATAGTTCAGAATGTATCGCATCAGGGCTTTACTGATCTTTCTTTCACTGTCAATAGGGGCGAGCAATCCAGAGCTTTTGAAATTGTCAAAGAAGTTGCTAAAAAAATTGGCGCAAAAGATGCTGTTTTGGATGACAAAATAGCCAAAATATCAGTCGTTGGCATAGGCATGAGGAGCTCTTATGGCACTGCAGCAAGGGTTTTTGAAGTTCTATATAAACTTGGAATTAACATAATGGCAATATCAACCTCGGAAATAAAAATATCCTGTCTTATAGAGGAAAAGTATGGCGAGCTGGCTTTGAGAGAGCTCCATCAGGTCTTTATAGAGCAATGAGGGCGAAAGCCCTTGAGGTGCTTGAAGGTTTCAAATCTCTCAGGGTTTTTGTTGTTGGGGATGTTATCCTTGATAGATACATCTTTGGAAAGGTCGAGAGAATCTCTCCAGAGGCTCCTGTACCGGTTTTGGAAGTAACTGGCGAAGACTTTCGCCTTGGCGGTGCAGGAAATGTAGCTCTTAATCTCAAAAATTTGGGAGCTGAAGTTAGTATCTTTGGTGCTTTGGGAGACGACGAAGCCGGGAAAAAGGTAAGACAGCTTCTTTATCAAAACCAGATAGAGGATTTTACAATTCAGGATAGCAGGCGCACAACCCAAAAGATAAGAGCTGTAGGCCTATCCCAGCAGCTTCTCAGACTTGATTACGAAGATAGAATAAAAATAAGCGATAGCGGTCTAAAAGAGCTGGAAAGTGCCCTTTCAAGATGGGAAGGAGACGGGATTGTAATTTCAGACTACTACAAAGGGGTTATATCTGACAAAGTGATGGAGATAGTGAGGCGAAAAAATCTGCCCATAGTAGTAGACCCAAGACCAAACAATGCGCATTTATATAAAGGTGTTAGCCTGATAACCCCCAATGAAAAAGAGGCAAGGTCTATACTAAATTTGTCAAATTTAGAAGAGCTTGGCTGGTCAATCAAGAGAGAGCTTGAGCTAAAGGCCTTGATGATTACTCTCGGTCCAAGAGGTATAGCTCTTTTTGAGGAGGGTTTTAAAATCTTTCCAGCGAAGGCAAGACAGGTATTTGATGTTTCGGGTGCAGGTGATACTGTCTGCGCTGTTGCAAGTCTTTGTCTTTTTTTGAAAGAGAGTCTGTCACTTGCCTGTGAGCTTGCAAATTTAGCTGCGGGAGTGGTTGTTGCAAAACTGGGAACTTATGCGATAAGTTCCAGGGAGCTCGAACTTGCAATCAGGCAAGAGCTTTGAGGATATTGCTCTTAGTTACCTTCAATCCGCTGGTTATACGCTTGTTTGCAGGAATTTTAGGTGTCAAGATGGGGAGATAGACCTCATAGTTAGATATGGCGAATTGCTTGTTTTCGTAGAGGTCAAAGGCTCAAGGTATCTAAATCCAATTGAGAGAATAGGCAGGAGAAAACTTAAAAATCTTGTCTCCTGTATAGAGCAATATCTTAGCAAAAATCCACACTATGGTGATGTGAGACTGGATGTTATATGTATAAGTGCCAAAGGCTTAAGTCATTTAAGAGGTATTGAGATAGATTAGGTTTTTTTCTGTCCAAGATTAAAAAAGAGGTTTTGAGATAGCTATTAAAGAGCACTATTTTATTAGCACTCTTTGTCTTTCAAGACTTTGCATTCAGGAGTTTGCTCTTTTGTGTCGATTTTTTAACACCTGGATGCCTGATCTGGAGTAGATGGGTAGTTTGAAGCCTATTTGGGAAATCTAGGTGCTATCTCAAGAGGGGTGGTTTTCAAAACTATTTAACAAAAAGCCACAAACAGTCAAAATTGCAGATAAACCTATAGAAGGCAAAAGTTCCAAGTTTGGCAAAGTTACCCTCTGTTAGCCAGCAAATACATTCAGGCTAGACCTGATACATTTTATCTTTCAGGATACCGAGTCTCCGACTCTAAAAATACGCCGGCCGCTCATGAAAACACAAGAGAAGCCAGAGCTTGCCACTCTGCCACAAAAATTAAGCCCGCAGCAATGCTTAGCCTAGGCATCACCGAGCCTTTGGAAATGGCTGTCTATTTACGAAAACATCAGGGCTTCCCTCTACTCTGGCTTTTTCAGACCACAGCATCCTTATTCTGACAACTGCAGGCATTTTTATATCTCATGGGTTTAGGTATCATTAAGGCTTTGAGTATCATATTACCTACATGAGAATACCATCTTGACCGCTAATATTGAGCTTGTGGCTTGCCCTATTGTGCTCTATCTTTGTCTTGTTCTTGAACTGGATCATTTGTGTTTACCGTAAACACTATCCACTCATAGAATACACAGTTTTCTGAAGGTCTGATGTCCTAAAGGAATTGGCAAAGGTCTGCATCTAATCTAATGCTTGCTTCAGGCTTACTTAGGATTTAAAAGAGCGCTTATGCTTTGGCAGTGTCTTTCAGAGCTCTACACAAATAGTATCTATTTCCATGTCTTTTATAACTTGCAGTTCTTTTGAATGTCTCCTGAAAACTACCAGTGGTTTTCTGCACCTGCTTCTAAATTTTAAGAGAGTTGTCTTTACTGCCCAAGAACTCTGAACTATTTGCTTTGTGAAGTTATAAATGAGGCTGAGGCTTATATTGGTCTATATTTTCATGTATGGAACTCGTAATAACCGTCCTACTTGGCTACTTCCTTGCACCACTTGTCCTGATAGCTTATGTCGTGGGCTTTTGGATAGCGGTTGCGATTGGTGTCATCTGGGTTGTTCTGACCGTGGTGGATTACCATAAAGCACGGCGAACTTAAAAGGGCCAAAACTCTTGATAGGAGCTCTCCAAAGATTTAACCTATAGAGCTTAGCCTGCCGCAGATATTTAAACAAGCGCCTCATAGCTAAACCAATGCTTCAAAAGCGTTAAGACTAATTCTGCGCTGACAAAGGGTTGGTTTGCTTGACTACCTTGTATATCTGACTACCAGCTTATAGTAATGCACCATGAGGTTGAAGTTATTCTCCCCAAAATGCCAAGACCTTTCATTTTTCTGGTTTTTTGTTAGGCCATAGGTAATTCTGCCATGATACAGCCTATTTCAGGATAAGACATTTCGTGGTTTTTATTGCCTCTGCTATAAGGGCTTTTAACCTGCCTGTTGACAGAGGCGTAGGGTTGTCTAAAAAGCCTAAGAAGTCCATTGCAAAATCAGGTCTATGAGGCACAGAGCCTTTTTGGGTCGTAAGGATTATGCGGATGTTTTGTAAGACTGACCTTATGGTGTCTCGCTCTACAAGCGTCAGAGGCATGAGGATGAGTTTAGAAGGTCATGGAAATGTTTCAAGCAAGGATTTCAGAGCTGGCTTATATTTTCTTTAGTGAACATAACAGAGGTCATAACAGTAATCTCAGCCCTGACGGTCCTTATAGGTATTGCAGTAAGCCTGTTAAACAAAAGGATTGATGACGCTAACAGAAGGATTGACGAGCTACGGCAGGATATGGATAGGAGGTTTCAGGAAGTTAACAATAAGATTGATAACCTAAGGCAAGAGTTAAAGGAAGAGATAAGAGAAATCCGCCAGCTTCTTTATAAGGTTCTGGAAGTTCCTCAGAAATTAGACAAATAAAACTTTCTCAGATGCTCTGGCAATAGTTCCGCAGGATATGTTCTATCGGCTATTTTTTCTAAATGCCACCACCAGTGCTCTAAAGGATGCAGTTTTGATTCGTAGTTGCCTCCCACTTTCTCTTTTAGAACTTTCTTAATCAGAGCTTTGTCTACCTCTACCACCTCTGGAAGATTTTCTATGCCAGCGGCTTTTATCTCGTCTCTTACTTCAAGCCATGCAGGACCTGTGTGGTAATCCTGTGCATAGGAAATAAAAGTGCCATCATACATAGGCGTAATCGCTGCCTGCCAGTCTTCTATCAGTTCTCTATAGTATTCTGACAGTTGCCCTTCCTTTTTTGACTGCATCGTTGAGCCATTCCTTTAAAAGATAATATAAGCTCATAGTTGGATTTAATGCTAACCTATCACTTCTGATGAAGATGTAATCTGTGCTCCCATCTACGAATTTGTCTGGTTTTTATATAATGTTATACAAAGCATTCAGGTATTCCACTGGGTCTTTATGACCGAGTTTCTTTGCATTCTTATTCATTTGTCTCTGTGTCTCTTTCCCTAGCTACTTCCTAAATGAGTTATAATCCTATTTTCTATCTCTTCAGGCTTTATATCTCTCAGCCTAGCTTAAGCACAGCCGTAGGCAGTCATAGTCCTCTACATGCGCCACTATCCTGCATCTGCTTTAATTTCTCAAAAAATCTGCAACACATTTTGGGAGATACATGGACTTTGCGAAACATACAGGGAAATCCTTAAATACAATCTGCATTAGAGTGTTGCATATTTTTAGCAATTTTGAATATTTCGCTACCCTTTCAAGGCTTTTAATATCAAGGCTTTTACAACATCGGGTTTCTAAAAAAATCTGCACACTTTAATGTGATAAATCGCTAAAACTGCGCGGGATGAATGGGCTTTATGCAAAACGGCAAATTTATCAAAATAAACACTTGCCCTGAAAAGGAAGCTTTAGTAGCTTACCGAGATAGCATTTTTCTAAATTTAGACTTTTTCAGCTTGGTGGGTGTTAGCGTGCGCTTGTTTTATGAGTTCAAACTGCTCTTATTTAAACAATAATAGCTGCCTTGCTAGGACAGGCCTCAGTAGTTTCACAGTTTGTATTCAGCTCTCATTATTTGCCTGATTGTCTTGATGTCTTTGAATGTAGCCCATGTGGGTTTTCTCTTATATATGTTTCACAAACTTGCGCCTTTGACCCTCTGTCAATTCATCAGTATTTTTTGTAAGTTTATCACTTTTAAGTGTTGCATATTTTTTTAAAAGTTCGTAAACTTATTGATAGCCAATATTGTCAAAAATAAAAAGTGCTGAGTATTTTTGAGAAAGTTGAGGTTCGGAAGATAACAAAGCCGGAGTGGCGGAATTGGCAGACGCAGGGGATTCAAAATCCCCCGCCCGCAAGGGCGTGTGGGTTCGACTCCCACCTCCGGCATAAACTTAAAGCATGGAAAGAGTGATAGTTTTACTCTCTGGTGGTATGGATAGCGCCGTGCTTTTATGGCTTTGCAGGCAAAAATTCAACGAAGTTTTTGCAATTTCTTTTGATTATGGTCAAAGACACTCTGTTGAACTAAAATATGCCAAAGAGCTTGCGAAGATTGCTGATGTTTTAGAGCATATAATAGTGAAACTTCCGCATTATAGCCTTCTTAGTGCTTCCGCTTTGCTAAGTTCAGAGATGGATTTGTCTAACTATAGCCACGATGGCGTGCCTCAAACGTATGTGCCTATGAGAAATTTAATCTTTATATCGATTGCAAGCGCATTTGCGGACGAAAAATCAATTCAAAACATAGCAATAGGCGTTCATGCTCTTGATAGTCCCTATCCTGATTGCAGGCCAGAGTTTATAACATCTGCCGAGGCTGCTATCAATGCAGGCTCATCGTATGTTTTCAAAACAAAGCGCAGGATTTCAATCTTTGCGCCGTTTCTTGGCATGACAAAGGCTGAAATCGCAAATCTTGGCAAGAGTCTAAAAGTTCCTTTTGAGATGACATATTCTTGCTATGCAGGCACTGAGCCACCCTGCGGAAAATGTCTGGCTTGTATGCAAAGAGAGAGAGCTCTTCTTGAGGCCGGGGTTATTCTACAGTAACTGTTTTGGCAAGGTTTCTAGGCTGGTCTACATCAAGTCCAAGATGGTCGGCTATATAATATGCAATTAGCTGAAGCGGAACTATTGTTATAAAGGGAGTTAGAAATTCTTCTGTTTTCGGTATTTCAATCATATAGTTACTTATGGATGATAGCTTCTGGTCGCCTTTAAAGCCTATTGTTATTAGTTGTCCTCTCCTTGCCAGAACCTCTTCTAAATTTGACAAAACTTTTTCATAAACTCTATCCTGAACTGCAATGGCAAAAACCGGCATTTTCTCGTCAATTAGAGCAATTGGACCGTGCTTCATTTCCCCTGCGGGTAGCCCCTCTGCGTGGATATATGAAATTTCTTTTAGCTTTAGAGCTCCTTCAAGAGCAATAGGGTAATTTATATACCTGCCTATGTATAAGGCGTTTTTGACCTGTGAAATTTTAGGCGCAAAGGCTTTTATTTTCTCACCAATACTTAAAACATCTTCAATAAGCCCGGGGATTGCAGAGAGTTTCTGTCTAAGCGACTTATCCTTTCCCTGGGTTGATAGATAGTAAAGTGCAACCAGCTGTGCAATGAAGGTCTTGGTTGCGGCAACCCCTATTTCAGGTCCTGCATTGGTATAGAGGGTAAAATCTGATTCTCTATCGAGCGCGCTCCCAACTACATTAACAACCGAAAGAAGGCTGGCCCCTCTCTCTTTGGCGCTAAGGGCTGCAAATCTTGTGTCTGCGGTCTCGCCTGATTGAGATATGGCTATTACCAGGTCATTTACCCCTATGGGCTCGTCGCTATAGCGTAGCTCTGAGGCGTGATAAACTTCAGAGGGTATTTCCTGAAATTTTGATATCCAGTTTTTGGCAACCATAGCGGCATGGAGTGAAGTGCCGCAGGCTACAAAAACGACCCTTTTAAAATCTTTTAAATTAAAAGAGAGCTCGCTTTCGCGAGATACAAGGCCTCTTATGGTGTCTGAGACGACCCTTGGCTGTTCGTTTATCTCCTTTAGCATAAAGTGTTTAAAACCGCCTTTTTCAGCCGATATTACATCCCACTGGATATAGATAACATCTCTGGTAACAGGGCTTAAATCCTCTGCATAGATTGAAACCCCGTCAGGTCTTAAGTCAACGAGCTCTCCTTCGCTAAGCGGAATTACCCTTCGGGTAAAGGATAGCAAAGCGGGAATATCAGAGGCAAGGAAGTTTTCATTTTCGCCAAGTCCAACCACCAGAGGGCTTGAACGCCTGAATGCAACTATCCTCTCAGGCTCATGGGTTGACAAAACGGCAAAGGCAAAGGCGCCTTCGAGCATCTTTGTAACTTTGTGGGTTGCTTCAAGGAGGTCTCCTCTGTAATTTAGAGCTATTAAATGAGCTATTGCTTCTGTGTCTGTTTGAGAGCGGTATTCAATCCCCTGAGAAGTTAGCCAATCCTTTAGCTGGCGGTAGTTTTCAACAATCCCGTTGTGAACAACTGCGAAATTGCCCTTTGAGTCTGAATGCGGGTGAGCGTTTAGCTCACAAACCTGACCGTGAGTTGCCCATCTTGTGTGACCTATGCCTGCCTTTGCTTTTGTTTTTTTGCCCCAAAGGCTCTTTATGAGCTCTCTGATTTTGCCTGTTTTTTTCTCTATAAAGAGCTCTCCATCTTCTACCAGGGCAACGCCCGAGGAGTCATAGCCTCTATATTCAAGCTTTTCGAGGGCTTCGAGTAAAACCAGAAGTGTTGGACCAGAACCTACATAACCAACGATTCCGCACATTTTATTTATGTTAGCGCCCTTAAAGGGCGCTTTTAAAAAAATTATGAGCTTAGAGCTTCGTAGACTTTTCCGACGAGAGATTCTGATGGCTTTAGGGTTTTCTCCCCTTCTTTCCAGCTTGCAGGGCAAGCCTCATCCGGATGGCTCATTAAGTAGAAGTTTGCTTTCATCTTTCTAACGAGCTCTTCTGCGTTCCTTCCGACATTGTAGAAGTTTATTTCAGAGCCTACCAAAACCCCATCCGGGTTTATTATGAAAGTTCCCCTTAGAGCCAAGCCTGTAGATTCATCGTAGACTCCAAAGAGTCTTGAGATATTACCGGTTGGGTCTGCACCCATGAGGTATTTGACATTTTCAAGGAGCTTTTCTGTCTTTTGCCATGCAAGGTGGGTGAATTTAGTGTCTGTGGAGACAGAAATCACATGAACGCCCATTTTTTCGAGCTCTTCCTGATATTTGGCAAGGTCGGCAAGCTCTGTTGGGCAGACAAAGGTAAAGTCAGCAGGGTAAAACACAAGAACGGTCCACTTTCGCTCTTTTTTAGCATCTTCGAGCGAAAACTTGGTAAAGGTGCCAGACTTTGGATCGTAGCAATCCATTTCAAACTGTGGGACCTGTTGCCCTATTTTGACCTGGTTCATTTTACACCTCCTTGCGATTTTTTATCAGTTAAGATTTTATCACTACTTAAGGAGGTTTTTAAGATGTTTAATGTGCCAGAGGTTAGCCCATCAAAGGCAAAAGAGCTTTTATCTTCAGGAGCGGTGCTTATAGATGTCAGAACCCCGCAAGAGCATTTTCAGCTTAGAATTCCTGACTGTAAACTTATGCCACTTGACGAGCTTAGATTTACCTTTAAAGAGCTCTCTAAGGAAAAAGTTTATGTAATTTATTGCAGAAGCGGCGAAAGAAGCGCCTTTGCGACTTACTTTTTAAGGCAGATGGGATTTGAGGCCTATAACCTATCAGGGGGCATTATAAATTGGCCATACGAAAAGGAGTCTGGACCGCCCTCTTCTTAGGGTTTATACTCTCTTGCGGGGTAAAGTCTGACACAAAACCATTAAAACCTCCACAGTTTGAATTTTACAGAATAGGCAGGAGCGTCTTTATAAGACCTCTTGAAGAAGGAATAGTTGCGGATGGATTTTCAAAACTTGGACCTTATTTAGTGGTTCAAAACGAGGAGGCTTTTTGTTTTGTGGTTAGAAATAAGAGCTCTGGTTTAAAAAAGTGTGTAAATAGAGCAAACACAGAAATTCCCCGCTATAGCATTCAGAGATTAAACGGCTTTAGCTACATCAGACCTGCCGGTGAGGGGGAGTTTTTGCTCTTTAGATTAAAAGACGGGATGGTATCCCTTGAGAAGGGCATGAGAGTTTCAGAGCCATTGAGTTTTGGATGTTTCTGGCTTGTTAAAAAGTCTCAAGAGGGTTTTAGTCAGCCTGCGGAGTTTTGCATAGAGCCGGATTTGCCAAAAGAGGTCAGCAATGTCCAGATATTTACCGCGTGGGGCAAGAAGTTCATAAGCTGGAGCTACGAGGGGGATTATCTAAAGTTTGTGATTTTGCTTGATGGTAAAGAGGTTTACTCAACTACAGGGTTTTATGCGCCATTTTTTGAAGGTGGGGAGCTATCCATTCAGGTTATTGGCATAAACGGCGAGCGAGGGAGACCTTTAAAGGTTTATCCCTGAAAAGGGGGGTAGCGGGGGGAATTTCCCCCCGCGCTTTAGATTATAAGAAGAATAAAGAGCCAGAGAGTTATTCCGATGGTGCTTGAGGTTATCGCAAGCTGATAGTTGTGGCCAAATTTCAAAATAAGAGCGCTTGCTGTTAGCATCGTTGGCATTGAGGATTCAAGGACGCAAACCTTTAAAGCTGTGGCAGGAAGCCCCAAAGCAGTGGCAATCAAGAAGGCAAAAAGAGGCGAGATGAGGATTTTTATCCCAAGAGCCATAGCGAGGAGTTTTAAGTTAGCAGGTTCAAACCTAAGACCAAGACCGAGCGCAAAAAGAACCACAGGCATCAAGGGAGATATCAAAAACTCCACAAGATGACTGAGCACAGGATAGAGCCCAAGGGGTCTTAGGAATATTCCCAGTAAAAAGCCTATAAAAGGCGGGAAGAGAAGTGGGGTTTTGAGATCTGGCTTTCCCGATAGCACCATAATGCCAAGGGTTGAAATGGCAAGGAAAGAGCCAAGCCCGTCATATATCACTGCATAGGGCAGATAGCTTTCTCCTAGCAACGAAATAGTTAGGGGAAAGCCAAGAAAAGCCGTATTGCCAAAGGAGGACACTACTATAAAGCTCTTTTCGTCTGACTTTTCAAGGCGCATGGATTTTGCAACCAAATAAGATGTAAGAACGCACAAAGATATGGTCAAATAAGCGCATATGGCTATTTTGATATTTTGGGTGTTTATTGGTATTGTAGAGGAGGTTTTAAAACTCAGGGCTGGTAAGCTTAGATAAATTACAAAATTTATTAAGGTTTTGGCATCCTCTTTGGTAAAGATTTTTTTAAGTCCAAGGATAAAACCAAGGATTAAAGGGATATATATTTCAAGCACGAAAAGTTTTTATTATGTTTGAGCGAATAATGCCGTATGAGCCAAGATAGTATCGCAAAAACCTCTCAAGAGCGCTGATTGGCAAAAGGTTTTGAGGAGAGCGCTGGTCCTGAAATGGATTGCTTGACATTAAAGGCAACATATATGTAGAGGCATTTACGAGTCTATAGAGAGTTTTTCTATCGCAGATAAATACCTCTAACCTGATTAAGTTCTCAAGACCTCCTTCTCTTAGTTTGACATACCAGGAATACTTGTAGGGTTTTTCGTCTTTTAGCAAAACAAATATATGCGAGCGCTCGCCCTTTTTTAGCTTTGAGAGAATCTCTGGCTCTACAAAAGCCCTTCGGGAATTTTTTATTATCCCTATACAGAAGGTGTTTGATAGATCATAATCCAGAGGCCCATCGCATATTACTATCGAGTCTTGATATTTTGATGATTCTTCAACTGCCTTTATGGCAGTATTTAACTCACAAAGGCGGAGCTGGTTTGCTATTTCTAAATTTAGATCTTGATTTACGACCCTTGGTTCAAAGCCTGATAGGTGGATTTTTTGCTCTAAATCCGCAGGGATTTGCTCAAAGTTTGTAAAGAGATATTTTTTTTGCTCAAAGTAGAAAAGACTGTCTTTTATGAGGTTTATGTTGCCATGGCGAACCGCTATAGCCCCCGCGCAAAGGGACACAAAAATGCCATTATAGACTTTTGAGCTATCAGGTCTTTGAAAGGCTATAACAGCCTCGGTTCTCCTAACCCCGTCTATAAAAAAAACAAACGGAGCAGGTTCCTCTTGAGGTTTGTAACAGCCCGGGGTTTCCTCTAGTTTTACATTAAGCCCTTCTTCTTCAGAAGGTATAAGCGCCTCTCCAACGCTCCAGTTACTGAGAGAGATATTTATCTCCATGGCTTTCAAAAAAGTCTAAGAGCTCTCTCTTTAGTTTATCAATCCCTTCTAAAGTAAGACACGATATTGCAAAGGTTTTTTTGTCAAAGAGCTCCTCTGCTTTTTTTATGGGGTTTTTGTCCTCTATAAGGTCTATTTTGTTGAGCACTATAAAGTAGGGTTTTGTCAGTAGCTTTGGATTGTAAGCTTTCATTTGAGACCTTAGCAATTTAAACTCCTCCAGGGCTATCTCCGGCTTTCCATGTGAGAAGTCAATAACATGCAGGAGGATTTTGCATCTTTCTATGTGCCTTAGGAACTGATGACCAAGACCCTTTCCCATCTCGGCACCTTTTATAAGCCCGGGGATATCTGCTATGGTTATCCTGATAGTATCCCCAAATAGAGTGCCCAGGTTTGGTGATTTGGTGCTAAATGGATAGGGTGCTATCTCCGGGTTTGCATTCGTGAGAGCTTTTAAAAGGCTTGATTTTCCCGCGTTTGGTATCCCAACCAATCCAACATCTGCAACGCTTTTAAGCTCAAGAATAAGGGTTTTTAACTCGCCTTTTTGACCTCTCTGGGCAATTCTTGGGGCTCTGTTTGTTGAAGAGGCAAATCTGGCATTGCCTTTTCCGCCTTTTCCGCCCCTTGCGACTATAAAAGACTCCCCTTCTTTACTCAGATCCGCTATTTGCTCTTTTTTTATAGCGTCAAAAACTACAGTTCCCAAAGGCACCTCAATTATGAGGTCTTTTCCATCTTTTCCTGCTCTGTTTTTGCCAGAGCCGTTTTCGCCTCTCTGGGCTTTAAAATACCTCTGGACTTTTAAATCATACAGAGTGGTTTTTCTAGCGGTTGATAGCAGTATAACATCACCTCCCTTTCCTCCATCCCCTCCTGCAGGTCCTCCAAAAGGTCTATATTTCTCCCTTAAAAAAGCCACTGCCCCATCTCCTCCGTCTCCTGCTTTTACCACTATTTTTACCCTGTCTACAAACACCCTGACTTTGATCCAATATTTTAGTGGTCTTAAAATCAAAAATGGTTCATTTAGTGTATGATAATAAACCTATGCGCACCTTTATAGGTTTAATAATGGCGGCTTTTGCCTTTGCAAGCAACCCCGATATAGTCGCAACTGCCCTCCAATTTACACAGCGCACCAAATACGGCTTTGGCTCAAGTAGCGTTGAAAGAATGGATTGCTCTGCCTTTGTCAAGAGGGTTTTTTCGCTCCATGGAATTAACCTGCCAAGGACTTCTATAGAGCAATCCAGAGTAGGCAGACCGGTTTCCTTAAGCGAGCTAAAACCGGGTGACCTTCTTTTCTTCTCAACTTATAGACCTGGCCCTTCTCATGTTGGAATTTACATAGGCAATGGCAAGATGGTTCACTCTTCCAGCAGGGGCAATGGGGTCATAATCAGCGACCTTAGTGAACCTTACTGGAGCTCAAGATATCTATTTGCCAGAAGGGTTGAAGGCAACATAGGACTATCCCAGAATCCAAAGCCATTGCCCATAGACCACAGCGACGAAATAGGCGATCTTATACTTATTCTTATTCGCTAAATCAATTTGCTTGCAAAGCGGATAATCCCGTGTCTTGATGTTGATGCAGGGAGGGTTGTAAAAGGTATAAGGTTTAAAAACCTCAAAGACGCGGGAGACCCTGTGGAGGTCGCAAGAGAATATCAGCGCCAGGGCGCTGATGAGCTTGTGTTTCTTGATATCACTGCCTCCAGCCAGAGTCGTTCAACAGCCATAGAGCTCGTCAAAAGAGTTGCCAGAGAGGTCTTTATCCCTTTTAGTGTAGGGGGAGGTATAAAAACCCCAGATAACGCAAGAGCGCTCCTTGAGGCAGGAGCCGATAAGGTTTGCATAAATACCTCCGCGGTGCAAAACCCGGAGCTTATTTCAAAACTTGCCTATGAATTTGGCTCTCAGTGCGTGGTGGTTGCTGTGGATGTTAAGCGCAAAGGAGATTCATGGCGGGTTTACATAAAGGGCGGGAAGGTAGAGACAGAGTTAGATGCCCTTGAGTGGCTTAGGCAAGTTCAGGACCTTGGGGCAGGAGAGGTTTTGCTAACTTCCATGGATAAAGACGGCACAAAACTTGGTTATGATGAAGAGCTTCTAAGGGCCTGCTCTTTTTTAAAAATTCCCCTTATAGCCTCCGGCGGTGCAGGTCAGATGGAGCATTTCTTCAGGGCTTTCAGTCTCGGAGCTGACGCCTGTCTTGCGGCTTCAATCTTCCACTTTGGCGAAATCAAAATCCCAGAGCTAAAACTCTACCTTAAACAAAGAGGACTTAATGTAAGAATTTCATAAAGCGCGCGCTAAAGCGCGCAGATTTTATTTAAGCTCTACCCCATAATAAAGCCTGTAAACCTCTCTTCCGGGGCTTGATAAAGAGCTCGCTCCCTCAATCACTATGGCTAAATTGCCTGATTTTATCTCTTTTTGATTATCTTTCAGGATATTCTTTATATTATCAAGGCTAACGCCATGGTCTTCACAGGTATCTGCTGGCAAAATAAGTCTCTGTTTCGCCTCTGGGCTTCCTATGGTTAAATATAAAGACCTCATGGGCTCAATCTCTGTTTCCAGACTTGCCTGCAACCTGCCACTTAATAAGAGCTCTTTATCGGTTTTTTGAACCATAAAAACAGGCTGACATATCCTAAAGTCTATATTAAATTTCTTAAAATCATCCACAAGAAGAACTATCAAACCACCCTTTTCGTAAATTATTACCTCGTCTTTTATTACCTTTGGGTCAGTTTTTAAAACCCCTCTTATGCTTGGCGAATAGGGTCTAACGGCGTGTTTTATGGGGTTTTTGTTAACCTCAAGAGAAGACCTTAAAACTCTCCAGCCTATAAAACCAAATTCAATCTCTTCAGAGTTTAGGCAAAGTTCTTGCGCCATCAGGCGAACTTGCTTTATAAATAAGAGCTCTTCTCTGCTACCGGGTGGTCTCTCCTTTTGAGAAAGGAGGTCTTTATATGAGTCTTCTCCTTTTTGCTTGAATAGTCCAAAGACGCAGCCGCAATAGTCTTGATGATATAGCTGCATGCTCTTTGAGAGCTTAACCATCTCCTGAGAGCCACCGCCTTTTCTGTAATCAATAGCCAGAAATTCAATTCCAAAGAGTTTTGAAGAGATTTCCCCGCTTTTTCTAACTGTCTCAAGGTCTTTTTTGGGGCTCATCATAAGAGTTGAGGTCAGATGTGTTGCCCCAATGCTTTTTGCAAACTCTGCGCTCTTTTTGAGCCGAAAGTCAAAACAGACCCTGCATCTTTCACCTCTTTCTGGTTCCTGTTCAAGACCTTTGACAGCACTTAGCCAGTTTTCAACATCATACTCACCCTCGTAGAGCTCTATGCCAAGGCTTTTACAAGCCCTTTTGGTCTCTACTAGTCTGAGCTCATACTCTTCATAAGGGTGGATATTAGGATCATAGAAAAACCCGACTATTTGAGCACTGGGATAGTCTTCTCTCAGCCTCTTTAGAAAGTAAACCGCATCAGGAGCACAGCATATATGGACTGCTATTTTCATTTACTTTATACCCTTGACATATTGTTCCCAGTTTTGAGCGTTAAATGGCGATAGCTCTCTGAGGGTTTTTACCGTCTTTGGAAACTCTTCAAGGACATAGTCTATATCCTCTTGAGTGTTGTCTCTTCCGAGGCTAAAAACTATAGAACCGTTAGCAACCTCTTTGGCAACTCCTATTGCAAAGAGCACGTGGGATTGTTTTAAAGCCAGCGAAACGCAGGCAGAGCCAGAAGCGGTTTCAATGCCCATAAGGTCAAGTCTTAGGAGCATCGCTTCGCCCTCTATTAAGTGAACAATCAAAGAAAGATGATGCGCAAGCCTCTGGGTTGGATGACCCGTAAATTCAATCATCTCAAGGCGCTCACTTAGACCTTTTCTTAGCCTATCTCTCATGCTTGAGAGTCTCTGGATTCTATCTGGTAATTCGCTAATAGCCAGCTCGCAGGCTTTACCAAATCCAACTATCCCCGGCACATTTTCTGTCCCTGCTCTTACGCCCCTTTCCTGGGTTCCTCCTTCTATTAAAGGCTTTATTTTTATACCTTTCTTAGTCCATAGAGCTCCAACGCCTTTGGGTCCATACATCAAATGCGCGGTAAATGAAGCGCAGTCAACCCCCATCCGTTTTAAGTCAACCTCTGAATGCCCTAAACTTGCACAGGCGTCTGTATGGAATATAACTTTCGGATTTTTATCCTTGGCAGCTTCAACCAGAGATTTAATATCCTGAATTGTCCCTATCTCTCTGTTTGAGTGCCCTATTGATACAAGAACCGTATCTTCCCTTATAGCTTCTTTAACCTGCTCCGGGGTTATTATTCCGTATTTATCTGGTTTTATGTAGGTAACTTCCCAGCCTTTTCTTTCCAGACTCTTCAAAGGGTGCAATATAGAGTGGTGTTCTATATGAGAGCTCACTATGTGTTTGCCTCTCTTTTCATAAGCTTCGCATATGCCTTTGATTGCCATGTTGTTGGCTTCTATCCCGCCTGAGGTGAAGATAAACTCTTCCGGGCTATTGGCATTTGTCAGCTTTGCCAGTGATTCTCTTGCCCTGTTTATGGCTTTTTTGGCTTCCTGTCCAAAGCTATGCAAAGATGTCGGATTGCCAAATTTCTCTGTAAAGAAAGGCATCATAGCCTCTAAAACTTCCTTTGCAACTGGTGTAGTTGCTATATGGTCAAGGTAAACAACCCTGCTTCCAGCTTTTTTTGCAAACATTCAGGCATTCCTCCTTTTTAATTGCTCGTTTATAACCTGTGCCAGTGCCATAAAAGCCCTTGCACTTTCTGAGTCTTCAAGAGCGACTGGCCTTCCGCTATCGGAAGCGTTACATAGCTGTGGGTCTATGGGTATAGAACCAAGCACTTTGAGCTCGTAAGTTAGAGCAAACTCCGCTACCTTACCCTTACCAAATATGTAGTACTTTTGATTGCTTTCAGGACAGGTAAAGTAAGCCATATTTTCCACGACCCCAATTATGGGGATATTAACCTCTTTAAACATAGCAACTGCTTTTCTAACATCCGCGAGCGCAAGGTCTTGAGGGGTCGTAACTATTATTGCGCCATCTATCTTCACATTCTGAGCAAGGGTAAGCTGGACATCTCCGGTTCCCGGCGGCAAATCAAGAACCAAAAAGTCAAGCTCGCCCCACTCTACATCAAAGAGAAACTGAGTAAGAGCTCTCATAAGCATAGGACCCCGCCATATAACAGGCGTATCCTCAGAAGGCAGCAAAAACCCGATTGATAAAACCTTAAGCCCATAAGCCTCTAAAGGTATTAGTCTGTTTTTTTCGCTTATGTGGACCCTCTCGTTTTTTAGTCCAACAAGCGTTGGGATACTTGGACCATATATATCCGAGTCAAGGAGTCCAACTCTGTTTCCAAGTCTTGATAAAGCTACCGCTATATTTGTAGCCACTGTGGACTTTCCGACTCCCCCTTTGCCGCTCGCGACTGCTATTAGCCTTTGAATTCCTGGAACAGATCGTCTTGAAAAAACAGGCGATGCCATAACTGGCTGAGCTCTAACCTCTTGGTCTGAGAACCTTATGTTTACCTCCTTTACCTCGGGCAGGTTTTTAAGAACATTTTTAGTAGCGTCACTTACGCTAATTCCATCTACCCCTGCTGGCAAATTGTAGACAATTTCTACCTTTCCAGAAACTATTTTTACATCCTTGACTAGCTCTGATAGTCTCTTCTCTCCTATAGTCGTTTGACTAAGAGCGTCTATGATGTCTTTGACCGCCATCGTTATCCTCCTGATAAAGAGAATATAATTTTCATACAATATCGTTGCGATGAGAATTATCAGAGAGAGGTTAGGGACATGAACTATATGCCACAGGTTATGAGTTATCTTGGTTCTACCGAGGACATAACTGAACTTTACATAACCCCAAAAGCTTACATAACAGAAAAGCGTGACGGCAAGCTTATTCGCGTATCTGATACCCCTCTTACGCCAGAAGATGTGCGTGACACTCTGGTTGCTTTAAGAAGCCACGCTTCTTCTGTGATGGGGCCTCTTGGTAAAGAGGGCGTTTTCTCCTTCGGTGTTCAAAATATCGGAAGGTTTAGAGTAAATTACATAACTCAGCGCGGTAGCTATGTTATTCATCTAACCAAAACCCCATTTAAAATACCGGAACTCGACCAAATATGCACAGATAAAGAGGCGATCAAACAACTAGACGAGCTATTTCGTCTCCACAAAGGTGGTGGAATAGTGGTTTTTTTTGGCAAAACACATATAAGAGCTAGTACTCTGATTTACTCCTTGCTCCAGCATGTCTGTAATAGCTATAATAAGGTTATTTTTATAATAGAAAAACCTCTTTCTTTCCTCCTCAAGCATGGGCTTTCCTTGGTCATCCAAATGGAAGTTGGGGTAGATGTTAACAACTTTGAAGACGGTATAAATGACGCTTTGCATATGTCTCCTGATATTTTATATCTTGGTTACCGTGAAGTTGGTTTCCGTCAGCAAGCTGACATAATAGCCGGCATCGCAGATGCTGGCACATTGGTTTTAATAAACTATCCAAACGCAGAGGAGGATATAGTTCTAAGACACTTTGGTGATTATGTTCATCATGTTAAGGCTTTCGTCTCTATAGAGCCATCAGAAGCTGGTACCATGAATGTAACTATTAAAAACACAAAGTATATGGAGCGCGGAAACCGTTAAAGTTCGAGGCATAAACTGTAGTATATGCCCCCGCGGACAGGATAATAATTCTGTCTCCGACCTCTGGCTCCGGCAAGGCTACTTTTCTGGCAACTACATCAACGCTATCACAGGAAACCCCTCCTACTGTCCATTCTTTTAAAGGACCTTCTCTGTCTATAAAAAATCCGTATCTAATACCCCCTATTGCCTCTGCAAGCCCGTTAAAGACACCAGCATCTATGTAAAGCCAATTTTCCTCACCTCTTTTTGCTTTCCCTATGACGCTGCAAACCATAATCCCTTGATCTCCAACTATGCCTCTCCCTGGTTCTATCTGGAGTTCTGCCGGCTGAACCTGCAAAAACTTCTTTAAAAGTCCTTGGATGTATCTTGCAATTTCTTCAATTTCAAGAGATCTGTATGTATATTCAACCGGCAGTCCGCCCCCTACATTCAGCATTCTTAGTTTTATACCGCTATTTCGCGCAAGCTCCCAAAGCTCGCTAACTCTTTTAATGCCTATGAGCCAGTTTCTTAAATTGTTGCATTGTGAACCCACATGAAAGGTTATTCCGTATGGTATCAGGCCTAATTGTCTACTTAGTTCAAGTATTGAAAGCGCGTTTTCCACGTCTGTTCCAAATTTCTTGGCAAGTGGCCAGTCGCTACCTTCATTTGGTACAGATAGTCTTACATAAACTCTTGACCTTGGAGCCAAACGCGCAAGCTTTTGTACTTCTGTTTCTGAATCAACAACAAACCTGTTAAGCCCCATTTCATAAGCTCTTTTAATAAAATCAGGTGGTTTAACGGGATTGCTGGAGATTATTTTTGATATCTCTCCGCCAGCTTCAATAACACTCTCGAGCTCTCTGATGGACGCTACTTCAAATCCAGCTCCTAACCTTACCAGAGATTTTAAAACTTCTATGTCATCATTTGCCTTCACTGCATAAAATACCTCAAAGCCTTTGAAACTATCTCTAACTGCTTTGAATCTGTTTTGTATTCCTCCCAGATCCATTATCAAAAATGGCGTTTCTTTTTTGTAAAGAGCTTCTATAACCTCTGGTTTTTTTGAAACAAAAGAATAAAATTGCCTTTTTGCGAGTTCAAATTGAGACCTCAGCGGGTCCACTTCATTCATAGCTTACAAGTTCTTTCTTGTAATAATCTACTATAACTCTTCTAACTTCTTGCATAAGCTCTTTATCTTTTAATTCTATAGCTTCGATCTCGGATTTTTGAGATAGCAATGGCATCTTTATAAAAAGTCCGCCAAAGCGCGAGCGAAACAATCTTATTCCTCTTATTACCATCATTTTATTAACTTCCACCTCTGCATATCCAACCAGCCTGGTGCCATAATCTGATACCTCAAAAGGATAAAACCTTATCAGGGATACTTTCATGTCTTTTCTAGCTTTCTATAACGCTCTAGTGCCATTCTGCGCCTTATTGGGCTAACCCTGTCAAGAAAGGTCTTACCAAGTAAATGATCAAGCTCGTGCTGGAAAACAATTGCAGGAAACCCTTCAAGTGTTAGCTCCAGCTCCTTGCCACTTAAGTCAAAACCCTTTATGTAAACTTTACTGAATCTCTCTACCTGAAGACTAAGTCCGGGAAAAGACAGGCACCCTTCTTTGAAGGTTATACTCCCTTCTCCGTATATCAGATTTGGGTTAATAAGCACTAGCTTTACAGGGGGCGAGTCCTCTCTTGGACTTGTATCAATTACCATCACCCTCTTATCCACGCCAATTTGATTAGCAGCTAGTCCAACCCCTTCCTTTTCTTTCATAACTTGCCACATTATTTCTGTAAGGTCTTTTATTTCCTTGCTAATATCCTCTACTACGCTGGTTGGTTTTTGCAAAATCGGGTGTGGGAACTTAAGAACTTTCACCATTTTGATTATATTCCCGAAGGGAGTTTTATGTAGTAGAACCCTCCTCGTCTAAATAAAAAACATCATCCCCTATGGGTTCATTCCAGCGTTTGAACCCAGGAAGCGCCTCGATTCTATACCATGCGGAGCGGTACCATATGCCCTGTGGGTCTTTTTTAACAGGTGCAATCTCCCATGCTTTGGTTTCATGATGATAATCCCATGTTTCATAAAGATTAAAATCCTGAACGATGTCTGTGATGGCAGTTCCAAATTCTGTGGTTAGAGAAATTTGAAAGTCCCTCCAGCGGAAAACCGAGGAATCTCTCAGAGTTAGACCGAAGTATCCGACTCCCCCATCTTGCTTGAGCGTTGCAATTCCTCTTCCTATGAATGCTCTGAAAGCAGGCAATGTCTCGGGTGGGTCCGAGACAAACACATCATAAGAGCCTAATATCTCCTTTGGCAGGGGGTTTCTAAGATCCCATACCATAGCTCTTGCGTTGTCTATCCCCAGAGATTTGAAAATATCGTTATCAAAATCTATAAGCCTTTTGTCTATATCTATAACCAAAACATTCCTTGCCTTTCTAAAAAGGGCAATCGCAAGCCCGGTAAGGTCGTCTTCTGCCCCCAGGACTATTATGTTTTTATTTCTTATATCTCCTCTTGCATCCATAAATAAAACCCTTGAAACCGTGGTCTCTGGCGTTACAGAACCCTGGTCATAATCCCTTATTGCTTTTGGGCGTTCTTTTGTAAGTTGCAGGAACTCCCTGTAAAATTCTGGCTTTGCGTAAAACGGAATGCCTCTGCCTTCGCATGCTTGACATTTATAATCAATATGTGCTTCTATACCAAGCTCTTTGACAAGGTCAAGCCCTTTTTGTGTGAGCCTTATCCCTTGAGAGTTATCTATGAAAGCAAGCTCTTCTTCAATAAGAACCTTGATTATGGCAGAAGCGCCCGGCACAGGCAGATCAGATATATCAACCAGAGTCCAAAAATTGTCACTTACCAAAAGTCCCGCTAAGATTCTCTCTATGTTCCTTATGTAGAGCTTTACCCCGCCTAGCTCCTGCGCCCTTTGGGCGAGTTCTCTTATCATTTTTTAAATTATAAATCAAAAGGGAAACCCTCACTCACACTATAATTTCCTGATGAAGCTACAAATTGCTCTCAGAGCCGAAAATCCAAGTCTTGAATTTTTAAGAGTGTCAAATCCTGCAATTTTTGAGCCTTTTGACTCATGGTCTGAATTGGAGGTTAAATTTGAGCTTAAGAAGCTGGATAATGATTGCTATTTGTTGACCGCGGAAATTCAAGACAGCTCTTTCGAAGCTCTATCGCAGATTTTTGGTAGCAAAGAAAATGCATTAGGTGCTTTTTTAACTCTTGCAGTTGAGAGAGGCTGGGAAGAGTTTCCGAGCAATATTTTGTTTTTGCACATATGGGAAGAAAACGGCATGACAATAGCCTCGGTTTACTCTCAAGGAGAGTTAGAACTTTTCAAGCATGACAATCTCGAAGCACTTTCAAGAAAGCTAGCAAGCGCAAATAGAGTAGTCGTCTTCTCTATGGATATAGTTGCAAAAGTCCGTGATGTCTTCCCTGGACTTGAGGGAAAAACCTATAGCATAAGCAGGCATCTATCAGCTAAAGAACTGGAAAATAACTCTTTAAAAGATTTTCTTGGAGACTCTGTGCAGGAAAAGGATATACCAAAGTATCTTAAGGATTTGACAAACTCCCTTGTCTCTAAGGGTCTAATTAAACCGGTTTGGCTTCCTATTAAGGATTGCTCTCAATTAGACTGATATAGTCCTTTATTCCCTCCTCAAGGCTGAACTCCGGATGAAACCCAAACGTTTCTTTAATTTTTGTAATATCTGCCAGCGTATGTTTTTGATAAAATTCATAGGGGCAATCTATATACTCTATCTCCGTGGTTTTACCAAGATTTCTAGAAATTATTTCAACTATTTCGTTAAAACTTCTTGATACTCCGCTCCCTACATTAAAAATCCCAGATATTTCGCTGTTTAGACATAAAATACTCGCTCTAACTGCATCTTTTATGTAGATAAAATCTCTCCTTTGCTCACCAAACTTAAATAGTTTTGGCTTTTTACCTTCTTTTATCTGTTTGTAGAGTTGTAATATCATGCTGGCGGATTTTCCCTTAAACTCCTCTCCATATCCGTATACGTTAAAATACCTAAGCCCTGCAATGCTTAGTCCTTCTTTAATAGCGTTTAGAGCTAGTCTATCCATACATAGTTTTGAAAAGCCGTATATATTTTCTGGTTTTAAGCCTCTGTTCTCTACCATTGGAATTTGCGTATTCCCATAAACCGCGGCAGAGGATGCATAAACCAGTCTTGCTCTATTGCGCTTTATGTATTCCAATAACCAGTAAAATCCAGTGCAATTTTTTGTCATAACCAGATTCTGGTCTGTTATAGTAGTATCTGTAATGCTAGCCATGTGGATTATAGCGTCAAAATCATCACAGTTTTCCCAAAAATCTCTCTGAGAGACATCCGCACATACAACTTCTCCTTCAAATCCATATAAATTCTTAAAATTTCCAGAAGAGAAATCGTCAACTATCCTTATGTCATGAGTCTTTTGAAGTTCAAGTGCTATTCTGGAGCCTATAAACCCTGCGCCTCCTGTTATTAAAACTCTCAAGCTTTCTTTCTCCTTTTTTTAGTAGGTTTTGGTTGAGTAAGTTTTTTAATAAGGTATGTTTGCCCTATACTTATTATGTTATTGAATATCCAATAAAGCACAAGCCCCGACGGGAAGCCAGCAAAGGCAAGAACGAAGACAATAGACATACCAATCATTAAATAGTTCTGTGTTCTATCAGGATTTGGTGTAATAATCTGTTGCAAGACCATAGTAAGTCCCATCAAAGCCGGCAATATGTAGTAGGGGTCTTTCTCAGCAAGGCTATTTACCCATAAAAATCTCTCAAGTTGCAACTCTGAAGTTATTGTAAGTACCTTATAAAGAGCAAAAAATATTGGAATTTGCAAAATTATAGGTAAGCACCCTGATGCCGGGTTAAATCCAGCCTGTTGATAGAGCTTTATCAACTCTTCTTGAAATTTCGCCTGGTCTTTTGCATACTTTTGTTTAAGCTCCTGAATTTTTGGTGCGAGCTCTGCCATTTTGCTGAAAGCAACTGTGCTGTTATAAGTCAAAGGAAACATCAAAAGCCTTACTATGAAGGTCAAAATAAATATAGAAACTATCCAGAATCCTGTTTTATCATAAGTCCAGTAAAGAAACATAAAAAGTGGTTTTACTAAAAACCACAATCTTCCGAAATCAATAGCATCTGTTAAGTTCGCAGCTTTTAATTGGTTATATTCTTTTGCTCCAAAATGCATCACAAGCTCACCTTTAGGAACTATTGCACTAAGGGTATGCTCGCCTAGCCTGTATATTGCAATTGTAGAGATGTCTCCTGAAAAACCCTTGAAGTAGTATCTGCTCTCCTCTCCAGCCATTGATATGTCGCCATGGAAAACTGCGGGAGATTTTAAATCTTCTATGTCAATCCTCTGGAGCTTTTTGTTAAGTTTAAAAACGCTTCCGTTGTGACTAAACAACTCTCCTTCTTTTAAATTCGCTCCTATAACGACAAAGGGAGTATTTATACCCTCAGTAATTAGCTTAAAGCGCAGTAGTTTTCCGTCATACCATATTATTTTGTTAACTTTTATATTGCTTTCTTCAAATGAAGCAATGATTTTATTGTCCTGAAACCTTATTTCATAAGGTGAAAAGCTCAGCTTCGAAGTAATGTATGGGTCATTAACTATTATTTCAAGTGGGAAGATATTAAGTTTTCTCTCCACTTCTGTGATTAATTCTTTGTTATAAGGCTTATAAACCGCTGAAGTAAGTCTGGCGCCTGTTTTCGAGATAGATAGTCTGTATGGTCCAATGCTAAAGCTGTAAACTTCGCTGTTTTTTATACTCTCTCTTGTCGTTCCCAGTAGTAAATTAGGGGCGTTAATCTCAGGTTTCGAGGGTTCTGGCTCTTTTGTTTGTTGATTTGTTTGAAAAAGTATCATATATACCTGAAAAGCAAAAATTAGCATAGTGCTTATAAAAAATAGCAAAAACAGTCTCTTTATGTCTTGCTCTTGAGGTGTCAAGGGTAGTCAATCCCCCCTTTAGATAGAGGGTGACATCTCATAATCCTCCAGATTGCCTTTAAAGAGCCCTTAAAAAGTCCGTATTTCTCTATCGCCAGCTTTGCATATTCAGAACATGAGGGATAGTATCTGCAAGATGGAGCATAAAGTGGAGACACAAACCTTTGCCATAGTTTAATTAAAAAGATAATTATCTTGCTCAAGGCGTTAGTCTTCTTCTTCCCTTTCTCCGGCGAGCTGATATTATCTTCCTTCCGCTTTTTGTAGACATTCGGGCGAGAAACCCACTCGCCCTTTTTCGCTTTAAATTAGAAATTCTTGTGATGTTTCTCTGGCTTGCCACAGGCAAACCTCCCTCAAGTTCAGAAAAGAAGTATTAGCGCAACGAGTAATGCATAAAGTGCAAGCGTCTCCATGAATGCAAGACCTATAAACATCAGAGTTTGAAGCCTTTGACTAGCTCCTGGATTTCTGGCTACTCCCTCTTGAGTGCCCTTTATAGCGTTTCCCATACCAATACCTGTTCCAAGAGCCGCAAGCCCAATTGCGAGCCCTGCCGCCAGATAAGCCAGACTCGTTGCCAGACCCTCTGCAGCAAGGGTTATGGCTGGTGTTAAGATTGCAATAGCTGTAGCTAACTTGGCTTTCATGGTAAACCTCCTTTAATGTTCTTCAACCGCATTGGCAAGATATACGGTAGAGAGAATCATAAAGATGTAGGCTTGGATAAATGCAGCAAGTAACTTTATTGCCATAACTGGAACCAAAAGTATTGGTGAAAGGGCAAGCACTGGAATACTCTTTAATGCTAACCCAACCAATACAGTTATAAGCAAAGACCCACCCTTTATGTTGGCAAATAGCCTTAAAGTAAGCGTAACAGGTCTTGAAAGGTGAGAAACAACCTCTATAACGAAGAAAAAAGGTGCAAGATAAGGGTTAGGTCCTGCAAAGTGTTTTAAATATCCAAAACCATGAATTCTAAAGCCTTCAAAGTTATAAAAAAGAAATACTAAAACAGCAATCCCAAGGTTAGTATTTGCGTTAGCTGTTGGTGCAGTAACGCCCGGTATCATACCGGCTATATTCGAAATCAAAACAAAAAGACCTATACTGGCGATAAAAGGTATGTATCTGTCTCCTCTCTCGCCCATATTTTCTCTAAGCATGGAGCGAACAAATCTTACGTATCCTTCAAAAATAGCTTGCGGGGCTGAGGGTGAAAATCTGGGCTTTATGAACTCTACTGTGCCTAAAATCAGCACCATTATCAATGCCCCTACGATTAGATGTATGTATTCCATTGATTCGATATTATAGCAGCTTTTTGGTGTATCTTAAAAGACTCTTCAATCTGGCCTGGTTTTAAGTAATTTGAGGCAAAAGGGATGAATCCAAACCTCAAAAGTCTTTATGCGTCTGCTTTGGAAATGGCTGCAATTATAATATCTAATAAACGGCCCGTAGCTCAACTGGACAGAGCGTGGGACTACGGATCCCAAGGTTGGGGGTTCGACTCCCTCCGGGCCGGTACCAAGCTTGAAGGAGGTATTTGGTATGAAAGTTTTAGTAGGCGCTGCTTTGATTACTGTTGCATTTGCACAGCAAAACATCCAGATTAAAAATGCCTGGGTGCGTGAGGTTCCCCAGGGCTCTCGTGCAACAGCTGCATACATGCTAATTGAAAACAAATCCTCTCAGCCTGACAAACTGTTGCAAGCTTCCAGCCCAGTGGCAGGCACTACTGAACTTCACGAAACAGTTGATGGAAAGATGCGCAAAATACAATCAATAGAGGTTCCCGCAAATTCAAAAGTCGAGCTAAAACCAGGTGGTCTTCATGTAATGCTCATTGACCTCAAAAACCCGATAAAAGAGGGAGATAAAGTCGACCTTACTCTAAAATTCGAAAAAGCAGGCGAAGTTAAGTTGCAACTGCCGGTCAAGAAAGGCGGCGGCGGTGCTCACCACTCTCATTAAGGGTGAAAAATCTTATTTAAGGAGGTAATACCAATGCCACACAAGCTTTCACCAAGGGATCATGTAAAGCCCAGTGGTCTAAATGGTATATCAGATCAACAAATAGAGCCACATTTCGAAGCTCACTACAAGGGATATGTAACCAAGTATAACGAGATTCAGGAAAAGCTAGCGGATATGAACTTCTCAGACCGCTCTAAGGCAAATCAGAACTACTCAGAATATCGCGAGCTAAAGGTAGAGGAAACATTTAACTACATGGGGGTTGTTTTGCATGAGCTTTACTTTTCCCACTTAGGTCAGGGCGGAGAACCTTCAAAAGAGCTCCTTGACAAAATCCAGGAAGACTTTGGCTCTATGGAAGCCTGTATGGCAGAGTTAAAAGCAGCCGGCATAGCTTTTCGTGGCTGGGCAATTCTTGGACTTGATATATTCTCTGGCAGACTCGTAGTAAATGGTTTGGATTCTCACAACACATACAACTACACAGGTCTAATACCCCTAATAGTCCTGGACACATACGAACATGCCTACTATGTAGACCAGAAGAAGAAGCGCCCGCCTTACATAGATGCCTTTATGCAAAACATAAACTGGAATGTCGTAAACGATCGCTTCAACAAAGCTATGCAGGCTTATCAAGCCCTTAAGGGACTACTTCCCTGATACTTTCCAGGGGGCTTTGCCCCCTCTTTACCTCAATCCATCTATCTCTTTTTGAAATGGCTATTTTTCTAACTCCGTCAAAGTTTATCTCTTTTGATATTCTGTAACTATCCGGCGAGGCTATAAATTCTTTCATATGCTCTAAAGAGTCAAAATAAAGTATACTCTTACTATCCATCAAAGCACAGTATTCATCGCTTGGTTTGATAATCTTTCCACATACAGGGCATCTGCTAAAGTGTTTTGGTGAGGCAGGTATCAGGTCTTTTAGCTTCTTTTGACTTCTTGCTTTTAAAAACATCCCTATACTAAGCGCTATAACTATAGCGTCTGCGACCAGCACTCCTTCTAAAGATAGAGCGCCAACCATAATTCCAATCAAAATGAGAAAAAATGCAATGCTATTTATTGCAAAGACTCCAAAGGTCATACTAAGAGAGTATTCAAGCGCTAACATAACGATTGCAACAGAAAACCCCGCCACCTGAATAAACCTGGCAACCACGATTAGGGCATTTACCCTATCAGAATCCACCCTTTCCTAATTCTAAGTTAAAGCAGTGTTAAATTTTATGATAATACTCACATCTTCTCCGTTATAGCTTTTGCAAACTCAATCGTTGATAATACTCTGGTTTCATAACCCATTTTGGAAAACCCACTGCATATATCAGGCGTTCCTTCCCTCTTTGCTATTGTCTCTTTGACGGCACTATATATTATCGAAGATGCCAAATCCCAGCCTATGTATTCAAGCATCATTGCCCCTGAAAGAATAAGAGAAAGCGGATTGGCAATGCCTTTGCCTGCAATATCCAGCGCAGTCCCGTGTGTGGACTCAAATAGAGCATACCCATCGCCTATGTTTCCGCTTGGCACAAATCCCGGACCCCCTACAAGAGCCGATGCAAGATCTGATATGTAATCTCCGTTAAGATTCTGGGTTATTATCACATCGTAAGCCTCTGGTTTTAAAACCAGCTGCATTAGCATCTGGTCTGTTATAACTTTTGTCATTAGCAACTGACCTTCTGAAGGCTCCCCTTCTGTTATAACTCTGCCCTGAAATTCAGGCTCTTTTGCAACCTCAAAAGCCCAGTTCATAAAAGCGCCCTCAGTTGCTTTCATGATGTTTCCTTTTCCAACAACAGCAACCCTCTTTTTGCCATTTTTTATAGCCCATCTGAGCGCTTTTCTAACATGTCTTTTGGTTTTAAACTCGCTCATTGGCTTTATGGTTATACCTGCATCCTCAGGTATCTCACATCCCTTTGGCTTTAGAAATTCAATCATCATCCGTGCATCTTCAGAGCCTGGCATAAACTCTATACCCGCATAAACATCGTCAGAATTTTCTCTAAAAACAGCCAGATTAACCCTCTCGGGATTTGGAATAGGCGCAGCCTGCCCAAGATGAAAAACAGGTCTTATGGCGCTATAAAAATCCATAGATTGCCTAAGGAGAGAGTTCAGAGACTTTTGGCCTTTACCAATTGGAGTTCCCAAAGGTCCTTTTATCGCAACGATGCACTTTCTTAAAAACTCTATAGTCTCACTCGGCATACGCTCTTTGGTTAAAGCCTCTGCTTTATCCCCTGCCAGTAACTCGACCCAAACTATAGCACGAGAACCCCCATATGCCTTCTGGATTGCCTTATTTAAAACAATCAGCATAGCCTCTGTAATCTCTTGACCTATCCCGTCTCCTTGTATAAACCCTATGATGGGCTTATCTGGCACATTTAGCTCTCTGTTTTCATTCATAGAGATAAAAGACCCCAAATCAGGCATTTTTAACCCGTTTTCCCACCTAAAAACCATCTCGAGACTCATGGCTTGGTATTTTAACAAGTTCTATGGCAACATCCTCACCCAAGGTATGGACCCTTCTCGTCCTTAGCTTGATGGCCTTTTCGAGCTCTAAGCTAAAAAACCCGCCGAGCCTTAAACCCTCCCCTATGATTTTTGGCGCTATTACCACAAAAATTCTGTCAAAGAGCCCATCTTTTAAAAACCAGCTGAGCGTTCTTGGACCTCCCTCTACAAAAACGTGCATAACCTCCCTTTTCCTTAGCTCCTCAAGAACTCCCCTTAAGGTTATATTTTCCATATAACAAATCTCGGCGCTTCGCGCCGATAGATTTACATCCCTTTGCGTAAAAACCAGAACCTTCCCCTCTTCCTGAAAGATTCTCTCGCTCCCATTTAGTCTCCCGCTTCTGTCAATTACTACTCTTAAAGGCTGGCGAGGCAGTTTTATCTCCCTTACAGTAAGGCGTGGGTCATCTTTAATAACTGTGCCAGAACCAACCAGTATGGCACTCGCCTGTGCTCTTAAGGTGTTTGTAAATGCCCTTGCCTTTTCAGAGCTTATCCACTTGCTCTGCCCGCTCTTTGTAGCCAGGGAGCCATCCACGCTCTGGGCCCATTTTAGGGTAATGTAAGGTCTTTTCTGGGTTATGTAGGTAAAGAAGTCCTCGTTTAACTCTCTTGCTTCGCTTTCACAAACCCCTATCTCTATCTCTATTCCCGCCTCTTTGAGTCTATTAACACCTTTTCCGCAAACAATCGGGTTTGGATCAAGGGTTGCTATAACGACCCTCTTTACACCCGCTTTTATCAAAGCTTCAGTGCAAGGTGGCGTCCTGCCAAAGTGATTACAGGGTTCAAGCGTTACATAAACGGTTGAGCCTCTTGCTCTCTCGCCTGCAATCTCGAGTGCTTTAGCTTCCGCATGCAAAGCCCCGGCCTTTTCGTGGTTTGCCTCGCTTATTATCTTGCCGTCTTTTACAATAACGCAACCAACTGTTGGATTTGGGTGGGTCAGGCCCTTTCTGGCTCTTGCGAGCCTAAGGGCCCTTTGCATAAAGATTTTGTCCAAGCTCTTTAGGCGGATTCTTTAAGGATGTTAAGAAGTAGCTCTTCAACCTCCTGTGCAACAGGTTTTAAATCAGGTTCGTCGTAAGCTTCCAGCATCTTCGTGGGTGCAATCGTTTCAATAACAGTCTTGCCCTCAGACTCATATAGCGCAATTCTGCAAGGCATTGCAGTTGCTATACTGGGGTTTTTGGATAGCACCTGGCTTGCATGCCTTGGGGAGCAAACCTCTATTATCACGCAGGGGTAGTTTATCGGCACTCCTTTACTCTGGAGTATTCCCCCAACGTCGTGCACTGACATTACGCCAAAACCTGATTGTTTTGCTCTCTCCTCAATAACTTGTCTCAACACACCAATACTCTTTTCACTTGTTAGTTTTATTAACATCTTCTACCCTCCTTATAAACTCTATTATATCAAATGTTCCAAGCCTTATGACATCAACCAAAGCCTGTTTCACCGGCAGGTCTAATAAGCTTCCAGATTCCTGAAAAAAGCCTTTTCTGAGCCTGATTTCCTTCTCAAATTCCTGACTCTTTAGCCTGAAAGTCAGCCTAAGCTCGTAGAAGTTTGTCCTCTGATTTGGTGATAATCCAATAGGTAAAAGCCTGAACTCTTCTACTTTCGCGCTCAGATCTCTTCCTGGACACTCTATTTTAAAGCCACTTTCCACCACAGCCCTCTCCAGAGCCTTTAAAAGTTCTATAGACAAAAAGCTACTGTCATAGGGGTTTTGAATCTCTCTTATGCATATTTCTTTGGCTGATATCAAAGAAACTAAAAAAATAGCGTAGACCCACCTCATCTCTTGCTTAAAATTTAAAGCATATGACCATAGGCGAGTTTTTAAGCTCTAAGGGTATCTCCATAGGAGACAATGCCTCTTTTCTTTTGCAGGCGCTTGGCATCTCTTCAATTTTGCCAGAGCTTGAATCAAAATTCGGAGAACCTGCAAAGATGTCAAAGTCCAAGGGAAATACAGTCGACCCATCTTCTGTGATAGAGCGCTATGGCGCAGATAGCGTAAGACTCTATGTTCTGTTTGTAGGGCCTGTTGAAAAAGATTTTGAATGGACTGACGAAGGTCTTCAAGGTGCCCATCGCTTTCTTAGAAGACTCTGGAGCAGTTTTCACTCCCATCTTGAGCTTATTAAAAACCCGCAATCCGGTGAGCCATCCAGCTATGCAGTAGAACTCAGAAGCAAAGCTCACAAAACTCTTGATAAATACAGGCGCGATATGCAGGAGATGTCTTTTAATACCTGCATAGCCTCTTTGATGGAACTCCTTAATGAAATCCAGCGCTCTGAACTCAAGCCCCAGGATGCAGGATTTTTAAAAGAAATCTACGAGCTTTTACTCCTTATGCTTTACCCCTTTGCGCCTCATATATCAGAAGAACTCTGGTCTTTGCTTGGCAACGAGCCTCTTTACAAGGCTCGCCTTCCTGAGCCAGATAAATCCGCTCTCATTTCTGAGTGGTTAGAAATCCCTGTCCAGATCAACGGCAAACTTCGCGAAGTTATAAAAGTCCCGGCTTTTGCATCTGAGCAAGAGATTCTAAACCTCGCTTACGCGAGTGAAAAGCTAAAAACCTGGCTGGGTGGTAAAGAGCCAAAAAGAGTCATCTATGTCCCCGGAAGGGCTCTTAATATAGTTCTTTAACCGATGGATTTTTTAATTGCTCTTATCAAGCCAGTTATCATACTATTGCTATTTGCAGCATTTATGCTATTTCTGGTTATAATCCTGTCGATGCTCATTTACAATCTGCTGGAGAAAAATGACTAATCTCATAAATCCTTCACTTGACACTTTATCAGTCTATCCTAATTTTTTGAAAATCCGAAGCCAAGAGGAGGTGTTTTATGCCCGCTGAAATATTGCCAGGACCTTCAGGATACATTCCCATCCCGGCAGTTTTTGAAGATGTAGAACTCTCACCGCCTGGATATGGATTGTTCTTTGGCCAGATAGTTGACGAGCTAACCGCGATGCGTGAAGCCGCAAAAGCTATGCTAACTCGCCGAAACCCAACTATCTTCCCGGGTCCTAAAATCCTCTGGGGCTGGAATGCCCATGCAATGGAGGAAGCCAAAGCAATCCTTGAGCTTGCTGCGGAGATACCAAACTGCAGGATAATCCCAATGCCCGATTACAGACCCAAGTATCCCAAAATAGACCCGGAGGCTGAAATAAACCCAAACCACCCCAACCTTACTATACTTCATAACAAAATAGAGGCCTGCATCTTCGTGGGCGTTCACTGCCACTATGCCAATCTCTCTTTAAGGATGATAAGAGCAGGCACAAACTGCTTTACCATAGCCCTTTGCGGAGAGCTCGGGCATGAAGATGCAATGGTCTCAATAAGAGACCTAACCCCTGAAAAAATAAGACGCTTTAGAGAAGTTCTCATACAGGTGAGAGAAGAGCTCGGTATATCTCACACCCCAACCCCGCCTCCAGAAAATCCATCTCTTCCGAAAGAAGAGTTTCAGACCCTCTCTGTTCTGGATTATGGTGAGTATTCTTATCTTCTTATCCCTAGAAAAGATGAACAAGTTACGGACACTGAATAAGGAGGTAAGCTAATGCCAGAGCAAAGAGTCGTTGACGCGGACGAGCTGATTTTAAGAACTGAGCGCCAGCGCAAGTTTATAACTGGCGCCCAGGCAATGGCAGAGGCAGTCAAGCGCGCAAATGTAGATGTCGCTATCGCCTATCCAATAACTCCTCAATCCGAGGTTATGCACCTGGTTGGCGATATCTGGGCACAGGGCTATATTCGCGACTACTATAGAGCTGAAGAAGAATACGGTGCTATGTCAGCTATTGCAGGCGCAGTTCGCGGTGGTGCGCGTGCTTTTAGTGCAACCTCAGGTCCTGGACTCTTGAGGGGTCTTGAGGCAATTGCTTCCTGGCCAGGTCATAGAATCCCGGTCGTTCTTGGGGTTCTCACCCGTGTTGTTAATGCACCTCTTTCAATCCAGCCTGATAATGTCGAAATTTCCTATCTTCTAAACTGCGGAATGGTCGTTTTGCACGCAGAAAATCAGCAAGATGTCTTTGATTTTACTCTCGCAGGCTTTGTAATTTCAGAAAAGGTAGATGTATATATCCCCGTAGCAGTATGCACAGAAGGCTTTTTCGTCACCCACGCTAAAGGTTATGTTAATATTACCCCGGAAGAGCTCAAACTCCCTCCACGTGACCCATACAAAGCCCCGGTTCCTCCCACAGATTGTGAAATCCCGCCCGCAAGGATTCAAAGAGATGCCCCCGTTCAAAAATCTAACTTTATGAGCTATCTAATTCACGCAGTATGGCAACAGGAAATCTGGTCCTCAAACAAGCGTGCAATGAGATATATAAACCACTATCTGGGAGGTCCGATAGAGGTTGTCAATCCAGGAGCGGAGGTCTTTATAGTCGCCTCTGGCTGTGCTGCAGCTCAGGGTCGTGAGGCAGTTCGCTATGCGAATATGGAAGGTCTTAATGTGGGATTAGTAAAAGTCAAGTCCATAAGACCATTCCCTGAAAAGCAAGTCAGAGAAGTCCTTTCAAACGCCAAAGCTATAATAGTCCCCGAGCATAACATAGTAGGCTGGCTTGCAAAAGAGGTTAAAGCCTGCATACCAAACAGCGACGCCGTAATTGGCGGTCCAAGGGTTTATGGCGGTATGACCCTTCCGGTTGAGCTAATAATGGAAAGGGTCTATGATGCCTTTGGCATCAAAAAATCAAAGAAAGTAGTAGTTTAAAAAGGAGGTTTTGCTATGGGTCTAGAATATGTGAGAATCTCACCGGGATTCGAAAGATACATGCCAAAAGACTATGTCGACCTTGTCCAGTATGGACAGTTTGGCAAAGAGGTTGACATTCAACAGCTCGGTCAGTTTAAAGAGCTCGTTGAAGAACACCCAATGTGCGCAGGGTGCTTTATGGCTTACTTTATAAGGGTCTTCTATGCCGCACTTCCAAAGCCAGAAGATACCATAGTCATTGGAACTGCAGGCTGTGCCCGTTTGGCATTATCTCAGGCAGCAGTTCCTTTCATATATGGCAACTACGGGGATACCAATGCTGTCGCATCAGGTCTTAAAAGAGCTCTAAAGATCCGCTTTCCAAATAAACCAAAAGATGTAGTCGTCATAGCAGGTGATGGTGGACTAATAGACATTGGCTTTGGCATGACAATGCACTCCTGGTTTAGGCGCGAAAACTTCACAACCATAATGGTCGATAATGAAGTTTATGGAAACACAGGCGGTCAGGAAAGCGGAATGTCTCCAAAAGGTGTGCAACTAAAAATGGCTCCAAAAGGCAAGCAATTTGAGAAAATCAACGCAGTAGAGCTTGCCAAGACCGCAGGATGCGTATATGTTGCAAAGCTCTCCCCAACGAATCCAAAAAGGATAGCAAAAACTGTTAGAAGAGCTGTTCTCGCTGCAAGGGAGTTTGGTCCAACATTTATTCATGCATACACCTCTTGCAACATCGAATACTCAATCCCAACAGAGAAAGTTCTTGAAGATGCCAGAAAGAGAGAAAAGCAAGACTTTGGCTTTTATGAGTGGATGACAGATGAAGTAAAAGAATTCTTCGAAGAGCTCGAGCGTTCCCCACAGGAGGTCAAGACATGAAACGCTACAACATTCGCATAGCAGGTGTTGGTGGGCAGGGGGTTGTAACTTCTGCCCACATCCTTGGCAATGCAATGTCAGCTGCGGGAAAGTATGCAACGCTCGTGCCTTTCTTTGGTTCTGAAAAGAGGATGGCTCCCGTTGAGGCATATGTGAGAGTCTCTGACCAGCCCATATATGAAGTTGGTGAGGTCGTCTATCCTAATGTCATAATGATTTATCACCCTCAGGTTATAACTCACGGAAAGTCCTATACCATGCCCTTCTATTCTGGTCTGAAAGAAGGTGGAATGGTAATAATCAACACCGATGTTGACATAATCCCTCAGGAAGATTGGCAGATACTAAACGAGCTAAACACGAGAGTATTTAACATACCCGCGACGAAAATAGCCCTTGATGTGGCAGGCACGGAGCTTGCTACAAACATGGCAATGTTAGGTGTGTTCTTTGGTATTACAAGACTGGTAGGTTTTGAACACATAGAGCAAGCAGTTAGAGAAAGATTTCTTGGAAATACTTTCGTAGCCTCTGGTGGAACAACATCTCTCGATAGTGCAATAGAGAAGAAGTTCAAGAAAAAGATGGAACTCCTTGAAAAGAACATGCAAGTTATCAAAGAAACCTTCAAAATAGCAGAGGAGAAAGGTTGGGTAGAAGAATTGGCCCTTACAAACTAGTTCCGGAGGCTCTAGAATGTACTATGTTGCTGAGGTAAATGAAGCAGATTGCGCCAAATACAACTGCAAGCAGTGTGTTCTATTTTGCCCAGAGCCAAATACGCTTATGTATCATGATAAAAATCATGTTGCATGGGTAAACTTTCCCAGGTGCAAGGGCTGTGCAATTTGCGTATATGTCTGCTCTGACCTTCTTAAGCGCAATTGTATAAAGATGGTAATGGTGAAAGCGGGTGATTGACAAATCTTGGATTGAGGAAGTTTGTAGGATATTAACAAACAGCATCGTAAACCCCGATTTGGAGATTGAATTTATAGAAAGTGAGAGCTCTCAACCTATTTTTAGAGTGCGCTACATAGTAGAAGGTCACGATGTTTATGTTAAGGATTTTGACCTCTTTCCTGCCTGTAATGGCATGACGCCTGCGCAGGCAGCCGATTTTATAAGCTTCCAAATCCAGCAATTCATGGACGAAATAGACTCTACTGAATACGGCGGTGAATGAGAGCAAGCGCATATGTAATCACTGGTTATTTGGGTAGTGGTAAAACCACCTTCCTGATAAACACTGCCCGTAGACACCTAAAAGACCGTAAGGTCTCGATAGTCGTTAACGAAGTTGGGGAAATTGGTGTAGATGGACAGCTTCTGAAGCGTCATTATGCAAATGTACTTGAGTTGCCAGAAGGATGCGTTTGCTGTGCTCTTTCTGAAGAATTCGAAAGGGTAGTAGACGACCTAATTAAGAGTCAAAATCCAGATGTCATTTTGGTTGAAACCTCTGGTAGTGCAATCCCCATGCCTGTGATGTATTCTCTTCAGGCGCTTAATTGTGCCGTTGACGGTGTAGTTTGTGTTGTCGATGCATCTAATTTTGATAAGATAAAGCACGAGCAAAACGCCCGATCTCAAATAGGCAGCTCTAACATACTGGTTTTAAACAAAAAAGACCTGGTGAGCCCTTCAGAGCTTGAGCGTATAGAAAAAGAGCTGTTAAACCTCTGGCGGGAGAGTGTTCCAAGAAATACAATAACCGGCGAGCCTCTTTATGAGAGAGTTCTTCTCCTCTCAAGCGAGAGGGGAGTGGTCGACGAGCAGGTTTTTGGCTGTAGTTATACTCTAAATGAGTTAAAAAATTTCAATAAAGACCATTTTCATACCCAGAGCGCGAATACTATTTACTTTTTTGAAAAAGTGGACCTGGAGGTTCTTCAAAAAAGACTATCACAAGCACAGGATATCATAAGAGCAAAAGGAATAGTCAGAATTAAAAACTACCCATTTCCGACTGTGGTGCAATGGGTTTTCGGTAAACTTGAGGTTTATGATGATTTACCTGATTACTCTGGTCCCAGCTTTCTTGTATATGTTAGACGAAACTCATGCATATCGATTTAATTTTACAGAATATTCTAAATCCTCCGGTTTTAATGTTCTTTTTGGGTATTTTTGCAGCTTTGGTAAAATCAGACCTTGAAATCCCACAATCTCTCTCCAAGCTCTTCTCTCTCTACTTACTAATTGCAATCGGACTGCACGGTGGATATGAGCTTGCAAATAGCGGGATATCAATCTACATAATCAAGGTTCTAACTATGGCTAGTTTAATGGCTGTTGTGGTTCCGATTTATGCTTTTTTTATACTTAAAATTCGCCTTGATACTTACAATGCCGTTGCAATTGCTGCATCTTATGGTTCTATAAGCGCAGTTACTTTTATTACCGCAGCCTCTTTTTTAAGTAGTATAGGACTTGGGTATAGTGGTTATATGGTTGCTGCGATGACTTTGATGGAATCTCCGGCCATTATCATCGGACTATTACTTTTATCGCTCTTTGCCCGAAGGGCAGATTCCGGAATAAGATGGGGAGAAGTTTTTAGAGAATCTTTTTTTAATTCATCGGTTATTCTATTGGTTGGGACTTTATTGATTGGTACTTTGACAGGCGAGAAAGGGTGGAAGTCTATAGAACCTCTTTTTGGAGGACTTTTTAAGGGTATGCTTACATTTTTTCTTCTTGATATGGGGCTCATAGCGGGTAAGCGCCTTGGTGATATTAAAAAAGTAGGAGCTTTCTTGTTGGGTTTTGGCATAGCATTGCCTGTTTTGAATGCGATTTTAGGAATTTTTCTGGCAAGGATCGCTAATTTTAATATGAGTGATGCGTTTTTGTTTAGTATTCTCTGTGCCAGTGCCTCGTATATTGCTGTACCAGCTGCAATGAGAATGTCAGTTCCTGAAGCGAACCCAAGCTTATATCTGACCCTATCTCTTGCTGTTACTTTTCCTTTTAATATTGCTATTGGTATTCCGCTTTACTATAGTCTTGCATCTTTGCTATGGAACTAGCTAGAATGAAAAAAGTAGAAGTAGTTATTGATAACACGCATCTGAGACTAGTTCTTGAAATCTTAGAATCATCCGGGGTTAGTGGATACACAATAATAAGAGATGTTATTGGCAAGGGTGATAGGGGTACTGTACTGGCTGATGAGCCTTCAGAGAGTTTTAAAAACAGCTATATTTTTACAATATGTGACGAGGAAAGGGCCAAGAGTATTACCTCACGTATTGCTCCAGTCATTAGGCGCTTTGGGGGTGCGTGTTTTCTAAGTGATGTGGAATGGTTAATGCATTAGAGACTGTTATGATTGTTATTAAGACCAGTTATTGAATGTGCCAGACATTAAGTTTATAATAAAAAGCCTATTCTTTATTAGGAGGTGTAAAAAATGGCTACTATAACCCCTGATAAGTCTTTAGATACTTCTGGCCTTAATTGCCCACTTCCGGTTCTTAAAACGAAAAAGGCCATGGAAGGGCTTCAATCTGGGCAAATATTAGAGGTCATTAGCACTGACCCAGGTGCAAAAGCCGACATACCCGCCTTTTGCAACAGAACCGGTCATCAGCTTCTGGAAACTGTTGAAGAGGGTGGCAAATACATATTTTATCTACGCAAAAAGTAGAGGTTTAGGTCATGGCAACAGAGAGGTTTGCTATAATAGCTACGAAGGGTACGCTTGATATGGCGTATCCGCCTCTGATACTTGCTTCTACAGCTGCTTCTTTGGGAATTGAAACAGCAATCTTCTTCACCTTCTATGGTCTTAACATCATCCACAAGAAAAGGATGCATGAATTGAAAGTCGCACCTGTTGGAAATCCGGCAATGCCAATGTCTTTCCCACCTTCCATGAAAAATGGTTTTACTGATGCTATAGCTTCCGCGATGCCCGGTCCTCCTCAGCTACTTGGCGTAATCCCGGGAATGACTGACCTGATGACATATATGATGAAAAAGTCTATAAAAGAGCATGGTGTTGCCTCAATACCAGAGCTTTTAGACGCTTGTAAAGAGGCTGAGGTAAAGCTAATAGCCTGCCAGATGACCATGGAACTATTTGGTTATAGTCAGGATGACCTGATAGATGGGCTTGAGCCTCCTGCAGGGGCTGCTACCTTTATTAACTATGTGATGGAAGCAGATAAACCAATGATAGTTTTCGTCTAAGGAGGGGTTATGTCATACGAAAAGGTGCTTTTTTACATTTTAACAGTCCCCTTTTTTGAGAGGGCAGAACCTGCCACTGGAGAGCTCATAAATCCAAAAGCGGGAGCCCCTTTTTTCCTCGCTACCGCTGCAACCACTATGGACTATGAAGTTGAAATGGTTATTACCTCCGAAGCCGGTTTTTTGCTAATGAAAGATAATGCAAAGAAGGTTAAGGTCAGACCCGGGGTAGAGCAAACTATACATGATTTTATTCTTATGGCAAAGGAAGCAGGGGTGAAAATATATCTATGCGTTCCCTCTTTGGATTTGACAGACATTTATAAGAGAGAGGATGTAAACACAGAACTCTGTGATGGTATCATAGGTGGCGCAGCCTTTCTAGACAAGCTAATGAGCGGTGAATATGCTGTCATCACCTTATGAAATTATAAAGCGCCCTTTTGATATTCATAAAACATACTTATTTTATTTATTCGTTCATTTACATAAACTTATGGATAAGGAGGATAAAGATGGACGGTCACAAATATGGTTATAATCTTCCGATTTCGGAAAAGACAAAAGCAGTACCCTGGGAAGAAAAGGTCAGGGTAGTTGAAGAGGTAAAAGCTGACTTTAGATATAAAGAATACATCTATGGCTGTCTTAATTGCGGTGTTTGCACCGCCTCTTGTCCGTCTAATAGATTCTTCGATTATTCTCCAAGGGAAATAGTCCAGCGATTTTTAGAGGACGATGTTGAAGTTCTTTATGACATGATGCATGAGTATATCTGGGCTTGTTCTCAGTGTTTTACCTGCTGGATAAGATGCCCCTTTGTAAATAACCCGGGTGGTTTAGTCGCAATAATGCGCGAGGTTGCGGTTCGAAATGCCTTTGAGGCAACTAAAGATCTTCTAAAACCATACGGACGCGTTCTCCTAAAAGTTATGACCACAGGAAACCAGCTTTCAGCTGATATGCTCCAGCCAGACTTCTTCCCTGACTGGGGTCCAAAAATGGCGGACAACATGGAAAACCTGAGAGCCAAGCGCCTTGCGATACCTTTTGATGTAGGAAAATCTGTCAAAACTGCATGGGAAGTTTCTCTTGAAACTGCGGTAGAGATGTACACCATCTGGAGAGAGACCGGTATTTTTGAGATGCTGGAGAAGTTAGATCCAAACCTTTACAATGTGATAATGGACATAGTAGAGGAAAACGAAGAGCGTTATCAAGAACTTACAGAAGAAGATTAATTAAAGGAGGTATAGCTATGGCACACGGCGGCGGCTTTGGCCACAACAGCCCAGGGGGGCTTTTGCGCTACCCGGAGAAAGAGCCATTTGCGCTTAAGGAGTACAACTCCCACTATGACCACATCTTCGAGCTTATGGAAGAGCTCGAGCATAAAGGCGAGATATTAATACACAGAATTACACCAGAGCACAAACCAGTTGAGGTTTTTACAAGGACAGGAAGAATCAAAACCATCCCTACAAACAAACTATGGCACCATAAATCCTGTGGTCAGTGCGGTAACATCCCTGGCTATCCGGCAGCAATTTTCTGGTTTATGAACAAATTTGGACTTGATTACCTTAATGAGCCACATCAAACTTCCTGTACAGCATGGAACTATCACGGCTCTGGAACTTCTAACCCTGTAGCCCTTGCAGCAGTTTGGCTAAGGAATATGCACCAGGCCTGGAAAACAGGCTACTATCCTCTAATACATTGCGGAACTTCCTTCGGTTCTTACAAAGAAACTCGCGAGCAACTCATTTTTAACAAAGAGCTAAGAGATGCTGTAAGACCTATACTTAAAAAACTAGGAAGATTAACAGAGGATGGTCGTATAGTAATTCCTCAAGAGGTGGTTCACTACTCAGAATGGGTCCATGCAGTTCGTCATCAGATTGCCAAACTTTATGAAACTGAAGGTAAGCCAAAGGGTATAGATGTTTCAAATGTAAGGGTTGCGATTCATAACGCCTGCCACACATACAAAATGATTGCTGACGATTATCCTTATGATCCAGAGGTTTTCGAAGGTCAGCGTCCTGCAGCTTCAACCGCTGTGGTTCAGGCCCTTGGTGCTAAGGTGGTAGATTACTCTACCTGGTTTGACTGTTGTGGCTTTGGTTTCAGACACATTCTTACAGAGAGGGAATTTACCCGCTCTTTTGCAATCCAGCGCAAGCTAAAAGTTATTTATGAAGAGGTAAAAGCAGACCTTATAGTAACCCACGATACTGGTTGTACCACAACTTTTGAGAAAAACCAGTGGATTGGTAAAGCCCACGGCATGTATTATCCTGTTGCAGTTATGTCTGATGTTATGTTTGCTGCGCTTGCATGCGGTGCACATCCATTTAAAATCATACAGCTTTACTGGAACTGCTCTTCTTACGAGCCACTTCTTGAGAAAATGGGTATCACAAACTGGAGAGAGCTCAAGAAAGAGTGGGAGGACGCAGTTAATTACATTGCACAGCTTGAAAAAGCGGGCAAGTATGACGAGCTAATGGAATTCTTCAAAGAGTACGACCTTTACGAACCATACAGCAAAACCGCTAGCGGGAAGCCAAAAGCTTCTGCAACTGCAAACCTTCCTCTATTTAAATCTTGATAAACTCAGGGGGCTTTTTGCCCCCATCCTTTAAAAGGAGGTAACTTTATGAGCTCAGTTCTTGTTATTGGGGCTGGCCCGACAGGTCTTGCTGCCGCAAGGGGTCTTGCAAGACTTGGGGTTAAAACTATCCTTATTGAGAAGGATTCACAGCTTGGTGGAAACCCCATTAAAAATCACTATCACACTTTAATACCTCGAAAGCTAAAGCCTTCTCAGGTTCTTGGTCCTTACATACGCGAGGTTCAGGAAAATAAAAATGTCACGCTGTATTTAAATACAGAGATTGTCTCCTGTGAAGGTGAGGTAGGAAACTTCAAAGTTGGTCTTTCAAATGGAAAGACAGAAACTGTTGGTGCAATTGTTGTTGCCACAGGCTTTGAACACTTTGATCCAAAGCGTAAAGGTGAACTCGGATATGGTCTTTATCCAGATGTCATTACTAACCTTGAGCTTGAGCGCATGTTTTCTCAGGAAGGCAAACTATATAGACCTTCAAACAAACAGCTTCCAAAGCGCGTGGCTTTTGTGTTTTGCGTAGGTTCGCGTGACCGTCAGTTAGGTGTCACAAACGTGCATTGTTGCAGGTATGGATGCGCGCTCTCTGGTCTTCAGGCTTCTGAAATCAGAGAACACTATCCGGATGTGGATGTCTTTTGCTATTACATGGATGTAAGAACATACGGCACATGGGAGTATCCATTCTACTGGGCACCTCAGGAGGAATACGGAGTCAGGTATGTAAGGGGTAGGATTGCGGAAATAACCTATAGCCCGGCAGATGGGCGCTTGAGGGTAAAGCACGAAGATACCATAGTGCAAAGACCTGCAGAGGTACCTATGGACCTTGTTGTCCTGGTTCTTGGTATGGAGCCTTCAGAAGGCACAAAGAAGGTTGCTAAAATACTTGGTCTAAAGCAAGACAAAGATAGCAGGTTCTTAATCCCTTCAGATGAGTCTGGTTCTAACATAATATCAAACAAAGAAGGTATATTCATAGCCGGTGCCTGTAAAGGTCCTATAGATATAGAATCCTGCCTCTCTGAAGGAGAAGCCGCAGCAGCAGAAGCTGCAGCCACTGTTAATGCCAAGGTAGGGGTATGAAAAAATTAGCAACCCTGGACGATTTTCTCGTTCGGGACTACCTGATAAAAATCCTCGGGGAAGGGGAGGATTTTGTAAAGAGCTTTTATCAAGACCTTCTTGCAAAGAGTCAGCTTTTTTCTCAGGGTCTTTCAGCTGATAGAATTTCCAAACTCTCTCAAGAGGAGATAATTAACATCCTTGATTTGGTCTTTGCTATCCGCCGCAAAAAAGAGAGAGTAGTAAAAGAAACGGGTTTTGAAAGGTTAAAGTCTATTATAAAAGAACTCTTATTTTCTGAAGATAACTGGGATGTTAGGGTAGATCGCTTTGCCAGAGAGCTCAGGGGGGTTGACTTTAAATTCGCTCGCGATTTAGCGAGCGAGCTTATACACTTTTCTTACCCTGATAGATATGTTTTGTGGACAAGCTGGATATGGGACCCAGAGAGTGAAAGTGGAGCGGTTGTTTTTTTAAAAGAGGAGCCTCCAAAGCGTTATATGTATGGAGAAACGTACGAAGAGTTTGAGCAAATATATAGACAAATCCAGGAAAAGCTCATGGATTTTGGTATAAGGGTGCGCGGATATTTAATGGTTGATATATTTCTGGCCATGATTTATGCAACTTATGTTGATTATATGACGCTTTCTACTATGCATAGCGCCAAGGGCTTTTTCCCGCCTGCAGGGGCTATGGCAAGGAGGCTTTTGGGTCTTTCAGTAAAAGAAGAAATGGAGGTCTAATATGGCTATACACGAGCGAAGTTTGGTTGAACAGGAGAGAATTCTTAAAAAAGACAGGTTGGTAGTAGATGGAGTTGATGTCTCGGGAGATTGGAACCTCATTATCTTGCCAAGAGTTATAGAGGACTATGACCTTGATTTTGCAAAGGAGATAATGGAATCTCCTGATGGCAAGACCATAACCCAGTGCTACCAGTGTTCTTATTGCACAGCTTCGTGTCCGGTTCACAATTATTGGGATGAGAGATATAACCCGAGACACTTTATATATTTGGCTCGCCTTGGGATGGTCGATGAGCTCCAAAAGCGCGCTGATGTAATGTGGAGATGCGTCTCCTGTCATAAATGCACGCACAGATGTCCGAAAGGAGTTCTTGTAGAGGAGGTTCTCAAAGTAATCCTCAGGGCAATGGCAAAAAGAGGACTCATTGAGGAGTATCCTTCTAAAAAGTTTGACAAGTTCTTCACAGAGTCTGTTCTTGAATATGGTCGCATAGAAGACGGGGAGCTATTGCTCGGCTGGATAGAAAAGCAAGGCTATAAGCTCTTTAAAGACCCTCTTCTCAAAAAGCCAGTACCTCTCATAGGCGATGCACCTGAGTGGCTAAAGCAGCTA
>JBCNVD010000035.1:0-58153 GCA_039630345.1 Aquificaceae bacterium
CAAATTTTGTAAGAGAGAGAGAAAACAACCCTTTTTTGATAGATTTTGAACTTCTTGCAGACAGGGCAAAAAAAGTGCGTCAGTATTCTTCAAAGATTGAGTTTGTCCTATCTCAGGGCAAAGAGGAGTTTTGCAAAAATCCCATGTATTTTGACAGGGCAAGGTATTTTTATTTTGTGGTTTTTGATAGTTTATTTGATATTTGCAAGCACATGGCAAACAGACTCGGGGTAAAAAAACTAAATCACGACTGCTTTAGCTCTCTGATCGAAATCGGGGTTTTACCCAAAGAGCTTTTGGAAGTAACTTCTAAAATGCTAAATCTTAAAGACAAACTCTCCTCAAGCTGGGAAATCAAACAGGAAGAGCTATACAGCTCGCTTTCTGAGCTTTTACCACACTTTGAAGAGGTTTTAAAATCTCACTCTCACGGACTTAAAAAAGCGCTTATAATTCAAAAGTGACAATAGCGGTTTTGGTATCAGGCAGAGGTAGTAACCTTCAGGCTATCATAGACGCAATAGAGTCCAAAAAGCTAAAGGCCAAAATCGAGATAGTTATCTCAGATAGAGAAGCGCCTGCAATCGATAGGTGCAAACGCCACAATATCAAAAACCTGATAATCAAACCCTCTGACTTTAACTCAAGAGAAGATTACGAAGAGGCTCTAGTAGAAACTCTCAGTGGTGAAAAAATACAGCTTGTCGTGCTGGCAGGTTTTATGAGAGTACTTGGCGAGAGGTTTTTAAAAGCCTTTAGCTTAAAAGCAATAAACATCCATCCTGCCATTACGCCTGCGTTTCCCGGTATAAGAGCCCAAAAAAAGGCGCTTGAGTTTGGCGCTTTAATAACCGGCTGTAGCGTCCATTTTATTCAGAAAGAGGTTGATATGGGTCCTGTCATAATCCAGGCCTGCGTAGCGATTGAGCCACAAGATAGCGAAGAGAGTCTGTCTCAAAAAATTTTAAATCTCGAGCATAGATGCTTATTGCAGGCTATAAGCTGGATTTTAGCAGGAAGGGTAGAGATAGAGGGAAGAAAAGTCCTTGTAAAAGGCGCAAAATACGGCACTTTGCCGTTTAACCCAGCCTTAGAGGAGTTTTAATGAAGACTCTGGAGCTTATATCAGAAAAGTTTGTCGCAGACACTGAAACAGCACTTTCACTCTATTTAAAACTTAGAAAAAGCTGGAAGTATAGCGCGCTATTAGAGAGCGCTCAAAACACCGGAAGCTGGGGAAGGTATTCCTTTCTCGCCTTTGGCGAAAAATCCATAAAAGACTCAAAAAAACCACTTGAGACTTTGCAAGAGACTCTCAAAGACATAACCATTCAGGAAACTTTTCACAAATTTCCGGGCGGGCTTGTAGGCTTTTGCACATATGAAACCGCGACCCACTATGCAAAAGTCAAAAGACCCAAGGATCAACTATACGATTGTGAAGATATCTTTTTCTTCCTAACTGACCTAGTAGTAATTTATGACAATTTTAGCTCTACCATAGAGATAATAGCTACGACAGAAGACACCAAAAGAGCAAAAGAAATCATCAAAAATGTCAAAGAGACGATATTTAAAACCCCGGTCAGACCGGCGGAAATTCCGCTACATTCTTTAAAAGAGCTTTCCTTTGACTCAAGCATCACAGACGAGGAATTTATAAAAACAGTCAAGATAGCAAAAGAATACATCAAAGAAGGCGACATCATTCAGGTGGTTCTCTCAAGGGCTTTTTACATAAACAGAGAAATAAACCCCCTTAATCTCTATAGAGCTTTAAGGCACATAAATCCTTCGCCTTACATGTTTTTCCTAGAGCTTGAAGATATAACCCTTGTTGGCTCATCACCTGAAGCTTTGGTAAAATTGGAAAACAAAAAAGCCTACACAAGACCCATTGCAGGAACTCGCCCAAGAGGAAAAGATGACTTAGAAGATAGAGAGCTAGAAGAGGAGCTCTTAAAAGACCCCAAAGAGAAGGCAGAGCATGTTATGCTCGTAGACCTTGCTCGCAACGACCTATCAAGAGTTTGCACCCCAGGGAGCATCAAAGTCTCCTCTCTTATGCACATAGAGAAGTTTTCCCATGTTATGCATCTTGTAAGCGATGTAGAAGGAGTATTAAAAGAGGAAATCTCGCCCCCGGAGGTTTTAAAGGTGATGCTCCCTGCAGGAACTGTCTCAGGAGCCCCAAAAGTAAGGGCTATGCAAATAATCAGCGAGCTTGAGCCTCACAAAAGGGGAATATACGCAGGTGCAGTTGGATACATATCTTTTAACCGCAATATGGATATGGCAATAGCCATTCGCACCGCAATAATTAAAGAAGGCAGCGTTTTCATTCAGGCAGGCGCGGGCATAGTCGCCGATTCTTTGCCAGAGAGAGAGCTTAGAGAAATTCATAGCAAAGCAGGTGCGATTATGAAAGCTATAAAGATTGCCATGTCAGTCAATGTAGAGGCTGAAAGGGCGTATGCCAAAGAGTTTTAAAACCTCTCTTCTTAACAGGTCTTTATAAAGTTCAGGAGAATCTCTAAAGGCGCTAAAGGTTTTAATAATCGATGCTCTCTTTTTTTCATCCAGTTTTTTAAATAACTCCATGGCAAGTTTTTTTTCAAGTTCTATTAAAAATTTTTCCGCCTTTTCCTCATCTGATGGTTCAAAAGATTCAGGGTTTAAACCAACTGAAATCGCATATTCTAGCTTTTTTTCAAATCTTTCCCGCCAGAAAGGTAAGCCTCTTCTCATCTTAAGAAGGTTTTTATAACAAAGGTATATAGGCACTTTTGAGCGCCTCTTTTCTGGCTGAGAGGCTAAAAATTCAGAAACAGCCTCAAATACATCCTGAGGTGAATAACCTTCTTCAATTGCACGGTTTATAAACCACTCTTCGCGAGGTGACAAAAACGCAATGCCTTTGAGAGTTTTTATCTTATTTATTAGCTCTTCCAACTGCTTAGTCTCCTTATTATCTCAATGGGGCTTAAATCTGTTCTTAGACCCTGAGGGTGCATGTGGGTCTTGACCCCTTCTAAAGTATCAAGAGCCCACTTAAGTGGCGGGGGCTTTGGGATCTTTAGCCTTTTGCAAAGCGCAGGAATTGTGTAAAACCAGGCAGAACTCTTTTGAGATTCAAGCTCCAGAGTCTTTAAGAGCCTTAAGGTCTCTTCAGAAAGCGTAAGAACAGAGCTCTCCATAGATAGAAATTCTCTATCGGACAGAGGTCCAATCCACAAAGGCCCGCAAATTCTAAGGTGGGAAGAGCAAACAGGGCAATGAGTATAAAGCTCTTCGAGTCTGGCGCTGGCCCTATAGATGCAAGAGGGACAAAATAGAATGTATCCGATGTTTTTAATTTGCGCGATAGCGCGCTTTGAGCCAATATCTTTAATAAAAAAAGCTCTCATATAGTGAAGGTGGGAATAGGATAGGATGGGTCTAAGTGAAAAATCGAGCTTTGCACCCTCTTCCACAACTTTTTTTATTAAAATCCTTAGCCCTATTTCGTGATAAAACTCAGCATCAAGCAAAGGAGAAGAGCCGTATCTTATCTGGCATGTTTCCGGATATGTGCCTGAGAGCACCGAGGTATCCGTTGCGGAAATTGCCAAAATTCCGTATCTATTTAAAGAATTTATAGCGCCATTTAAAAACCCAACAGGGGAGCCAAACGGGTCAATATCAACATAATCAAGTCCTCTTAGTTGACATAGCAAAGAGCTTGCATCGTTGCAGTAAATCTTAACAGGGGCATTATTTAAACCATTTAAAAATAGCATTTTCCTGAAAAATTCACAGGCTTTTGGGTCTATGTCGTTGTAGATAAGCTCTTTTATGTTGCCAAGTTCTAGAAGCATCCTGAGGCTTCTTATACCGCTTGCGCCAAGAGGGTCGCAAACTCTTAAATCTTTCCTAATTTTTGAAAGCAGGAAGATAGTTATGTCTCTATTTGTTCGCATCTTTGGATTGTAAAAAACTTCCATTTTTGAAGAAACTATCTGAGGAACATCTATATCTAAAATTGCTTTTCCTTCTTTTATCAGGATGTAAAAATCCCCTCTCTATGTTGCATTCTTTCAAGAACTCTGGTTTTAAAGCTCTCAAAGGTGTTTGAAATTATAGCTTCTCTGGCGCTGTCCATAAGGCGCTTGTAAAAGTAAAGGTTGTGAATGGTTGCTAAAACGTAAGCGGTTATCTCCTCTGCCTGAAATAGATGCCTTAAATAAGCCCTTGAGAAGTTTTTGCATGTATAACAATCGCAAAGGGTATCTACAGGTCTTTCATCGCGCGCAAAGACCGAGTTTTTTATATTAAGCCTTCCAAAACTCGTAAACAAAGTCCCGGTGCGAGCCATTCTGGTAGGCGCTACGCAATCAAACATATCAATCCCGAGCGCGACGGCCTTTAGAACATCCTCAGGCATCCCAACGCCCATAAGATACCTTGGTCTATCAAAGGGTAAAATCTCACAGCTTAATGATACCATCTCGAGCATCTCTTCCTGAGACTCTCCCACCGATAAACCCCCTATGGCATAGCCAGGAAGATTTCTCTCTATAGTCATAAGCGCGCTTTCGCGCCTTAAATCCCCAAAAACGCCCCCCTGAACAATTCCAAAAAGCGCCTGAGAGGGGCTAAGCTCGACACTAAGGCTTCTATCAAGCCATCTTATGGTTTTTTCAAGCGCCTCTTTTACCAAAGCCTTATCAGCCCCATACTCTATGCAAACATCAAGGGGCATAACAATCTCAGATCCAAAGACCTTTTGCATATGGATGACTCTCTCCGGGGTAAAGAGGTGCAAATCACCCGCAAGATGGTCGCGAAACTCAACCCCCTCTTCTAGAACTTTTACTCTCGATTCAAAACCGCGCCTTTTGCGCGAAAGAGAAAAGACCTGAAAGCCCCCGCTATCTGTCAAAATAGCCCCTTCAAAACCTATAAACTTATGAAGCCCTCCGAAAGAGCCTATAATCTCAAGCCCGGGCCTTAGATAAAGATGGTAAGTGTTGGCAAGGATTATTCTAAAGTCTATTTCCTTAATTTCTTTCCAAGTTAAAGCCTTGATAGTGCCCTGAGTGCCAACAGGCATAAAAACGGGGGTTTTTATCTCACCCCTTGAGGTTTTTAAAACCCCCGCACGCGCAAGAGAGCTCGTTGCTTCTAACTTAAAGTCTATTCCCAATATCAGGAGAAGTTAAAGGGCATTTCCATATTTATGTCTTTGACCTGTGTAATTTCCGGAAAGCGAGATTTAAGGACTCTTTCGATGCCCGCCTTGAGGGTAAGAACGGACATGCCACAGCCAGAGCAAGCACCGACCATCCTCACAAGCACCGTGCCGTCTTCTTTGATGTCAATTAACTCAACATCGCCCCCGTCAAAGCGAAGGGCAGGGCGAACCTCGTCAAGCACTGCTTCAATCTCTTCTCTTTTGGGCATTTTAAAACCTCCTGCATATTAAAATTTAACCCACTTGGACGAAGTGGTAATAGGCAAGGTAATATCTACCTTTGGGCTTGAGGGCGAGATAAAGGTCTTGCCCTATTTGCCTCCTAAAAAGTGGCGCGCGATAGCGCGCGTTTTTTTTAAAAGGAAAAACACGGGAGAGTTAGTCGGCTTTGATGTTTTAAAAGTTAAAAGAGCGGGAAAAGGGATTGCACTCAAACTAAAAGGTGTTGATAGAGCCCAGGATTTTGTTGGGGCAAAGGTCTTTGCGCTTGCCAAAGACATCCCAAGAGACAAAGGGGAATATTTTGCCTTTGAGCTTGAAGGGCTTGAGGTTCTAACAGAGAGCGGAAAACTGGTTGGAAAGATAAACTCCATAGTTGACGGAAAGGTCTATTCTTTTCTTGAAGTTAATGAGATGCTGATTCCTTTTATTGATAGATTCGTAAAAGACATTGATTTAGTATCAAAAAAGGTAATCATCAGCAAAGACCTTGAGGAAATACTATGATAGAGTATGGATTTTCGCTCTTTAGCGACTATGATATTTATCTTTTTAGAAAAGGCTCTCACACAAGGCTTTATAAAAAGTTTGGATGTCATCTTTTTGAAAGCGGGGCTTACTTTGCCCTCTGGGCTCCTAACGCAAGAGAGGTCTATGTATTTGGGGACTTTAATGGCTGGGATAAGTTCTCTTTACCACTTAAAAAGAGAGAAGACGGCTCTGGAATATGGGAAGGGTTTGTAAAAGGAGTTAAGGAGTTTGACAAGTATAAGTTTTACATAAAAGGCGGTTGGGGATACGAAGGGGAAAGGGCAGACCCTTTTGGCTTCTGGCACGAAGGGCCCCCGGGAAATGCTTCGTTGGTAAAGAGCTTAAGCTATAGCTGGCAAGATAGCGACTGGATGGAAAAAAGAGCCTTTAAAAACTTAAGAGAAGAACCCCTTAGCATCTATGAGGTTCACCTAGGCTCCTGGAAAAGACAAAACGGGCGATTTTTAAATTACAGAGAGCTAGCTATAGAGCTCGCAAGCTACTTAAAAGATATGGGCTTTACGCACATTGAGCTTATGCCCGTTATGGAGCATCCTTTTTATGGCTCCTGGGGGTATCAAATAACCGGCTACTTTGCGCCAACCTCTCGCTACGGAACTCCTCAGGATTTTATGTTTTTCGTTGATTATATGCATAAAGAAGGCATAGGGGTGATTTTAGACTGGGTTCCTTCGCACTTTGCGACAGATATGCATGCGCTGGCTTTTTTCGATGGCGGGTGTTTGTATGAATACCTTGATTGGCGAAAGGGCTGGCATCCAGACTGGAAAAGTCTGGTCTTTGACTATGGAAGAGCGGAAGTGAGGTCGTTTTTACTAAGTTCTGCGCATTTTTGGCTGGATGTTTACCACATAGACGCTCTTAGGGTTGATGCAGTTGCGAGTATGCTCTATCTTGACTATTCAAGAAAAGAGTGGATTCCAAATGTCTTTGGCGGTAAGGAAAATCTGGAAGCTATAGAGTTTATAAAAGAGCTAAATGAATCGGTTTACAAAGACTTTAAAGGCATAGAGACCATAGCGGAAGAATCCACCGCCTTTCCAATGGTTAGCAGACCCGTATACCTTGGGGGTCTTGGATTTGGCTTTAAGTGGAACATGGGCTGGATGCATGACACTCTAAGGTATTTCTCAAGAGACCCAATTTATAGAAAATACCATCAAAACGAGATTACCTTCAGCATATGGTATGCGTTTTACGAAAACTTTATATTGCCACTCTCTCACGACGAAGTGGTGCATGGAAAGGGCTCTTTGATAAGTAAAATGCCCGGAGACTATTGGCAAAAGTTTGCAAATTTGAGGCTTTTATACACGTATATGTGGACTCATCCCGGGAAAAAGCTCCTGTTTATGGGAGGGGAAATTGCCCAGTTTGACGAGTGGAATCACGAAAACTCTATCCAGTGGCATCTTCTTGAATTTGATATGCATAGAGGTATCAAAAGACTTGTCAAAGATCTAAATATGCTCTATTGCTCTTACAGGGCTTTTTACGAACTTGATTGCGAAAGCGAGGGCTTTGAATGGGTTGACTTTGCAGATGTTGATTCGAGCATAGTTTCTTACCTAAGAAGGTCAAAAGACGGCTCTTTGGCGCTGGTGGTTCTAAATTTTACCCCCGTGCCAAGATTTAACTATAAAGTCGGCGTCCCAAAAGGTGGCGAATGGATTGAGGTCTTTAATAGCGACTCAGAACACTATGGCGGAACTAACCTCGGAAATTTCGGCAAGGTTCTGGCAATAGACGAAAGCTGGCACTACAGAGACCATCACCTTGTTTTAACCTTGCCACCGCTTGCAGGAGTTGTGCTTATACCGAAAGACGCTCAAGCTCACGCTTTTTCAAAATCTCAATAAACCCGCGCTCTGTGTTTATTATCCCTAGTTTTTTCCACCTGCTCATGACCCTTATGGTGGTCTCTACAGTTGTTCCTGTCATCTCGGCAATATCAAGGCGGGTCAGAGGCGCTTCTATAACTATGCTGCCCTGAACTGATTTGCCTATCCTGTTTGCAATCTCTATAAGGACTCTTGCTATGCGTTCCTCGACCTTTCCGCCTGCTATGCTTTTGAGAGTTTCATAAGTTTGTAGTAAAAGCGTGGTGGTTTCACAAACCATCTTTACGCCAATAGCGGGCAACTTTACCGCAAGAGATATAAAATCAGCGTTTGAGATATAAAGGGTCTTGCTCTCTATCATCGCCTTTGCACAGTAGGTATTTTTAGGATGCTTTTTGCCAAACTCTATCCACCCAAAGATGTCCTTTGGATAAACAAGTCTTACTATAACCATCTTTGCATCGTTGGTTTCTTTAAGGAGCTTTATAAGACCACTAAGCAGGATATAAATTCCGGGTTCTGCCTCTTCTTCAAAAAACAGATACTCGTTTTTCCCAAAGTCTTTAAACTTTGCAAACTTTGATATTTCTTTGAGTTCTTCTTCAGGAAGGTCTGAAAATAAAGGGATCTGAGATAGTATCTCAACTTTAGAATCTATTCTAAGCGTCATAAATGCCTCCTGAGGGTCATAATTAATTTAAGATAAAACTCAAGGAAGTGGAAGTCTAAGCGTTCCGAGGAGATACTTAAGGTCATTGTCGGTGAATAAAACGCCCGCAGAGCCATAAGGACCTCTAAGGTTTTTATTGAGAATTTCATCAGCGCCGACTCTTACAAAAACAGGACCGTAAATTCTATATCGCAAAGACATCTGAAGGTTTGGTCTTATGTCCTTACCTTTAAGGTCTTTTCTGCCAAAGTCAAATAAATCAGCGCTAAGAGCAAGTTTGCTCCCAAAGCTCAAATCCGCACCAACTCCGCCAGAGGACTCTTTAAGACCCGCACGAAGGGTCAGAGCTCTATCCATGTGGTGAAAGCTCCTTGCATACTGCGCGGTTATCTCAGGACGAAACTCTCTTTTTATAATCTGGCGGTCTTCCACCCTCTGTTGTTTGATAGAGCCTCTAGAATCCCCAACTATCTCAAGAAGGTAGTATTTATCTCTGTTTGGCTGGATTTTAAAAGAGAGAATGCCTTTGGTGCCCCCGCTTTCATATAGTTCTGTCGCAAAACCCAGATACAGATTGGTCTGCTCGGCTAAATCACCCGCGCGCCTAAGAGCTCTGGTGCCAGAGACGATGTTTTTATAAACCTCTTCGTCTTTGAGGAGTTTCCCGATTGTCCCTTCACCTCTTTCAATTCTCTGGGTAATTTCGCTTATGGAGCGGGTTATATTTGAAATATTTTCTCTATTTTGATCAAGAGTTTGATTGAGATTTACAGAAAGAGCGTTAAGATTTTTAGTAAGCTCTGGAAGAGTAGACCTAAGTTCCTGAGATATTACTTTTAAATTTGCAATCGTTTCTTTTATGTCAGCTCTGTTTTCGCTAGCGCTTGCCTCAAGCTGTGCGGTAAGTTTTTCAATATTTTCAAGGGTTTTGGGAAGGCTTTTATTTAAAGCAGTTGTAATCGCAGTCAGGTTTTGAATTGTGAGGTTGATGTTTTGGCGATTCTCCTCGGAGATTTCGCTGAGAGTTTTTGTAAGCACCTGAAGGTTTTGCAAAGTTAGCCTAAGACTCTCTCTATTTTCCTCAAGAAGTGCATTCAGGCTCTTGGTCGTCACTATAGCCTCTCTTACAAGAGAGTCTATATCAGAGCTCTCTTTGGTTATTAAAATCCTGGAAGAGGGAGAGAGCTCTCCGAAAGATGGGCTTCCGGGGTCTATATCAAGATACTTATCGCCCAAAAGCCCAAGAGTTCCAATCTGAGCACTGGCATTTTTAAAAAGCTTTACATCACCTGATATCTCAAAGCTAACCAAAACCCCGTCTTCTGTGAGGGTTAAAGACCTTACCCTACCTGCTTTTATGCCCGCAACTCTTACCTCTGCGCCCTTTGAGAGCCCGCTGACATTTTTAAAAACTACCTGATACTCCTTGCCCCTGGCCATAAATGGTCTAAACTCACCAAATAACAAACTAAGGATTGCAAAAGCAAAAGAGGCAAGTAAGACCAAAGCCCCTACTTTTGCTTGAGGAGATAAAGTCATGGATTAATTATATTATTTATTTTATTATGATAAGAGCGCGCTTCGCGCCGAGCCCCACGGGGTTTTTGCACCTTGGAAATGCGCGAACCGCAATTATTAACTACTTATTTGCAAAATCTCAAAACGGAAAGTTTATTTTAAGAATTGAAGACACAGACAAAGAGCGCTCAAAAAAAGAATTTGAAAACGAACTCTTAAGAGACCTTCAATGGCTGGGAATTGAATGGGACGAATTTTACCGCCAGTCTGAAAGATATGGCATTTATAAAGACTTTGCCCTTGGTCTATTAAGAGAAAATCTCGCCTATAGATGCTTTTGCACCCCTGAGGAGATAGAAAAAGAGCGCTCTATGGCTTTAGCTAAAGGAGTGCCATATAAATACTCAGGCAAATGCAGGGCTTTAACCCCATCTATGTCTGAAAGTTTGGCAAAAGAACAAAAGCCATTTACCATAAGATTTAAAACCCCTCCGGACTTAAAAATTAGCTTCATAGACGCTATAAAAGGCAGGGTTGAATTTAGCTCAGACGAGCTTGATGATTTTGTAATCTTAAGAAGCGATATGTCGCCGACTTACAACTTTGCCGTGGTCGTGGATGATGCTTTAATGGATATAACCCATGTAATAAGGGGGGAAGACCACCTTTCAAACACCCCAAAGCAGATACTTATATATAAAGCCCTGAAGTTTAAAGAGCCAACATTTGCCCATCTTCCTGTAATTCTGGGTCAGGATAGGTCAAAACTCTCAAAGCGCCACGGAGCTGTCTCTATAAGTGCCTTTCGTGAAGCCGGATATCCGCCAGAGGCGGTTTTTAACTACCTTGCACTCCTTGGATTTGCCATCCCCGAGGGGCAAAAAGAAATTCTGAGCAAAGAAGAGCTCATTAATAACTTTGACCTTTCAAAAATTGGCTCTTCGCCTGCTATTTTTAGCTACGAGAAGATAAAGTGGCTAAGCGGTCAATACATAAGAAACTATCTACCCATTGAAAGAGTCTGTAAAGACATTAAAGAGTTTTTAAACGAAGAATTTGACGAGGAATATCTATGTAAAGTCATTTCAAAAATCAGAGACTCTTTTGAAACTTATGCTGAAGGGGTGCAAAAACTAAGAATTTTTAGCCTCAGTGAAATAGAGCTTAACGGAGAAATCACAAATGAACTAAAACCTCTATCCGGACTTTTGCAAGAAACAATAAAACTTCTCGAAAAAGAAGGCTTTTCTAAAGAGGGGGCGAAAAGGGCGGTAAAAACACTTCAGCAAAACCTTGGAATAAAGCAATCAGAGATCTGGAAAGCTCTAAGGCTTGCGCTAACAGGCGAGCGTCAGGGCATATCTATGGACATAGTTTTTGAACTTTTGCCAGAGAGGATAATAAAACTCAGGCTAGAGGGAGCTTTAAGATGCTAAGGCTGAGTGTCTACAGGGTCGGGAGTTCTCCGCGCGCAAGCGCGGGTTTGGTATTCTATCCAGGCCCTGAAGATAAGATAGACGAGCTAAGGGCAAGGCTTTTGCCCTATGAGCCAGAGGCAAACATAGTGTTTGTCTCTGCAGGTGGAGGGGTCATAGAGCATGGGAAAATCCACAAAGACAGGGCAATAGCGATTTTTTTCCATCAGCCTGTTGAAATCCTTTGCATAAATAGCGAGGAAGAGTTTTCAAAAGCCTATTTGATGTTTGAGCGTGCAAAAGCGGTGCTGGTTTTTTCCGACTATTTAAGAGGAGAACTTCTGGAAAAGCTCGTAAACGAGGTTGAAGACATAGGAGTGATGATTTCAGGGGCAGTGGCTTCGGACGATCTTAGTTTTAAGGGTAGCTTCGTCTATCTAAACGGCGAAAAGGTGCAGGGCATTGTCGCGATGCTCTTTAAGAGCAAAGACAACATATTCACAGACTGGTTTAGCACCACTTATCCGCTCGGAGTCAGAATACAGGTTTCAAAAAGCAAGGGCAGGGTAGCAACGATAGTAAACTCAATGCCGGCAAAGGTATATTTTGAGCTGTTTCTTGAAGAATTTGGTTTTAACTTTTTAAACTCGTTCTTTGTAAGCGGAAACGAATCGATTCCACATAAGCGTCAACCTTATGCAAGCCTTAGCCTCAACGAAGACGGGCTTTACTTTGCAAAAAGGGTAGAGAGCGGGCAGGAGCTTGAGCTTGCCGTGCATAACCTCCCCTTAAGTCAAGCAATCGCACAACTTCTGGAAGAATTTTTTGAAAAAACAGACTTTGATCTCTGTCTTGTTTTCATGTGTATAGGAAAAGTCTTAACAATAGGAGAAGAAAACCCCGAGTTAGGAGCTTTTGCACTAAGAGGCGCCGTTGGAATGTTGACTTTTGCGGAAATCAGTATGAGTGGAACCAGGCCAACTTTCCTGAATTTAACAACCACTCTATGTATTTTTAACCCAACACAACCTCTTTTACTCGAATCAAATTATTCTCTAAACATGCAGGAGTCTGCAATAAGAAACCTCGCTATTAAAATGACAAAAAGACAAGAAGAACTCTTAAACGCTCTCATAAAACAGTTTTCCATAGCTATACTGGACGAAAACAGCAAGGTTTTGTTTTATGATAAAAAACTCCTTTTACATTTTGATTCTGAAGAAGAGCTACTAAAGAGTCTATCTGAGTGGAGTTATAATTGCAAGAAAAATCCCATACCTGAGTTTAAACTAAGAGTTCATATTCAGGGAGGAACAATCAGATATTTCAGAATAATCTGTATGAAAGGAGGAAGTCAGCATTATTTAATAATAGAAGACTTTACCCGTTATGCTTCTCTTGAATATCTGGAGAGAAACATAACATCTCATCCAGTGACTGGTCTTCCAACTCAATACTCAATAACAAAGACGCAGGAAGCCTGGTGTATCAGCATAGATATTGCTTTCTTAAGCTGGATAAAGGTAAACAACCTGGGAGAGATAGCAAAAGAAATATCAGAAGAGCTGGCGGATTACCTGTCAGGCTTTGCAAAAGAGCAAGATATGGAAATCTATCACTCTCTCGAAGAGACCTTTCATCTCATATCACCCTCTGGCTCAAAAGAAGAAATGGTTAAAATAGCAAAAACTCTTCAGGAGAACCTAACATCAATGCAGTTTACTTCCAACGGACTGTATCTTGACTTTCACATAATGGTATCTTACGGTAAGTTACCCGAGGTTATACAGCTCTTTACGGAGTTTGTCCGTCAGCAACAAAACTTTGAAGATATTGTCGTGCTTAACGATTCAAAAGAGATGCTCATTAAAACACCTGCAGAATTTTACAAATCCACAAGAGCGGTAGATGCAAAGCGCATAGCAGTTGCTTACCAACCAATAGTTGACTTAAATAGCGGTAAAATATTTGCATACGAAGCACTTGTTAGGTTATTTTCTTCAAACGGAGAAAAAATAGCGGTCCCCTGGCAGGCTTTTAGAAAGACCTCTCATTACAGAAAGCTAACCAAAGAAGTCCTTAGAAAAGCCCTCTCGCTAGCAAGAGAAAAGAACATAAAAGTCCATGTAAACTTCTGCTGGGAAGACATTCTTAATTTAGAAAGAATAGAAGAAATCAAAAAATTAATAAAAGAATTTAACCTAAAAAGGGAATCAATAAGTCTGGAACTCGTTGAATGGAGCAACTACCCTCTCAATAAGCTAAAAGAAGCCTTTAAACATCTAAGAGAGTTTGCTTTTGTAGGAATTGATGACTTTGGAGTAGGAGTTTACGACCTTGCGACATTGATAGGTCTAGACATTGACTATATAAAGTTCGATAGAGCCTTTATAGCATTTTTGCAAAACGAGAGAACTTTTAACTTCGTAGCAGGTCTTGTAAGGAGCTTTAGAGAAATCAATATAACAACCGTTGCCGAAGGTGTCGAGTCCGCCCAAGAGCTGGAAATGTGTAAAAAATCCGGATTTGAACTTGCTCAGGGGAAGTTCTTCGGCGAACCAACAACAGAGGTATAAGTTATGCGCTTTATGCTCTCTTTTTTTGGAGAAGATAGACCAGGCATAGTAGCCAAAGTAACCAAAGAGCTATATAAACTTGGTCTAAACCTTGAAGACTCTTCTATGACGCGCCTTGGGAATCAGTTTGGTATTTTGCTAATGCTAAGCGGAAACTCAAGTAGGGATATAATAGAAAGAGCTCTGGAAGAACCTGTCAAAGAACTGGGACTTTCGTTTTTATGCAGAGAAATCTCAAAAGAAATTAAAAACGCGGAATATCAAAAGAGCTATAGAATCATCCTTCACGGCGAGGATAAAACAGGGATAGTTTACAAAGTCTCGGAGCTAATAGCATCGCTTGGGCTAAATATCTCAGACCTTAGAACTATGAGGCGCTCTGAAATTTATCTTATGACGATGGAGGTTCAGGGAGACATAGACCAGACAGAGCTTAGAGAAAAGCTCAAAGCCCTCTCTGGCGAACTTGAGCTATCCTTTGAACTTGAAGAGGAAGAAGAAATTGGAATTTGAAATATTAAAATATCCTGACAAAAGACTGTTAATTCCCTCAAAAGAGGTAAAAGACTTTGACCAGAGTCTCAAAGAACTATCAGAGTCTCTAATCAGGATAGTTTATTCAAACCCCGGCTGTGTTGGGATAGCCGCCCCTCAGGTGGGAATTAACAAAAGGCTAATAATAGTAGATGTAAGTAAAAGCAATCACAGACTAAAAACAACATGCAACGGCACTCTCACGCTTGTAAATCCGGAGATCATAAAATCAGAGGGTGAGATAGTTTTAAGAGAAGGATGTTTAAGTGTTCCTGAATTTACAGGTAATGTAAAGAGGTTTTTTAAAATCCAAGTAATTGCAAAAGACATTAACGGAAAGGATATAGAGCTTGAAACAGAAGGCTTTGAAGCAGTTGTTATCCAGCACGAAATTGACCATCTAAATGGCAAGGTATTTCTCGATAGGCTAATATCCCCAAAAGAGCTCTTTAGAAGAAAAAACATCCATGGCAAAGTTTAGAAAGTCAGGGGTCAAATTAGAACATAGCATCTTAGAAGGACTTGATAAACACCTAAAAGCCCTCTCACAGCTAAGCTCAGTTAGCGCAATTATCCCGGGGCGTATCTTTAGAGCTCAGAAAGGTCGAGGCTCTCACGGCATTTTTTTAAAATACCAGACAAAAAGCGGTTATAAACTCCTTTACAAAGCAGGTACCAGCGTTCAGGAAGTTTTCATAGTCTGCAAAGACAAAGATGAATTTCTGAAAGCCTTTAAAGACCTATACCCTTAAAGTTTATAATTTCATAGTGTTTAAAAAGGTCCTTATCGCCAACAGGGGCGAGGTAGCCCTCAGAATCGTAAGAGGCTGTGAAGAACTTGGGATTCCAACCGTGGCAATCTATTCTCAGGCAGACGCTCGCTCTTTGCATGTTAAAAAAGCCCAGGAAGCATACTTAATCCCCGGAGACCCAATCAAAGCCTACCTTGACTATTTTAGAATCGTAGAGCTCGCAAAGGCAGTCGGCGCAGATGCAATACACCCAGGGTATGGCTTTCTTGCGGAAAATGCGGACTTTGCAAGATACTGCGAGCAAAACGGCATAACCTTTATAGGTCCAAAGCCCCAGCACATAGAGCTCTTTGGCGACAAAGTAAGAGCAAAAAAAATCATGAAAGAGCTTGGACTCAAAACCATCCCCGGCTCAGAAGAGCCCCTAAGCGACTATAAAAAAGCTCTCAAAATAGCAAACGAAATTGGCTATCCGGTTTTGCTAAAATCCGCCTTCGGCGGCGGAGGAAGAGGCATGAGACTTGTAAAATCCCCCGAAGAGCTCCCGTCCCAGTTTGAATCAGCCTACAGAGAAGCAAGTGCCTTTTTCTCGCGCGGAGAGCTCTTTGTGGAAAAATACCTAAGAAACCCAAAGCACATAGAGGTGCAAATCCTTGGCGATAAATTTGGTAATGTAGTCCATCTTGGCGAGAGGGACTGCTCAATCCAGAGAAAGCACCAAAAGGTAATAGAAATAACCCCCTGCCCGGTTTTGCCAAAGGACCTAAGGAGCAAAATTCTGGGCCAGAGCCTGAGAGCCATGATGCAGGTAGGCTATGAAAGCGCGGGCACCATTGAGTTTCTGGTAGATTTAGACTCCGGGGAGTTTTACTTTATCGAGATGAATACCCGCCTTCAGGTCGAGCACACCATAAGCGAGATGGTAACGGGCATAGACATAGTCGAAAACATGCTAAGAATCGCAATGGGAGAGCCCCTTATGTTCTCTCAGGCGGATATCACCTTCAGAGGCTACGCGGCGGAATTTAGAATAAACGCGGAAGACCCACTTCGTGGCTTTGCGCCATCGCCCGGGAAGATAACAGCCTACTACTCACCTGGCGGACCGGGAATTAGAATGGACGGAGGAGTTTATAAAGACTACATCATACCTCCCTATTATGACTCAATGATATCCAAGCTAAGCGTCTGGGCTCTAAGCTGGGATAGACTCATAGCAAGGGCAAGAAGAGCTCTGGATGAATTCATAGTCCGGGGGGTTCCCACAAACATCCCACTCCATCGCGAAATTGTCAGAGACCCTGACTTTATAGAAGGACACTTTGGTATACACTTTCTTGAAGAAAAACTCAGCCTTTATGACCTATCACAACCAGACCAGGATCCAGAGACCACAGCCCTGGTTCTTGCAGCCGCAATAGCATATTATTATGGACTATAAAGCGCGGGGGGAATTCCCCCCGCTACCCCCCTTGACAGGTTATTAAAAAGGCCTTAAACTTAATTTATTCCTCAAAGGGGAGGTTTAATTTATGAAGCTATTTGGACTTTCCTTGGCAATATTAGCCCTTGCAATGGCGCAGGATTATCATCAAGCAGCCTGCACCGCAACTGTTAGCACGGCAGAGGAGCTAAGAAATGCCGTAAACGAAGCACCAGGCAGGTCAGCCGATACTGTGGTTTGCATAAGACCAGGCACCATACGCCTAACTGGAGGACTTGCAGAGCTTGCTGTTGCTCCTTCATACTCAGCTACCTCACCAGGGTGCACCAGAAACCTGATTATAAGACCAGCAGGTGGAACCGTAATTTTAGAGAGCGACAGGGGTTATGTTATTGACATCAATAAAAGCGCATGCACTACAGATACTGGCACTGTTAGAATAGAGGGCATAACCTTTAGAAACACCTCAAACAACAGGGGCAGTGGAGGAGGTGCTTTAAGAATAAACGCAGATAACATAGAACTCATAAGAAATGCGTTTTTAAACAACATAGCGGACAACTTCGGCGGGGCAGTAAATATCACGGTAGGCAGGAGAGCATTTATCTTTAGCAACCTCTTTGCAAACAATCAGGTCAACAGGTCCCCAAGTCCAACCAATGCAGTAGGTGGCGGTATGTATATTCGTCTTGGCGCTGCTTCAGCTTTTGTGGTAAATAACACCTTTGTCAATAACAGAGTCCCAAATAGAGGCGGGGGACTTTTTGTGCTTCTTAACGAAAATGCTTCAACTGTCTCTATAAGCAACAATATCTTTTGGCAAAACGAAGCACGCGAAGGTGGGGCTGACGGCGATGACTTATTTGTGGATAGAGGCTCTGCAAACGGCACTACAGAGCTCTTTAACAACCTCTTTACGACAGGTCCTTCCATAGACTTCTCAAGCGCCCCAAGAACTGAAAAGGTTGCATTCTCAGACCGTCCAACTGCACCCTACAGCGCAGGTCAAAATATTCAGCAAGACCCAAGATTTGTCTCAGCAAGCGACTTTAGACTAACCGCAGGCTCACCTGCGATAGATAGAGGGGATAATGGCAGAATAGGCGGTCTTGGTGATCTGGACCTTGACGGCAACCCAAGGGTGGTAGATGGCGATAGAAACGGCAGTGCTATAGTTGACATGGGTGCATACGAGTTTAGACCTGACGCTGGCGGTGGTGCTGGAGGTGGTGGCACAGGCGGTGGTGGAACCGGTGGCAGTGGTGGAACCGCAGGTGGTGGCACTACAGGTGGTGGCACGGCCGGCGCAGGTAGCACAAGCTCTGGCGGCGGTGGCGGCGGTTGCAACGCAGGTTATGGCTTTTCCACATTCTTTGCGCTCTTTGGGGCTCTCTTTGCCCTTGCAAGACGCTTAAGGAAATAACAAAAAAGCGCCCTCTTTTGGGCGCTTTAAAAAACATCATAAAGAAAGCCCATAAAGGCAGAGAAAAAGACCCAGAAAACGGCATAGGTAAAAACTAGCCTTTTTGGTAAAAACTTCAAAACGCCCACAAAAGTAGGAATGCAAACTCCCGCAGCACCAAGCATAAAACTAAGGGCACTACCTTGGCTAAATCCAATCTCTGATATAGCCTTTGCTATGGGCACTTCTTCGCCGGAGCAAACATAAACGGGCGTGGATATCAAAGACATAGCTAAATATGAAAAAGAACTCTTTGAGAGAAACAGAACCTGCTCTGGCTTTATCAATGTTTTTAAAATAGCCGCAATCAAAACACCAATAACGAGATACTTACCAATTCCTATGAGATTATCCAGAAAAATCTTATAAAATTTCTTCCCATTTTGTCCTCTGTAAAAGGCTGGTAATACTGGTGGCTTTTTAAAAACTAACCCTACAAAGTATGAAAAAGAAAGTGCAAAAATGAAAGTGCCAAATAGTCTAAATGCGGTCATCTTGAGGTCAAAATAGCCATATGTGAGAAAAATAGTGAGCGGAGAGACTATGGGGGCGACTATTAAAAAAGCCATAGTTGGCGCATAACTTCTGGAAAGACTGTTTATCAAATATGCAAATGGAATCATAGAACACGAACAAAGTGGCAAAGCCCCTGCAATAAAACCTGCATAAATTGGTCCAAAATATGGGCTTTTTAGAGGCTTTCTAATGAAAACTCCTGCGTTAAATACCTGCAAAAATGACGATACTGTAATGCCAATTAAAAAAGGAATTGTCATTTCTTTAACATATATGTAAAAATTTACAAAAAACTCATCCATGAGGTTTAATATATATCATGCTCAAGAATTTGCTTAAAGAAGGGATAAACTCAAAAATACTCCTTATAGTCCTTGACGGTCTTGGTGGGCTTTCAGTAAAAGATAATATGACGGAGCTGGAACTTTCAAAAACCCCTAATTTAGACGCTCTTACAAGGGTAAGTGCAACTGGCTGTCATATCCCCGTGGATTTTGGAATAACCCCAGGGAGCGGTCCTGGACATCTTGCGCTTTTTGGATATGATCCTCTTAAGCTAAATGTGGGAAGAGGGATTCTGGAAGCTCTTGGACTTGGACTTAAAGTAGGTCCAAACGATGTGGCTGTAAGGGGAAATTACGCCACCATTGATAGCTCTGGAAAAGTAGTAGATAGGCGCGCAGGCAGAATCAAAACAGAAGAAAACATAAAAATCACTAGCGAGCTTTTAAAAGCCCTGAAAGACTTTCCAGTTTCGATAAAATCAGGTAAAGAGCACAGGTTAGGTCTTGTTTTCCACTTTGATAAAGATGTTGAAGTCAGTGTTCAGGATACAGACCCACAAACAGAAGGCAGATTTCCAAAAGAGCCAGAGGGAAACGACGAGCTATCAAAAACAGTTAGAGAGTTTTTATCCATAGTAAAAAATGCACTAAAATATAACGATAGAGCCAACTACATCCTCCTTAGAGGATTTACAAAACCTCCAGATATTGAAAGCTTTAATAGCAAATACAATTTAAAGTCCTGTGCGGTTGCCTTATATCCAATGTATAAAGGCATTGCAAAGCTTGTTGGAATGGATGTATTGGAAGTAAGTGGAGATAGCTTTAAAAACCAGATAGAGACATTAAAATCAGCGTGGGAAAGTTATGATTTTTTCTTCCTTCATTATAAAAAAACAGACTCTGCGGGAGAAGATGGAAACTATCAGATTAAAATTTCAGCAATAGAGGAGTTTGACTCTTATTTACCGGAGATTTTAGAACTTAATCCTGATGTTATTGCAATAACTGGAGACCATTCAACCCCATCTTTGATGAAATCCCACTCCTGGCATTTTGTGCCTGTTTTGATCCATTCAAGATTTGTCCTTGGAGGTATTTCCAAAAGGCTAACCGAAAGAGAATGCCTAAAAGGTGAACTTGGCATATTTCCGGCATATAAACTCATGAACTATCTACTTGCTCATTCTTTAAGACTTGAAAAGTTTGGAGCTTAATTATATTTTTAGCTTGTGCTTAGCAAGGTGCTAGAGTCAAAGCGAATATCGCAAGAAGAGGCACTTGATTTATTTAATTTAGACCTATCTAAGCTTGGCTTTATGGCAAACAAAGTAAGACAGAGATTTCATCAAAATATAGTAACTTTCGTTATAGATAGAAATATCAACTATACAAATGTCTGCGTAGCAGGTTGTAAGTTTTGCGCATTTCAGAGAAAGCCCGGCTCAAAAGATACTTACACCCTATCCAAAGAGGAAATTCTGGAAAAAGTAAGAGAGCTGGTAAATCTTGGCGGCACGACCCTTCTTATGCAGGGGGGATTAAGTCCATATTTGAGGTTGGATTACTATTTAAATATCCTTTCAGAAATAAAGAGCAAATTCCCTCAGGTTCAGATACACTCCTTTTCAGCTCCTGAAATTGTTTATCTTTCAAGACTAGAGAGAATGAGCATAAAAGAGCTCTTAAAGCATCTAAAGCAGGCGGGTCTTGATTCAATCCCCGGAGGAGGAGCTGAAATCCTTTCAAGCGAGATAAGACCTATCTTGAGCCCAGGTAAGTGCACAAAAGAGCAATGGAGAGAAGTTCACATAAGCGCCCACGAGCTTGGTATGACTTCCACCGCCACCATGATGTTTGGACACATAGAGAAAGATCATCACATAATTGAGCATCTTGAATTTATCCGCTCTATTCAGGACCAGACAGGTGGCTTTACCGCATTTATTCCTTGGACTTTTAAACCGGGAAACACAGAGCTTGATGAAATTGGAGAAACCTCAAGCGTTAGATATTTAAAGGTTTTGGCAATCAGCAGGATTTATCTTGATAACTTTAAAAACATCCAGAGCTCTCATGTAACCCAGACGATGAGTATAGGCACCATTGGTCTTTACTTTGGTGCAAACGACATAGGTAGCATGATGATTGAGGAAAATGTAATATCCTCCACAGGGTTTAATGTAAAAATCCCAAAGCTAGATATGATGGTAAATGCAATAAAAGACGCAGGCTTTATCCCGGCTCAGAGAGATACTTACTATAACATCATCAAAACTTTTTAAAATAAACCTTCATGGACTGGGAAAAGACACTTTATGAGATACACTTAAAAGCATTAGAGTATAAAGAGCTCTTGGATGAAGAAGCTCTTACTATCCTAAGTGCCCCTATAGAGCTCTTGCCATATTTGGTGCATCTTGCACAGAAAGTTAAGTTAGCCTTTCATAAACCCGGAGAATATGAATTTTGCTCTATAATCAATGCAAAAAGCGGGGCATGTTCTGAAGATTGCGGATTCTGCGCTCAATCAAAGTTTTATAAAACTCCAATAAATGTCTATCCTTTAGTTCCGAAAGAAGAACTCATAGAAGGGGCAGAAAGAGGCGTTGAATTTAGCGCAAACAGATACTGCATGGTCCTTAGCGGAAAGGCGGCAACTTATGAAGAGATTCTAAAGCTATCAGAAGGGGCAAAGGAAATAAAACAAAAGGGTATTCCTATAAGGCTATGTGTATCCGCGGGAACCATCGGGGAAAAGGAGCTTGAGATTCTAAAAGTGTCAGGCGTTGAGAGGATAAATCACAACCTTGAGACCTCAGAGAGGTTTTTCCCGAACGTTGTTACCACTCACACATGGAGATCGAGATTCGAAACCATAAAGAGAATCAAAGAGGCTGGATTATCAACCTGTTGCGGGGGGATATTTGGAATGGGTGAAACCCCTGAGGATAGAGTAAGTCTTGCAAAAACCTACAGAGAGCTTGAGGTTGATTCAATACCTCTTAATTTCATCATGCCGATAAAGGGCACTCCAATGGAGAGAGCTCCGGGAATAAGCGCCACAGACGCAATAAAGGTTATTGCGATGTTTAGATTCACCAACCCCAAAGCCCAGCTAAGACTATGTGGGGGAAGAGAGGCAACGCTTGGGGATTTTCACGCTATGGCGATGTTTATGGTCAATGCAATGATGGTAGGAGGATACCTAACAAGAGCAGGCAGGGACTTTAAAAAGGATATCAGATTAATAAACGAACTTAATGGAAATATATTAAGGGATTCTTATTAAGTTTATATATAGCAAATTGTCACGTGACAATTCATGAAACCCAGATTTATCAGGGGTTTCGTAAGCTCTGCCTTGATTAAATTGTCACATTTTTGTCACATATCAGTGGCTAAATCTTATCTAAAGTGTGACAAAACTGTGACAAAAGTGTGACAAAACTTCCGGGGGGTAGTGGGGGGCTTAGCCCCCCACGCTTTTGGTATAATTTAAAAAATATCCGGGGTAGCTCAACCGGCAGAGCAGGCGGCTGTTAACCGTCAGGTTGGGGGTTCGAGTCCCTCCCCCGGAGCTTTGAGCAATGATTGAGTTAAAGGGCGTTACTATTCCTGTAGTCCAGGTTAATGTAAAGTCGAGAGTATCTGTTGAGGAGCTGGTATCTTTTTTGCGTGAGAAGCTATCTGGTAAGCTCTTTGATGGTTTTCACATCCTTATAAAGTCAGACGGGCATTTATCCCAGGAGGAGCTGTCAAGAGTTTATAGCCAGATAAGTTTGCCTTCTGTTTTATCAAGAGAGGCAAAAGATAGTCAAAGACTTTTAATACTTCATCAGATTTTAAGAGCGGGCACAAAAATAGAGCATAACGGGGACATTTTGGTGCTTGGGGATGTAAACAAAGACGCACAGCTTATTGCAACGGGTAACATCATCGTAATTGGCAGGTTAAGGGGGGTTGCTTTTGCAGGTGCTCTTGGTGATGAGAGCTGTGTGGTGGTTTCTACTATTATGGAGCCTCAGCATATAAGAATAGGTAAAAAGATAGCTATTATGGATGATTTAGATAGAATGTCACCAGGATATCCTGAAATGGCAAGAGTTGAGGGTGATGGTATAATTTTAGAAAAGGTATGACAAAAGTTATTGTTATAACCTCCGGAAAGGGGGGAGTTGGAAAAACAACCATAACTGCAAATCTCTCTGTCGAGCTTGCGCTAAGGGGTAAAAGGGTATTGTGTATAGATGCGGATATAGGTCTTAGAAATCTTGATATGATCCTTGGTCTTGAAAACAGGATCGTTTACGATGTGCTTGATGTACTTGAATCAAGAGTTCCGCTCAGTAAAGCCCTGGTAAGGGACAAAAGAGGTCTTCAGCTTTGGCTTTTGCCAGCAAATCAGACCAAGAACAAGGACGCGGTTGACGAAAACTCCTGGAACCGCATGATAAGAGATGCGTCTGAAGATGGTTCTTTTGACTACATTATGATAGACTGCCCTGCCGGTATAGAGCAGGGATTTAGGATAGCCGTTGGTCCTTCACAGCAGGCTCTTGTTGTTGTAAATCCTGAGGTTTCTTCTGTAAGGGACGCAGATAGAATTATTGGTCTTTTGGAAAATATGGGTAAAACCAAATACCAGCTAATTATCAATAGAATAAGATGGGATAGCGTTAAAAGGGGAGAGATGCTGTCAGTAAGCGATGTGGTTGATATTTTAAAAGCCCCCCTTATAGGAGTAGTTCCGGATGAACCAAAGCTGGTGGATTACACCAACAGAGGAGAGCCAATAGTTTTTTCAAAGTTACCAATATCAAGTGCTATTAAGGACATAGCAGCAAGGCTGGATGGTGAAGCACGCCAGATGATATTTCACGGCGATAGAAAGAGTATTTTTGACAAGCTATTAGGAAGGTGATTTGATATGCTTAGGTTTTTTTCAGGTAGAAGTAAGGAACAAGCTAAAAATAGGTTGATGCTGGTTTTGTCTTATGAAAGATTGGGTATTTCTCCTAACCTTCTATTTCAGTTGAAGCAAGATCTTGTAGGTGTTTTTCAAAAGTATCCTCAATTTGATTCGGTTAACATAGAGGTTGAGATAAAAAATCAGGATAGGACTTCAGAGCTCTGGATAAGTATTCCATTCAGGCAATAAAGTTATAGCATAGTTTTTATAATGGAATTCTTCCTTAGCCTGTTTAGTATAGATTCTTTTCTCTCATTTACTTTTCTCTCTGTTATGATGAGTTTATAGTATTCGTCATTTTTGTCCTCTACCTCTACCCTTTGAGAAAGGATTTTTGCTACATATATATTTTCTTTGTCTTGAGAAAAGACTATGCTATTGATATCTGCTTTCCAGACCTCTTGGTCAAGCGATGGTATGAGGTCTCCCTTTTTAACAGAGAGTTTTTCGAGATTTTCATTTAGGGCTTTTGAAAGCTCTTGCATAGAGATATCCGGTTTGAATATTTGCTTTAACCTCTGGGATTTTTCATTTGGCAAGATTATTAACTCTATTTCTCTTATTGTTACGCTTTGGCGGGATTTTAGTTTCTCTAGCTCTATTTCTTTATCACTAACTGTAATTTCTTTTTGTATCAGGAAGTTAAATCCTTCTCTATTTAAAAGGTCTATTTCTATCAGTCTCATTAGTTGCTGGATTGAAAATCCAGAGCGATTGAGCTGTTTACTCAGTTCATCAACTGTTAGTTTATTGTTTCTTGCAACTATTTGTAGGGCTTCTTCTTTTGCCTGTTGAGGGGTTTGTAAACCTCTTGCAGTTAAAAACTGATATAGAAGCATTTCATCTATAAGGCGATTAAGTGCTACTTTTTCGTTATCAATTTGATAATAAAGCATTGCCAGCTTTAAATCACTAAGAAGGATAGGTTCTGTGTTAACTGAGGCAACAACCCTGTCTACAAGGGTTTGTCCACTTGCTGTAATCGCCCAAAGTAAAACTCCACAGAGTATCTTGAATATGTTTCCTGGAACCATTTTTTGAATACCTCCTGTCTTTTCTCTATTAGAAGTTTATCTCTTACTATGTTTTTAGCTTCTGAAAATGGTATTATACCGCTTCCCCTTGTATCAATTACCTGAAGAATAAGGTATTCATCGCCTACTTTGATAGGTTTTGATATCTTTCGCCTTTCAAAGGGATATAGCTGCCTTTTAATCTGCTCTGGTAGAGTTTGTATTGAATACCAGAAAGCCCTGCCTTGATAATTTCTTAGTTTCTCTGATTGTCCCGTAGTTGAGAGAATAGATATAATTTCGTTAGCGGATTCTAGGTCCGGGGCTTTGTAGTGCTTAACTAAAACCTGCGCTGGGGTTAGAAATTCCCGCATATTTACATAGTAGTATGCTTCTATTTCTTTTTCATCTATTTTAATTTCTTTGCTTATATGGTCTATCAGCTTTACAGATATGATTTCATATTCTAAAAGTTCCTTTATAGTTGGATTTAAGTCTTTATTTGACACTCTTTTTATTATGTATTCTGATATTTCTTGATTGCTTACAGTGATTCCAAGTTTTTTAGCTTCTTGTTTTATTATTTTTGCTCTTACCATCTCCAGTAAAAAGTCTTGGATATCCCTTCTTGTTGCACTTGCGAGAGGTAGATGCAGAATGTCATTCCAGTAAGTATTGAATTTACTCCTTAGCTCAGCTGTTGTTATGGTGTCTTTATTTATTCGAACTACCACATCTGCCATGCATATTCCGGAAAAAACAAGCGCATAAAAGAGCTTCATCAGAAGATATTATATTTCAGTGCTTAAAAGTACTTTGTTGGCGCTTAGGGAAATTGGCTTTGACGAGGTTTTTGTCTTTGATGTTTCACAAAAGCCAGATAGGTGCAGGGAAAACCTTCTTAGGTTAAGAGAGCTATACGACAGGATGTCAAAGGAAAGAAAGTGCGTCTTATATAGCCCATTGGAAGATTATGTCTTTGGTGAGGGTAATCCCTGTGCAAGTGTGGTTTTTGTAGGCGAAGCACCAGGTGAGGAAGAGGTCTTGCAAAAGCGACCTTTTGTTGGAAAAGCAGGTAAGTTACTGGATAAAACCTTGTCAGTAGCAGGTATAAAAAGAGAAGATGTATATATAACCAATGTAGTAAAATCCAGACCTCCCCAAAATAGAAAACCATCACAAAAGGAAATACAATCCTGCGTTGATTATCTTAGAAAAGAAATCTTAATAATAATGCCAAAATTAATTGTTTGTCTCGGTGCTACTGCAGTTGAAGGAATAATAGGCAGGCAAATGTCTGTTACTAAACTCAGCAAGAAGCTATTTGACTATCCACTTAAGTCAGGGATAAAAGTATTTGTAACTTATCATCCTGCGTATGTTTTGAGAAATCAAGGTGCAGAGGCAGACTTTATTAATGATATCAAGACTGTCGCTGAGCTTCTTTCAAACTTATAGTTAAATATCCGTTTTCTATCCTTGCTCCATCTGGTTCAAGCTCTCTTACCCCCCTTGGGAGAAGGATAGTGCTTTTAAAATTGCCCCATCTAACCAAAAGCTCGTCGTCTGACTTTATGACAGATAATCCCTCTTTTGTTATAAAGGGGACTTTTATTTTAATTAAAGTTTTATCGTTTTCCTTTAAAAACTCGTATGGTTTTCCGTCATATAAGATATCAATCGGGTTTATTTCCCTGAATATAGCCTCTGAAAGGGCGTTTAATCTATCTTTTCCCACAACCTCGTCTGACATTAGAGGGACTTTAATAAGTGGCACTGGGGAGAAAAGACTTTCGACTTCACTTAAGTGCTTGCTTTGGGTCTTTATCCAACCTGATAGCTTTGGACAGTCTGAGAGTGTTTCTTCATAAACTCTATTTATAAAAACACAATCTACATTCATTCCAAACATGCTAAAGTACATAAAAGCTCTTTGGGTTTCGCGAATCACCATCTTTTCTGGATTTGCAACAAGTCTGACAGAGGTAGTTTTAGTATCCAAAAGTACATTTTCTATACCCTCTATCTTTTTGTAAAAGGATTCTATTGCTCTAAAGTAGCTATCTTCAGGCACAGGTATGTCTGTAAGTCTTTTTACTATGGGCCTTACTATGCCGGTTAAAGTCCTTTCTGTTTTAAAGACACTTTTCATATACCATCTTAAAATCCAAGGCATTGCTACAAACCTTAGAGATTCGCCTGTGGGTGGTAAATCAAGAACTATTGCATCATAAGATTTTTCCTGCATGTATTTTTTTACATATAAAAGACTGGTTACCTCTTCCATTCCGGGCAAAACCGCAAGCTCTTCAGACAGGAAGGAGTTAAAGCCGGTTCTATTAAATAAAAGTTCAAGAAACTTATATACATCTCCCCAGTGGCGCTGGAGTTCTTCCTGAATGTCTATTTCCTGAATGAAGAGATTTGGTAAGACCTCTTTTGGTAAACCTTTGGTCTTTAGTCTTTCGATTTCTTGCAAATCAAAAGCGTCTGAGACACTATGGGCAGGGTCAAGGGATATAAGTATCACTCTATATCCAAGACTTGCCAGTCTTATAGCGCTTGCACATGCTATGGTGGTTTTTCCAACACCGCCTTTTCCTGAGTATAGAATCACCCTCATAGGTTTAGTTTGCTCCAAATTTTAGATATTTTTTCTTTTACCTCACTTGACATCTCTATCACTTCTGGCCATATGCGGGTATAATTCTCTTGCTTTAATTTGCTGGTTGCGTCTATAATCATTTTTCCACCAAAACCAACCTCATTCGTGCTATGATCAAGTACATCTATTGGACCTTTGGTAATTAAAACATCCCTTGAAGGGTCGACATTGTTGCCCCAGGCCCATAGAACTTCTCCAAAGTCATGGACATTAATATCTTCATCAAACACTATTATATGCTTTGTAAGAGACATAAGACCAAGACCAAGGAGTGCATAAGCTACCTTATAAGCATGACCGGGGTATCTTTTCTTTATAGAGACAAAACAGAAGTTATGAAAGCAGCCTTCCGCAGGCAGGTGATAATCAACAACTTCTGGCAGGTTAAATTTAATAAGGGGCAAAAATATTCTTTCTGTGGCAAAGCCAAGATATTTATCCTCCTGAGGCGGTTTTCCGACTATAGTTGCAAGGTATATAGGCCTTTCTCTACTTAAAATTGCGGTTATTTTCATTCTGGGATATTTATCAACGGGTGTATAAAAGCCAGTATGATCTCCAAAAGGACCTTCATCGACTAAAGGTTCTGAAGGGTCAACATACCCCTCTATCACTATCTCTGCACTTGCGGGATATTCAACCTCAACAGTTAAACCTTTGATGAGCTCTACCCCACTTTCTTTTATAAGCCCTGCAAAGAGATACTCGTCCACCTCAGGTGGCAGTGGTGCAGACGCGACATATGGTAAAACAGGGTCTCCGCCTATAACAATTGCCACATCAAGGCGCTTATTGAGTCTTTTTGCCTTCCAGTAGTGGTGATTGCCGTCTTTGTGAATTTGCCAGTGGATTATAAGCTCATTTGGTGAAAGAACCTGTATTCTATAGAGCCCTACATTTCTCACAGAGCTCTCCGGGTCTCTGGTAACAGTCTGGGCAAAGGTTATGTACCTTCCGCCGTCTTTTGGCCAACACTGAAGAATGGGAAATTCAAGAATATCTATTTTGTCCTTTTTTATGATTTCCTTTATAGGCCCATCTTTTACCACTCTTGGCAGGGAATCGTTGAGTTTTTTAAGCTCTGGAAGTTTTTTTAACTTCTCAAGGAATGTGTTTGGTATCTCGGGCCTTAATAGTTTATATAGCTTCCAGCCAATGTCTTCAAGGTTTTCATAACCAAGGGCTAGTTTGATTCTTCTTTCAGAGCCATAGAGGTTTGTCAGAACGCTACTTTTATAACCTTTTACATTTTCAAATAGCAAAGCCTTTCCGCCGCCTGGCATTTTACAGACTCTATCTGTTATCTCTGTAATTTCCAGTATCGGGGATATTTCTTCCTTTATCCTTGCGAGTTCTCCGATGCTCTCTAGAGCTTTTATAAACTCTCTCAGGTCTTTATAGCCCATTTTTTAAGAATCTAAATTAAGCGCCTGTTAAGGCGCCAAAACTTTTTGCCCGCAAAGCGGGCGTTTTTTACAAAACAGAAAAATCCAGCTTCCCGTCTTTTAAATCTACCAGAACCTTCTGCCCTTCAGAGAGCTTTGAGCTAATTATCATGTTGGCAATCTGGTTTTCCAGGTGTTTTTGAAGGGTTCTTCTTAGAGGTCTTGCGCCAAAGGCAGGTTCAAATCCAAGGTTTATCAAGTGTTCTTTTGCGCTTTCAGTTAGCTCAAGGGATATGTTTTTTTCTGATAGTCTTGAGCGAATTGAATTTAGCATAAGCTCAAGGATTTTCTCAAGTTCTTCTTTGCCAAGCGGTTTAAACACCACGATTTCTTCAATTCTATTGAGAAACTCTGGTCTAAAGTAAAATCTTAGCTCTGAAAGGACTTTTTCCTGAGCGATTTCAAAGTCTTTTTCTCCTTTTATCTCAAGCAGATATTGAGAGCCTATGTTTGAGGTCATAATTATCACAGAGTTTCGAAAATCCACCGTCCTTCCCTGAGAGTCTGTAAGTCGTCCATCGTCCAAAACCTGCAAAAACAGGTCAAAGACCCTTGGATGAGCCTTTTCCACTTCATCGAGCAATATCACGCAGTATGGGTTTCTTCTAACCGCTTCTGTTAGTTTTCCACCCTCTTCGTATCCAACATATCCAGGCGGTGCACCAATTAGTTTGGCAACGCTATGCTCCTCTTTAAACTCAGACATATCAAGCCTTATTAGAGTATCTTCGTCGTTAAATAAGAGCTCTGCTAAAGCTTTAGAAAGCTCTGTTTTACCAACGCCCGTTGGTCCAAGGAACAGAAAGCTCGCTATTGGTCTTTTAGGGTCTTTCAGTCCTGCCCTTGCCCTTCTTATGGCCTCTGCAACGGACTTTACAGCATGCTCTTGGTTTATTACTCTTTTGTGAAGCTCTTCCTCGAGCTTTAATAGCTTTTCGCCCTCTTCCTGTTTGATTTTGTTAACAGGCACTCCGCTCCAGCGAGAGACAACAGCTGCAATGTCTTCCTCGTCAACTACAAGCTCTTTTGCCCTTTTGGTTTCTATGGCTTTTAGCTCCTTTTCCAGGTTTATTTTCTGGATTTTTAAGTTTGCTTCTGTTTCGTAATCGCCCCTTTCAGAGGCTTTAATAATTAGTTCGTCAAGAGCGCTTAGTTTTTGCCTGATTTCTTCCACCTTTGGCACAGATTCTTTTTGCATGACTTCTTTTTGTCTCTGAAGGTTTAGCATCTGGGATTTTAAAGACGCTTCAAGCTCGTAGTCTCCGCTTAAAAACGCCCTGTTTATTTGCTCCTGAAGCTGTTTGATTTTACGCTCAAGCTCCTGAAGTTTTGGGTCTGCTACATTTAAAGCTAGTTTCTTTCTTGCGCATGCCTGATCTAATGCGTCAATTGCCTTGTCAGGAAGTTTTCTAAAGCTAATGTAGCGCTTTGTTAGTTTGACAGCTGCCTCTATGGCTTTTTCGGATATTGTAACTTTGTGGTGGCGCTCAAGTCTTGGTCTTAAGCCGTATAAAATCTCCTTTGCGTCTTCTTCCGAAGGCTCTTCAACCATTATTGGCTGAAATCTTCTCTCAAGCGCGGGGTCTTTTTCTATGTGTTTTCTGTATTCTTCGAGAGTTGTTGCACCAATGAGTCTTATCTCTCCGCGCGCAAGCGCGGGTTTTAGCATATTTCCCGCATCCATTGCCCCTTCTGATTTACCTGCACCCACAACTGTGTGAATTTCGTCTATAAAGAGGATAACTTCTGGCTTTGACTTTACCTCTTCAAGAAGACTTTTTAGTCTCTCTTCAAACTCGCCTCTGTATTTTGAGCCCGCAATCATTGAAGAGAGGTCTATACTTACTATTACCCTATCTTTTAAGTCCTGAGGGACTTCCTCGTTTATTATTCTCTGGGCCAGTCCTTCGACTATTGCGGTTTTCCCAACGCCCGGGTCTCCAACAAGCACCGGGTTGTTTTTGCTCTTCCTTAGCAAAACCTCTATAAGCTGGTTGATTTCTTCCTCTCTTCCAATTACCGGGTCTAACTTGCCCTCTCTTGCGAGTTTTGTTAGGTCAGTTCCAAAGCGCTCAAGCGCGCTCTTTTCCTGCTCTTTTAGCTCAGACTCTTTCATATTTTCTCCTCCAAGGATTTGAGTTAGAAGTTTGCCACCAACAGAATTTTTTTGTTCTATTAAACTCGAGACTATATGGTATAGTTCTACTCTTGATAAGCCTTCCGCTATTGCCTTTTCCTGAGCTTTTTCTAAAACATCAAATAGTTTTTTTGAGTAATCAAATACTGGCTCTTTGCCAAAGAGCTCTTTGTAAATTAAGTCAAAGTATCTATCCTCGCTTATGCCAAGCTCTGAGATTTGCCTAAGCACATCTGAGTTTTCCACATATTTTTTCACAAGGGCGTCTATGCCGATTTTTCCATTTACAAATGCCTGAGCGTCTTGAGTGCTAAACTGTGCTTCAAGAGCCTTTATAAAAGACTCGATTCTTGCGTTTATGTGAGCTTTTTGTTGCTCAAGCCTTGCTCTTTCTAGTTTTAGATTTTCAGCATACCATACATCCATGTATCTTGAAGCTCTTAGATATTCCTGATTTAGCTTCTCTATCTCTGATTCTATTTTTGATAGCTCTGATGTAATTTGACCCAGGTTTGATTTTAGCTCTATTAGCTTTGCTCTTAGTTCTATTAGTCTTTTTGCCTCCTGAGAGGCGACCCTCCTTATATCGGAAGATATTTTTTTTACGTATTCTTTTACTTTCTGTTTTAGTTCTGATGGGTCAATGCCTTTGCTTTTGAGTAATTTTGAAAGGGTTGAGGTTTCATCTTCTAAAAGTGCAATCAGAAGATGCTCTGTATCGACCTTGGTTTCATTTAGAGCTCTGGATATTGCTTCTGCGCTTTGCAGTAAATCTAATGCCCTCTTAGAGAGCATGTTCTTGCTAAACATCTTAAAAAATATTTTAGTTCAAAGCCAGCATGATAAAATCTAAAGAATGCTTGAGCTTGCAGAGAGGATAAAGGCTCTTCCGCCTTATCTTTTTGCCCAGATAGATAGTCTAAAGCGTCAAAAACTCGCTCAGGGCGTTGATGTTATAGACCTTGGGGTTGGTGACCCTGACCTTCCAACGCCTGAGGCCATTCTAGAGGCTATGATAAAGGCGGTTAAAAACCCAGCCCATCACAAATACCCTTCTTACGAAGGCATGATTGAATTTAGATGGGCAGTTGCCAAATACTACAAAAGGCGCTTTGGGGTAGATTTAGACCCTGATAAAGAAGTCCTTGCCCTGATTGGCTCAAAAGAGGGAATTGCCCATTTGCCCCTTGGGATTTTAAACCCTGGCGATTTGGTCCTTTGCCCTGACCCTTGTTATCCGCCATATAAAAACGGGGCGATCCTTGCAAGCGCGGATATTTACAACCTTCCGCTTAGGTGGGAAAATGACTTTTTACCGGACCTTGAATCAGTGCCTAAGCAGGTCCTAGAGAGGGCAAAACTCATATGGATAAACTACCCAAACAACCCAACATCCGCAGGCGCAACCCTTGACTTTTACAAAAAGCTCGTGGCTTTTGCAAAAAAACACGGCCTTTATATTGCCAGCGACCTTGCTTATTCGGAAATCTACACAGGCTTAGAAAAACCCCCTTCGATACTGGAAGTTGAGGGCGCAAAAGACATAGCCATAGAGTTTTATTCATTTTCAAAAACCTTCAATATGGCAGGCTGGCGCCTAGGCGCTGCCGTTGGCAACACAGACCTTATCAAAGCCCTTGGCAAGGTCAAAACCAACATAGACTCCGGGCAGTTTCAGGCAATCCAGGAGGCAGGAATAAGAGCTCTTGAGCTCCCTGAGGAAGAACTCAATCAAATAAGGGCAGTTTACAGAGAGAGAAGACAGAGTATGCAATCCGCCCTTCGGGCGATAAATATAGAGGTATACCCTTCAGAATTTACCTTCTATCTTTGGGCAAAAGTCCCCAAAGGGCACGATTCAGCCGGGTTTGTAAGTCTTTTACTAAATGAGTGCGGCATTGTTTGCACGCCCGGAACTGGTTTTGGTCCATCCGGTGAGGGGTTTTTTAGAATTTCTCTAACCTTACCTACTACTAGACTCCTCGAAGCCTGTGAGCGTATAATGAAGCTAAAAATATGAGAGAAAACTGGCAAAGCCAGATTGGCCTTATTTTCTCCGCCGCAGGCAATGCAATAGGTCTTGGAAACTTGCTCAGGTTTCCCTCAAAGGTTGCACTCTATGGTGGCGGGGCCTTTATGGTTCCTTACTTTTTAGCGCTTCTCCTGGTTGGAATACCCTTAATGATTCTTGAGTGGGTTGTTGGAAAGTTTGCAGGTCAGCGTGGGAAGGGCTCTATGGTGGGAATTTTCGGAGAGCTCTTTGATCAAAACCCCGTTGCAAGAGTGATAGGCTCTTTGGGGGTTGTTATCCCTTTGCTTATTGCATGTTATTACATTTACATAGAGTCCTGGACTTTGGCTTATGGAATCCTTTCGCTATTTGGCTCTTTGCCAGAAGGGACCACAAGGATGGAACCATTCCTGGAGTTTTTTAAATCCTTTATAGCACCTTCTTTGACGGCTGTTTTTTTTCTGATAATAACGCTTTTGATAAACTGGATTATCCTGCAAAGGGGAGTGGTAAAAGGGATTGAACTTACCGCAAAGTTTGGAATCCCTGCGCTTTTGATGATGGGAATATTTCTCTCTATTATCACGCTCTTACTGGGTGGTGGAAAGGGCTTTCAGGGGCTTTTATACACTTTTACACCTGACTTTTCGGCACTTAAAAACCCTCAGGTCTGGCTTGAAGCTTCAGGGCAGGTGTTTTTTACGCTCTCTCTCGGTATGGGTGCTATAGCCACTTACGCAAGCTATGTAAGGCAAAATCAGGATGTTTTAAAAGCAGGGCTTATGACCGCGGGTTTAAATGAGTTTGTGGAGGTTGTAATAGGTGCAAGTATTGCCTTGCCTGCCGCGTTTGCACTCTTTGGCGCAGCTTCTATTAATGAGCTTGCAAAAGAAGGAACTTTTAGAATTGGATTTGTGTCAATGCCCGCAGTTCTTACCTCTTTACCCCTTGGAGAGCTCTTAAGCGCCATATGGTTTTTTCTCCTTTTTCTTGCTGCTTTGACCTCCTCGCTTGCACTTGCCCAGCCTGTTATCGCATTGCTTGAAGAGGAGCTAAAGCTCTCTCACAGCGCTTCTGTCAATGTTACGATGATAATAATCTCAATAGGCGCATTTTTATCTGCATATGTTCCTAACTTTATAGACGAGCTTGATTTCTGGGCAGGCACTTTTATGCTTGTTTTGTTTGCCCTCTTGGAGGTTCTTCTGTTTGTGTGGATTTTTGGACCCTCTAAGTTTCATGCTGAGCTTGTTCGTGATGCTTTTATCCAGATTCCAAAGCCTGTTTTGTATTTTTTTGGTGTAGTATCCCCGCTATTTCTCGGGATGCTTTTATATCAGTGGGGTATATCAAAAGCCCCTGATGTTTTATCAAATGCAAATAAAGGGGTTACTATTGCCCGGATTTTTATAGTTTTGATTTTCGCTTTGGTCATCTCAGTAGCTATATTTAAAAGAAGTGCCAATCCTCGTAGCTAGCTCTATATATAAATCCTTCCCATACCCTAAAAATCATCCTCTCAGGGTGCCAAGGGTGAGTGCTTTTGTTGACTTTCTGTTTGCTATGGAACTTTTAAGACAGGACGAATTGCTTGAGCCAAGAATGGCTAAAGAGGAAGAGCTGTTACTGTTTCATCAAAAAGATTACATTCAGGCACTTAAAGATGCGTCTGGAGGATATTTTAGGTCATATTTTAGAGAGCGATTTAACATAGGTAGTTTTGAAAATCCGGTCTGTCCTGCGAGCTACTGGGGGTCTTTGTATGCAACAGGTGCGTCTATTCAGGTAGTTGAGCTTTTTTTAAATTCAAAAATAGGCTTTAATCCCGCAGGAGGTATGCATCACGCTTATCCTGACCGTGCAAATGGCTTTTGCTTTATCAATGACCCTGGTATAGTATTATCTTATCTTTTAAAAAAGGGCTTTGAGAGGGTTTTATATATAGATCTAGACGCGCATCATGCAGATGGAGTGCAGGATTTTTTTTATGAAGACAGAAGGGTCTTTGTCCTGTCTTTTCACCAATCACCGTCTTATGCCTTTCCTTTTAACCGGGGCTATCTAAGAGAGCTCGGCAGTGGTCCTGGGTTTGGTTATAACCTTAATGTAGAACTGCCCAAGAATACAAACGATGAAGAGTATATGTTTCTCTTTGAGAGGATTTTATACACTGTCGTTGAGAGATTTAAGCCCGAAATTTATGTTCTGCAACTTGGAACAGATGCACTTAAAGAGGACTATCTTTCTAAGCTATCTATATCTAACCTTGCCCTCCTTGAGGCTTTTAGATATGTAAATAGTCTCTTAGGTAGTGGGATTTATCTTGGAGGTGGTGGGTATAATCCTATCTCAACCATAAGGGCATGGACAGTAATTTGGTGTGAAATAAGCAAAAGAAGACTGCCCGAAACTATCAATCAAAAAGGAGTAGAACTCTTAAAGTCTCTGGAATTTACCGATTTTGACGAAAATGATTTCGAGCATCTTTTTTTAGCTCTTCTTGATAAACCCCAAAGCGGGGGCATTCGCCCCCATTTTCATAATATCCTGAGAGATACTCTTGAGGCTTTTCTCAGCGCTTTCTGCTAAAGCGTATCAGTTTGCCGTCCTTTGCATCTATAAGGGCGGTCCCCTCAGAACCTCTTACTCTGTAAGCGCACTCGCCGGTTTTTTTGCTTTGAGATAGAGTCACTCCCTGAACTGTGCCTACCTGTGCTTTTGCGGCGTTTATTGCCTGTTCGATGCTAATTGCCGGTATGCATTGTTGCTCCTGTGCAAAGCCAGCAGAGATTAGCAAAGCTAAAATAACAGCTTTCATGCTCTTACCTCCTTTTTCATTTCCTTAACTACCTCCTCTAGCGTTTTGAGAAAGGCGTCGAGTCTGTCTTCAAATACCATCAGCCTGACTTTTTTATCATCTCTTTGCTCGGATATTACAAGATATGCCGAGCCATCCCTGCCTCTTTTTACATCAAAATAATAAGTGCGTTTACCTGCCAATAGTCTTTTGGAGAAGACCTTACCGTTCTCCACCTTGCTCCCTCTCCTTGGAAAATTTTAAAGAAGTTCTTTTACCTTTTTAAGCGCCTGTTCGTAGTCTGGCTCCTGAGTAATTTCGGGCACAATTTCCTGATAGTGAATTTTGCCATCTTTTGAGATTACAAAAACAGCCCTTGCCAAGATACCTTTCAATGCGCCTTCTGCTATTAAAACGCCATACTTTTCCATATCCCTGTAGCGAAAGTCAGATGCGACTATTATTTTGTCTATATTAAAACTTTCGCAAAAGCGCTTTTGGGCAAAGGGAAGGTCCATAGAAACAACTGTAAGCTCAATATTATCCACTCCTGCTATTAGCTCGTTGAACTTCTTGGTCTCTGTTTCGCAAACTGGCGTATCCAGAGAGGGGACAGATACTATTATCTGAACCTTATCCTTTGAGCCTCCTGCTATATGCTCTTGGAGGTCTTTTGTAACCAAAGTAACATAAGGTGCAACATCACCCTCTTTGAGTTCAGGACCGCACAAAGTAATGGGATTTCCCTTTAAGTTTACCTGCTTTGCCATGGCTTACCTCCTTCCCCTATTTTAACCTAGAAAAGGTGCCCTAGCTTTTCTTTTTTGGTTTGCAGGTATTTTTGATTGTGCTCGCACGGCGGTATTTTAAGAGGAACTCTCTCTACAACTTCAAGCCCATAACCTTCAAGAGCTATAATTTTGCGAGGGTTATTGGTAAGGAGCTTCATTTTTCTTACCCCAAGGTCAAGAAGGATTTGAACCCCTATCCCATACTCTCTTAAATCTGCCGGGTAACCAAGGGTTTCGTTTGCCTCTGCTGTATCATAACCCTGGTCTTGCAGATGATAGGCCTTTATTTTGTTAACTATCCCTATGCCCCTGCCTTCATGACCCATTATGTAGACCAAAACCCCCTTTCCTGCGCTTGCTATAGCTTCCATCGCGCTCTCTAGTTGACCTCTGCAGTCACATCTTAGAGATTTAAATACATCTCCTGTTAGGCACTCAGAGTGTACCCTTACAAGAACCGGCTCGTCTTCTTCCCACTGACCCATTGTTAGAGCTACCTGCTCTTCTTTTGTGATTTTGTGCTTATATGCATGTATGTAGAAAAGTCCATGGCGCGTGGGCAAAGATGCGGTTGCTTCTCTAACAACGAGTCTTTCGCGCTTTAGACGATATCTGATAAGGTCTGCAATGGTTACTATCTTTAGATTAAATCTCTTTGCAAATTCAATCAGGTCTGGCACGCGTGCCATCGTGCCGTCTTCTTTCATAATCTCGCATATCACCCCTGCAGGATAGCACCCTGCCAGCTTTGCCAGATCAACAGATGCTTCTGTATGACCTGCTCTTTGCAAGACTCCTCCCGGCCTGGCTCTTAAGGTAAAGACATGACCGGGTCTTACAAAATCTGTCGGTTTGACTTCTGGGCATACCGCAAGTTTTATCGTTTTTGCCCTGTCAAAGGCTGATATGCCGGTTGATGTGCCAAATCTTGGGTGAGCATCTATAGGAGTGCAGAATGCGGTCCCTTTCTGGTCTGAAGGATAGCTGCTAAGGAGTTCAAGCCCGAGTTCCTGGCATCGCTCCTGAGTTAGAGAAAGGCATATCAAACCTCTTCCATACTTTGCCATGAAGTTTATGGCTTCGGGGGTTACCTTCTCCGCAGCCATAACCAAATCCCCTTCGTTTTCACGCGAAGGGTCGTCTACAACGATGACCATCCTGCCTTCGGCGATATCCGCTATTGCTTCCTCTACTGAGTTAAATTCAAAAGTCATTGTCCCTCTTTGGATTGCTTGTTTTTGTCTCCCTGAACTGTGTTTTTTATGGTCTTATATATGTTGTCTATTATGCTCTCTCTGTGAGCTTGCTGGAGCTCTACAGCCTTGGCATCCCCAAGCCCTTTCTTGAGATCTTCTCTGTATTCACTGCGGGCTTTTTCTGCGTATTTGCCACCATAGTGAACCCAGAAGTGGTCTATAAGTAGCATCGCTATCAAAAGCCCTACAATCCACTTAAATACCATAATGCCAGATAAAATATTACCCGCATGGAAGATGTCAAGTGGGTAGTTAGAAGAGTTTTGACCCACTGGCATCTGATTTTGCTTGCGCTCTTTGGCTCTTTGCTTGAAGGTATAGGCACTTCAGGTATCAGCCTTCTTATGAAGTCTCTCTCAGAGGCTCTTTTGCAAAAAAAGAACACCGGGCAGGTCCTGGGGGCTGTCGGGCTTTTACTCGTTTTTGTATTTCTTGCCCAGATTGGTAGCTTTTTTGTGAGGTTTTTTACATCTCTATACGCAGAGAGAGAAATGCTGAGAATCAGGTCAGAAGTATTTAACGTCCTCTTAAATGGTGATTTTAGTAATACACTGAAGCAATCTTCAGGGGATTTTATATCAAACCTGATTTATGACCTTGGACTTATTCGTAATTTACTAGGGTTATGGGTTATAAAATTGCTGAGAGAACCCATAGTCATAATCGCATTGCTGGGGGTTTTGATTTACAGAGATGCTATTTTTACGCTTTTTCTTTTGCTATCTTTGCCGGTTATAGTTTTAAGTGTATCCTTTTTTGGCGAAAAGAGGTCAAGGAGTTTAAAAAAATCTCAAACGGCTTATTCAGAAATATCACAGCGCGTTTTTAGTGCCTTTTCCGGTTTTGAAACCGTCAAATCAATGCAGGCAAGCAAGGCTTTTGAGAGGTTTTTTAACCATCTTAGTAAAGAGCTCCAGAGAGCTGGTTTTCGCTCAGAGTTTTATTTTGCTCTCAACTCTGTTTTTAACTTCACTACAGGCTACTTGATAGTTGCGCTGGTGATAGTTTTTGGTAGCTATCGACTGGCTAGCAATCAGCTAAGTGCAGGCGAGTTTGTATCGTTTTTAATGGCTTTGGTGCTTTTGCAGATGCCACTTATGGAGTTTCAAAAAGGACTTCTTGAACTTCGCTCTAATATGCCTGCGATACAAAGAGTTCGCAGGGTTTTAAGTCTCCAGCCTGAACGAAAAGATGGTATTATTCTCAGTAGCTCCCCCCTGGATTTTGAAATAACCTCTCTGAGCGTGAATCTTGAGAATTTAGCAGCTTTAAAAGATATCAGCTTAAAAATTCCCTATTCGGATCATCTTATAGTGCTTGGAGAGACCGGCTCTGGCAAGAGCACGCTCCTTAGGGTGCTTTCTGGCCTTTTGCCATACAGAGGAAGCGTCCTCATAGGAGGGTTAGAACTCTCAAGCGTACTCTTATCAGACCTGCGAAGCAGGGTTTTTTTAGTTCCTCAGGAACCTTTCGTCTTTGATGGGACGCTTAGAGAGAATCTGACCCTTGGAGAGGATTTTGACTCTATAGAGATTGTCAAAGCCACAAAGCTCGCAAAGTGTGACTTTCTTGGCCTGGAGGATAGATTAAAGCCCTCTGAGCTATCAGGTGGGGAAAAACAGAGAATCGCGCTTGCGCGCATTTTTTTGAAAAACCCGGATGTTTTATTGCTTGATGAGGCGACCTCTGCCCTTGATGAGAAGACTCAGGAGGAGATTCTTCTTAACATTATCAAAGCCTTTGAGAAAAAGACCATCATTGCAGTAGCCCACCGGCTTTCCTTGCTCCGTTACTTTAAAAGGGCGATAGTTTTAAGAAACGGGAGATTAATTTACGATGGAGATGTTGAAGGCGCAGCATCCGCATTGCTTGATAGACCAAAAACTGCGATACAATAACGGGCACATAATCTTATTACCTGCTCTTTTTCCAAAATAAAGAGTTTATTAGCTTCCAAAAAAATACCGTCAGCCCCTGATTTTGACATCACTTTTATTGTTTCAGGACCTATTACTGGCATATCTACTCTTGGATCCTGGGTCTTTCTGGCAACTTTTATGACTCTAAAGCCTCTACCAGCTAATTTTGTAGACCTTTTTATAGTCTCCTGAGTTCCTTCCATTGCCTCCACTGCAACTATTGACTTTTGCTTCACAGTTATGGTCTGACCTATATCCATCTGAGCCAGCTCTTTTGCGATTTTAAAGCCCCATATACCATCTTCCATGGCCTCAGGTGATGGCTCGCCAGCTATAGTGCCAGATGGGCAAAGGAGCTCTTTCAAAAAGGGCGTCGGGTCAGGAAAGCAAAAACCAAGAGACTCAAGCCTTTTCATAAAAGTCTCTATCAAACTCCTGGCTCTTCTATCCGGGCTAGAACTCAGAATTTCCATCGCCAGAGAGTCAAGCTTTAAAGACGGCAAAAATAAATACCCTGGTTCAAACTTTCCTAGCAAAACCAGCTCTCTGCAACCTTCTTTTTCTGCTATATCCACGAGCTTCTTTACCTCTCCCGGGGCTATTTTGATGCTGGATTTGATACTGGTAATTCCTCTAACGCCAATAACCAAAACCTCTGCCCCAAGGTCTTTAGCACCCTTTAAAAAAGCCTTTGGAAGGTCCCCTTTGCCCGCAATCAGGGCAATCTTCATCTGCCTATTAGCTTGAGAAATTCCTCTCTGGTTCTTAAGTCTTTCAAAAAGGCACCTCTGAGGGCAGAGGTTGTGGTAAGATGCCCGGGCGACATCACCCCCCTCATGGACATACACAGATGCTCCATCTCCATAACAACTGCAACCCCTTTTGGCTTTAGCTTCTGCTCAAGAAAGTCTGCAATCTCGTCAGTTAATCTTTCTTGCACCTGCGGTCTTAAGGAAAACGCTCTTATGGCTCTAACAAGCTTCGAAAGCCCACATATATAACCATTTGGTATGTAAGCAACATGGGCCTTGCCAAAAAATGGCAAAAGATGATGCTCGCAAAGGGAATAAACCCGGATGTCTTTGACCAATACCATCTCGTTATAACTTCCAAACTCTTCAAAAACCTTGAAGTCAAACTCTCGCTGTCTTTCAAATTCTTGCCAAAGACGCACTATTCTATCTGGGGTTTCTCTAAGGCCCTCCCGATCTGGGTCTTCGCCTATACCTTCTAAAAAAAGTCTTATCGCAGCCCTTATCTTTTCCGGGTTTAATGGCACTTAAGGTATTATAAGTCGCTTATACTTTATTTTTAGCAATGATAGAACTAACTCATCGCGACTATGTGGAGAAACTGGCCATTGAAATCTTTGACGATATGTCAAAAAAAGAGCATCTTTTCTATCTGGTTTGCTATATCCAGATAGTAAGGAAAGAGGGGCGATTTCTGGTAGAGCTCAATAGATTTCTCTCCTGCGTTCGCACTCACATAAAACACGGCAAGTTTAACTGGCGTGATGTCTTGGTTGAACTTGACTTTTTTGTCTTCTGTGACATCTCCGGCAATCAGTTTCTTGGCAAAGACATCTACTCAATGCCCTCGGACGGGATTATCCTGATTTCAATAAAGACAGAGCTAAGACCTCAGTTTGAGCTGCTTAGCTATAGACTTTTAAAGCTATGGAGTGTTCTCTCCCGCTGTTTTTTTACAAAAACCCCTCCAGGAATACAGGAATCTCTGACTCTATGCGTCAGTGCATTTAACGAGGGGCTTTACAAAGAAGCTCTATCTTATGCCAAGATATGCTCAGACAGGTTTAGAGAAGAACCTGAGCTTTTCAGAGCTATTGCAGAACTATGTGAGTTTTATATATTTGGCTCTGAAGAATCTCTCAGGAGGGCTTATTCCCTTTTAGAAAGCTTTAAGCCTATTTATTTCAGGATAAACACCCGAAGTCTTCGTGAAAATATCATTACTCTTATAAGGGATATCAACCGTGGGAGACCATGCTGGCCATTAAAGATAGAATACTATACCCAAAGAGAGAGCTTTTTCAAGAAAATAATTGGATACCTGAGGTATCTTTTTAAAAATGCCCGTAATAAAAGACTTTTCTGACCCTATTTATTCCTCTATCAGGGCTTTTGATTGTGAGATAAAGCTAATAGACCATCCTGTATTGCAAAGACTCCGCTTTGTAAAGCAGCTGGGACTTGCTTTTTTAGTCTTTCCTTCAGCTCAGCACACTAGGTTTGAGCACTCTTTAGGGACTATGGAACTATCTAGCAAGATGGCTCAGCTTGCAGGCATAAAAGACAGGAGAGTAACCTCTTTTCTTAGAATCGCGGGACTTTTACACGATATTGGACATGGACCATTTTCTCATACCACAGAAGTCCTCCTTGGTGATAAAAGCCACGAAGATATAGGTCTGAAAGTCTTTTACGAGGAACTTTCGGATCTTTTAAAGAGCTGTGGCTACAGTGACGAAGAGCTCTCAATAATTGCCTCGCTGGCTTTTAAAAAAGAAGCGCCTTCTGGTATCCCGAGGCTCATAACCGGCGAGTTAGGAGCTGACAGGATGGATTATCTAAGGCGCGACGCTTATTTTTGTGCCACTTCGTATGGGTTTTTTGACTATCAGAGAATGCTTAATAACCTGCATGTTATAGGAAATGGCCTCCTTGGAGTTCATAGTTCAGCCCTTAGAGCTCTTGAGAGTTTTGTGGTTGGTAGATACTTTATGTACTCTCAGGTTTATTTTCATAAAGTTGTGAGAATTTTAAACCTGCATTTAAAGGAGCTTCTTGAAGAACTATTTAAAGAGGGTATTTTGGACCTTTTGAGTTTTCACAGAATGACAGATGTTCAGGTTTTTGCCATCTTTTTAAAAGACCTTAACAGAGCTGGCGTTAGGAGAGTGCTCTTTAGAGAGCACTTCAGGCAGGTTTTTGCAACCAGCTCTGATGCGGAGTTTGAATATACGCGCTCGAGGATGCTTGAAAGATACGACGAAAAAGACCTGCGCTTTGACTTTGCAAAAAAGAGCGTTTTGGACGAGGATATTATGATAATAGACGGCAAGCGAACCTCAAGCGTTCGTCAAACTTCCGATATCCTTAGAGGTCTTCGCGATATTTCGGTTTTTAGAATTTACATAAAGCCGTCTCTAAAGGAGGAGGCGAAAACTTTTGTTCAAAAGCTCTCTTGATAGCAACAGGGTAATAGCTCTATTGCTGGTCCACTCGGCCTGTGCGATAGGTCTTTTTTCGCTTTTTTGGTTTTTAAAAACTGGCTTTTTCCTGCCTTTTGTTGTTCTTTATGCTATTGGTGTTTTTTTTGATTACAAAAACACATATCCAATCAGGAGATTCATTCTAAATGTTTTGGCTGTTGTTTTGAGTCTTTATTTTATCTCACAAGCCAGCCTGGAGGATTTGATAACCCCTTTTGCTAGCTTGATTACTCTTATGCTCTCGATTAAAAGCCTTGAGGAAAAAAGACCGAGAGATTTATATCAGATGTTGCTACTTAGCCTGCTTGCTGTTGCCACTTCTACTGCCCTTAGCATCAGTATATCTTTTCTGCCTATTTTTTTAATGCACGTTTATGTTAGTATACTCGCACTTATTTTCATAAATTTATATCGTGAAAATCCTAAAGGTAAATTAAGCACTTCAGAGCAAAAACTTTATGTTCTGGCAGGTTCTATTTTATTTGTAGCAGTTTTTATAGGTTCTGTTCCGTTTTTTTATCTTTTGCCAAGGACACAAACTCCACTTTTTAATTTAGTTTCTCAAAAAGGTGGTCTAAAGTCTGGTCTTAGTGAGAATGTAGAGCTTGGAAAGGTTGGTGAAATTCAGGACGATAACAGCGTGGTTATGAGAGTGTTTGGCTTGTCCCAGACGCTAAAAGACCCATACTGGCGAGCTTTTGTTTTTGACAGCTTCGATGGAAAGATGTGGCTAAAAACTAGTGAGGAAGTGGCTCAGCTACCGGCTAAATTTGAGGCAGAGATTACTTACAGTGTTATTCTCGAGCCCGGGTATTCAAACATTATCCCTGCACTTGATTATCCTGTGATGGTTGAATCCATTCAGGGAGTTCCTGCCAAAGGATTTCTTGTGACTGGCAATAATCTGCGTTTTGATAGAGAAATCTCAAGGAGTGTTAAGCTAAGTATAAGGTCAAGCTCAAGATTGCCTCTTCAGGAAAGCCCTGAGAGATACATAGCTGTTCCTGAAAATACGCCAAGAGGTATAAAACTCCTTGCAAACGAGCTATCTGAGGCTACAAAGAGCGATGAGGAAAAGCTAGGGCGAGTAATTGAGTACTTTTCAAAGGGTTTTTCCTATAGCAAGGATTTAGGACCATACCAGGGAGATCCTCTCGAGCATTTTCTTTTTGTCTCAAAAAGGGGAAATTGTGAGTATTATGCAAGCTCTACAGCACTCCTCCTTAGACTTATGGGAATTCCTGCCAGAGTTGTTGGTGGGTTTAAAGGGGCTCTTTATAATCCATACGGCAATTATCATGTCGTTACTAACTCCATGGCGCATGTGTGGGTTGAGGCTTATATAAATGGTCAGTGGCTTAGAGTGGATACCACACCTGCTTATTCACCGCAGGCGCTTAATCAGATATCGACTTTCGCCCTTTTACACGATTATCTGGTGAATTTTTGGTACGAAAATGTTGTAGGTTTTGATACAAAGCGTCAGATTTCTCTCTTTAGAGAATTAAGACAGAGTCTTACTGGATGGCGTTCTTTTGAAGGCGCAAACCAGGCTTTTGAAAACTTGATGGTTATTCTTTTAATCCCTGCAGGGTTTTATCTAATCTTGCAAACTTATTTAAAGAGCAGAAAGACGCCGGAGAATTTATATAGAGAGCTAAAGCGCTTTTTAAAATCAAGGGGTCTAATCACAGACGAGCTTTTGCCAGAGCACCTTCTTGCTAAAGTTTCCAAAAGCCCTTATTACGATGGGTCTTTGTATATTGTTAGGTTATATCAAAAAAAGCGTTTTTCTCAGTATAAAGTTTTCAAAAGCGAGGTTATAGAAGGTTATAAAATCCTTAAAAGCCTCAAGAATATTTCTGGTCGCTCCTGACAGTGATAACAGTGTGGACATTTCCCCTGGGGTTAAAATCCCCTACAACTTTTAAAAACCTGGGGTTTAAGAGCTCATACAGTGTTTTGTATATTTGATTCGTTGCTTCTTCGTGCGATATGTAAACTTCCCTGAAAGAATTCAGCCATAATTTAAGTGATTTAAGCTCGACGATTTTTTCGTCTGGAATGTAACTTATTTTTATAGTTGCAAAGTCTGGATATCCCGAGCGAGGGCAAAGACATGTAAACTCCGGGTATGAAATCTCTATCATGTAATCACGCTCTGGTGCTGGATTTATCCAGCTCTCAAGTTTTGCATTCCTTATAAGGGCTTCTCCATACTTTTCCTGCATAATTTAAAATTTAATATCGCCCGAAGGGCGGTTTATAATCTTTATATGGGTGTTTATTTGGGGGCTTTAATTACCTGCCCGGCTAATAAAGCCCAGGAGATCGCTACGCTAATAATCGAGGAAAGACTCGGAGCCTGCGTTAATGTTATTGAGAGAGTGCACTCTATCTATAGATGGCAGGGCAAGGTCGTAAGAGACGAGGAGAGCCTTCTGATTGTCAAAACAAGCGCCGAGCGCTTTGACGAGCTTATAAAAAGGGTCAAGGAGGTGCACCCTTACACAGTTCCGGAAATCATAGCCTTCCCGCTCGTTGGGGGAAATTTAGATTATCTTAATTGGATTGACGAATGCGTGGCTCGCCAGAGCTCCGCCTGATAGACGAAGTTTCGACAATCCTTGGACGCACACCTGAGTTTGAGAAAGCCCTCGAGCAGGTTTTGAAGGTTTTGTATTCTTACTGGAATGTGCGCTATAGCTATGTTGCGTTCGTGGAGAGCTCTGAAAAGCTAAGAATCATTCGCTCTTTTGGAATAGATAAGGAGCTTGCCAAAAGGATAGTCTTTGCCCGTGGCGAAGGTGTTGTCGGGAAGGTCTTTAAAGACGGCGTGCCTGTTGTTCTTTCTGATATGAGCCTTGGGGTTTTTCTAAACAAAACTGGTATGAAAGACCGCCTTAGAGAAGGAGAGGCGTTTGTGGCAATTCCGATAATCGTTGAGGGTAAGGTAGCAGGCGTTCTGGCAGTCTTTAAGGATTTTTCAAAAGAGAGTATTGAAAAGGCAGTCGGAGTTTTGAAAGTCATAGCCTCTATGCTTGGTATGCTATATAGACTCGAGCAATTTCTAAAGAGCGAAAAAAGTCTCTGGGAAGAGGAAAAGCAGGCTCTAAAGACCACCATTCTTGAAAGAGAGCGCTTTGATGCAATTATCGGTAAAAGCCCCGCTATAGAGAGACTTCTTGAGATAATTAATAAACTTGCCAAAACTGAGGCAAATGTTCTTATAACCGGGGAGAGCGGCACCGGAAAAGGACTCGTTGCCAGGGCTTTGCACTTTCTTGGGCCCAGGAGAGAAAAGCCTTTTTTGACAATCAACTGCAGTGCAATTCCTGAAGCCTTGCTTGAGGCAGAGCTCTTTGGATTCGAAAAGGGTGCTTTCACAGGCGCTTACACTACCAAAAGGGGCAAGTTTGAGCTAGCAAGCGGAGGGACTATATTCCTTGACGAAATAGCAGACATGCCTCTTAATTTGCAGCCCAAACTCCTAAGAGTTTTGCAGGAGCGAGAGTTTGAGCGCCTTGGCAGTGAAAAGACTATCAAAGTAGATGTAAGGGTAGTTTCTGCCACCAATAAAGACCTTCACAGACTTATTGCCCAGGGGAGCTTTAGAGAAGACCTTTACTATCGCCTGAATGTAGTGCCTATTAGAGTTCCGCCACTAAGGGAGCGAAAGGAAGACATACCACTTCTTATAGAGCACTTTATAAACATCCACAATAGGCGCTACTTTAAAAAAGTAAGTATATCCTCTGCGGCTATTGAGGCCTTTATAAACTATCCCTGGCCGGGAAATGTCAGAGAACTAGAAAATATAGTAGAACGCCTGGTGATTTTAAAAGACGGCATTATTCAGCCTTCGGATTTGCCCTCTTATATGCAGTCTTCTCTCTCCACTGGTGGTTTTTCTGGTTCTTTAGACCTTAATGAAGTAGAGCTTATTAAAGTAGCCCTGGAAAAAACAGGCTTTGTGAAATCAAGAGCTGCAAAGCTCCTTGGTATGACCCTTCGCCAGCTTGACTACAGGATAAAGAAGTATCGCATTGAGATAAAGTAGTATCTTTTTAACATTCTTGTAAATATGTTAACAATCTTACCAAACAAAAAGGCCCTCAGCCTCAGAATTATCAATACTTATTCAGTTTGGCATAGTTTTTGCAAAAATAGTGTTAGGAGGAAGGTTAATGAAAAAGATAGAAGCTATTATTAAGCCTTTTAAACTGGACGAGGTCAAAGATGCCCTCGTGGAGGCCGGTGTTGGTGGCATGACCGTTACAGAAGTCAAAGGCTTTGGTCAGCAGAAAGGGCACACAGAAATCTACAGGGGCACAGAGTATGTCATTGACTTTCTGCCAAAGATAAAAATCGAGGTTGTGGTAAGAGATGAGGATGTCCAGAAAGTTATAGACACGATTGTCAAAAGCGCACAAACAGGGAGAGTAGGGGACGGAAAGATTTTTGTAATCCCGGTTGAGGAGGTTGTTCGCATTCGCACCAACGAAAGAGGAGAGCAAGCAATTTAAAAGGAGGTAAGTTATGCAAAAATTCACCCCAGCTGATATCCTCGAGCTAATCAGGCGAGAGGACATTAAATTTGTAGACCTTAGATTCACCGACCTCTTTGGTCAGCTCCAGCACCTAACTGTGCCTGCTTATGAAATCTCAGAAGAGACTTTCGAGTCAGGAAGAGGTTTTGACGGCTCTTCTATAAGAGGCTGGCAATCTATAAACGAATCTGACATGCTTGCAGTTCCAGACCCCTCTACCGCCTTTATAGACCCATTTTACGCTGAAAAGACCCTTGTTATGTTTTGCGACATTTATGACCCTATTACTCGCCAGCGCTACCTGAGAGATACAAGATATGTCGCCCAGAAGGCAAGCGAATATCTAAAGCAAACAGGCATAGGGGATGTCGCATACTTTGGGCCAGAAGCCGAGTTTTTCATCCTTGATTCTATCGCCTTTGGCACAAGTGGTCGCTCTGCTTTCTGGGAGGTTGATTCCGAGGAGGGCTGGTGGAACAGAGAAGTCCCTTCAGCGGGGTATAAAATACCCAACAAGCGAGGCTATTTCCCCGTGCCCCCCTTGGATAAGTTTCAAGACATAAGAAGCGAAATGGTCCGCCATATGTCCCAGATAGGCATCCATGTAGAACTCCACCATCACGAGGTAGCCTCCGCAGGTCAGGGTGAGATAGACATAAGATACGACGAGCTTATCTCCCAGGCTGATAAGCTACTTATTTACAAGTATGTCGTTCGCTCGGTAGCTGCCAAATATGGCAAGTTTGCAACCTTTATGCCAAAGGTCTTGCCAAACGACAACGGCTCTGGGATGCACACTCACTTCTCCATCTGGAAAAACGGTCAAAACATCTTTGCAGGTAATAACTACGCAGGCCTTTCTGAAACTGCCCTTTTTGCAATAGGGGGAATTCTAAAGCACGGGCCTGCACTCACTGCCCTTACAAACCCGACGATTAATTCCTACCACAGACTCGTCCCGGGCTTTGAAGCGCCCGTAAGACTTGCATACTCTGCAAGAAACCGCTCTGCAGCTATACGCATCCCGATGTATTCAGCCTCCCCAAAGGCAAAGCGCATAGAGATCCGATTCCCGGACCCTACATGCAACCCCTATCTTGCCTTTTCCGCAATTCTAATGGCAGCAATAGACGGCATTCAAAACCGAATCCATCCGGGTGAGCCGCTTGATAAGGACATATACTCTCTCCCTCCCGAAGAGCTTGCAAATGTAGCACAGCTCCCTGGCTCTTTAGAGGACTCTCTCAAGGCCTTGCAATCCGACAGCGACTTTCTCCTGCGCGGCGGGGTCTTTACCGAAGAACTCCTTTCGGTCTGGATAGACTCTAAGAAAAAGGAAATAGACGAACTTAGGTTCATCCCCCATCCCAAGGAATTTGAGCTCTATTTTGATATGTAAAACTTCAAAGCGCGCCCCTTTCAGGGGCGCAAAGATGTTAGAATTAGCCTGTGATTAAAATAGACTTAAGCGATAAAGTTGCCCTAATTACCGGAGCAACCCGCGGAATTGGTTATGAGATTGCAAAAACTTTAATGTCTGCCGGCGCAAGCGCAATAATCTCTGGCACAAATCAGGAAAGTGCTTCAAATGTGGCAAAAGAGCTCTCGGATCTAACAGGCGCCAAAGCATTTGGCTTTAGATTAGACCTCTCAAATTTAGAAAGCGTAAGTGAGTTTGTGTCTTTGGTTGAAACATCTGTCGGGTTTCCAGACATTCTTGTAAATAACGCCGGTATAACGCGCGATACTCTGATGCTTAGAATGAGCTTTGAAGATTGGAAAAAGGTTATAGATGTCAACCTAAATGGAACTTTTTTAATAACCTCAGCGGTTATAAAAAGCATGCTAAAGCGTCGCTGGGGAAGGATAATAAACATCTCTTCAGTAGTTGGCTTTACGGGCAATTTTGGTCAAACTAACTACTCTGCAAGCAAGTCAGCCCTTATTGGCTTTACCAAAAGTCTTGCCAAAGAACTAGCAAGCAGGAACATCACTGTCAACTTAGTTGCGCCGGGGTTTATACAAACCGACATGACCAAAGACCTGCCTCAGAACTTAAAAGAGCAATACCTTTCTCAAATACCTCTCGGACGCTTTGGAAAGCCAGAAGATGTTGCCCCCTTGATTGCTTTTCTCTGCTCTGATTTTGCATCCTATATAACCGGTCAGATTTTTCATGTAAATGGTGGCATGTACTAAGATCTATCTTGCTCTTGGTAGCAATCTTGGAGATAGGATAAATTACATAATTCAAGCAATTGACGCTCTAAGCAGCTTTTTAAAGCTTAAAAAAGTCTCAACAGTTTACAAAAACCCCCCCTGGGGCATAACTTCTCAGCCCGAATTTCTAAATTGCGTGGCTGAATTTGAAACTACTTTGCCCCCTTTTGAGCTTCTTAAAGCTTTAAAAGAGCTTGAAAAATCCCTTGGCAGGATAGAAAGAGAGCGCTGGGGACCAAGAGAGATAGATATAGATATACTCCTCTATGGTGAGACTGTTGTCAATCACGAAGAGCTTAAAATTCCGCATCCTTACCTTAACTCAAGAGACTTTTTCCTCATTCCTCTTGTTGAAATCTCAGAAGATCTTTATCATCCTGTGAGTAAAAAGCCCTTAAAGAGCTATATAGACAAAAACTCTCTTTGTGAGCCTTTTGCGTGCATTTACCAGCGAAGTTCGTTGCGTTTTGTATAGCTTTGCGGTTTTGCCTGAAAGAAGTCTGTTTTTGTATCGTTTATGGTTCTGAAAGTGTCAATCCACTTCATCGGATTTTCAGTTATTTCCGGATATAGAGGTTTATAACCAATTTGTCCAAGGCGCATGTTTGCCAAGTATTTGATGTATCTATCTATCAAATGGTCGTTAATTCCAAGTATCTGATTTTGAGTTACATATTTACCCCACTGAATTTCCATATCAGTAGCGTGTGCAAAAAACTCATAAACCCACTTTTCAATCTCAGAACTAAATAAATCTCTTGATTCTTCTTTAAGAGAGAGAATTATGTTTCTAAAGAGCGTAACATGAGTAAGCTCGTCTCTGTTTATGTATTTTATTTGCTGAACGGTGTTTCTCATCTTGCCCTGACGGGCAAGGGTGTAAAAGAACGCAAACCCTGAGTAAAAGTAAAGACTCTCTAAAACATAGTTTCCAAAAACAGCCTTTATAAAGTTCTCTTCGTTTGGGTTTTTTATAAAATTGTTGTAAACTTCCGCTATAACTTTGTTTCTTTCCATAAGGAGTTTATCCTGGCGCCAGTAGTTATATATCTCTTCCGCAACCCCTGGGTCTACGACGCTCTCGAGTATAAACTGATAAGAATAGCTATGCAAAGCTTCCTGAAATTCCTGAGAAGTAAGAGCCATCACTATCTCTGGCGCGGTTATGTACCTTGCAAACTCTTTAAGCATATTAACCTGATATGAATCAAGCGCTATTAAAAAAGAGAGCACCAGCTCGTATGCCCTCCTTTCGTGTGGAGAGAGCTCCCTTTCGTATTGTTTTTTATCTTCGTGCATTGGCACTTCTTCAGGAATCCAGAAGTTGCTAAAGCCCATGGTTTTATAAAGGTCATAAGCCCACTGGTATTTGACCCTGTTTAGCTCCATTATGTTGGTGGAATTACCGCCGAGAATTCTTCTGTGGCTTGCTTCTCTGTCGCCTTCCGGGTTAAAAATTACCGTCCTTTCCATGTGTTTTTTATTATATCCTCCATATTGTCTATTAATGGGTCATAACAGACATTTCTTTGTGCCTTTATGCATAGTTCCTGAGCCTGTTTTAACATTTGTAAGCCTTTTTGCTCTGAGCCTACTTCAAATTCCAGCATGCCTGCCTCAAATAGTAAAATTTCTCTCTGGTCAGATGATAATTTTTGAGTGTTTATTAGCTGTTTATACTCTTTAAGTAGCTCCTTTTCCTTCTTTATAAACCTTGAACTACTACTTAACTCAGAAGCTGCGTTTTTGAAACATCCGCTATATAGCGTTAAAAACTCCCTAAGAGAGCTAATTCCAAGTTTGTAAGACTGTTTTGCCAATCCTGCCCTGTTTAAGCGAGACATTAACTCAATACTTATTGCAAGAGCTCTCTCTTTGCTTAGCTCTTTAGCTCTGCTCTCTAAAAACCTTATCGCCTCGGCATCTTTTAATTTCCTCGAGTGCTGAACTATTTCTTCTACTCTGTAGTATTCGTGGCAGGTAGGTGTATAGTGCAATTACTTTTTCCTTACGGGATTTTGGAGCATTTTATTAAGGATTTCTCTTTGCGCATTTGCTTCGTCTGAAAATCCAGCTTTGGAGAAAATCTCTATTGCCTGCCTTCTGGCTTTTAGAGCCTCGTCGTATCTGCCAGATTCATACAGGTGACTTGCCATCAAGCCAACCGCAGTGCCATAAATGTATGGGTCTTTTTGCGCAGAAGGGTCTTTTGAAACCTCTGAGAAAAAGCTAACTGCGCTGCCGTGATTATCCTGAGACCTTAAAACATCGCTCATTAAATACAGTGCCTGAGCTGAATAAGACCTGTCAGAGTGTTTAAGAAATACAGGCATTGTCTCCTTTATTAGCTGAGAGCTTAGCTCTTTGCTGCCAAGGTTAAAGTAAGCATGAGCCATATGGAGCTTTACCTGAGCTTTTCCTATTTCGGTTCTTTGAGCCTCGAGGGCTTTTTTGAGAACTTCAAGGGCCTCGCCGGGTCTATTGGATTTATTGAGGCTAACTGCTTTATCTATAAGCGCCTGCTGAGGATTTGGCACTGTATCCTTGGCAATTGCAAAAGACAGCACAAAAACCGCCAGAATTAGCTTGTGCATGATTCACACTCCTCTATATCTGTTATGCTTTTGCTTCTACAATAATAAACCGTCTTTAAGCCAACCTGCCATGCAAGTTGATACAGAGAAGACAGCGTAGGACCGTCGACCTTGTCAGGGTCTATAAAAAGATTCAGAGATTGAGCCTGGTCTATCCACATTTGGCGAATTCCCGCAGCTCTTATAACCCATGTCTGATCTATTTGATGGGCGCTTTTATAGTGCCAATAGAGGGTATCTACCTCTGGGGGCACTTGCGGTAATATCCCTGACATGTTTTCTTCTTTGTAAAAGCGTGAAAATATAGGGTCTATCGAAGGCGTTGCCCCAACTATCAAAGAGGTCGAACCCGTTGGCATAAGCGCAATTAAATATCCGTTTCTTAATCCATACTGCTTTACTCTCTTTGATAGCTCTTCCCAGTCAAAGCCGTTTTTTGAAATTGCTGAGTTTTCCTCTGCGCTCCTTCCAAAGAATATCCCCTTTTCCCATTCAGAACCTCTAAATAGCTCGTAATGACCCCTCTCTTTTGCAAGCTCGCAGGAAGAATCAATTGCCCAGTATGCGATTCTTTCAAAAAGAGCATCTGCAAAATCAAGATGCTCCTGAGACTCAAATGCTATCCCCTCTTTTGCAAGTCTGTAGTGGTAATTGCTTACCCCTATTCCTATGGCTCTATATCGCCTGTTGGTCCACTCGGCTTCTTTTATTGCGTAAAAGTTCATTGATATAACGTTGTCAAGCATCCTCACCAAAATAGGCATAACCCTTTTTATATCCTCGTTTTTGTAAACCTTCCCCAGATTTATAGAGCCAAGGTTACAAACAACCACATCCCCGGGGCGTTTTTTATGCACTATTAAGCCATCTTCAAAAGAATGCTCTAAATGAGAGCTTGCAGACATATTTTGCACTATCTCGTGACAGAGGTTTGAGCTATAAACTATTCCGCAATGCTTGTTTGGATTGAGTCTGTTGGCAGTATCTCTAAAAAACACATAAGGCTCACCGGTTTCAAAAATGACACTTAATAATCTTTTCCAGAGTTCAAAGGCTTTTATGGTCTTTTTGCCGTCAGGCGGAACGCTCTTTTCCAGCTTTAAATAAGCCTCTTCAAACTCTTCACCGTATAGGTCTTCAAGGTTTTTCTCACCCTTGACATTTTTGCAATAATAAGGGTCTAAGAGTGTCCAGTATTCGTCTTTTAAAAGTCTTTGCATAAAAATGTCTGGTATAGAGACCGCAGGGTGTATGTCGTGCGCTTTTTTGCGCTCATCACCTACATTGGTCTTTACCTCAAGAAAATCCTCTATGTCTCTGTGCCAGATATCCAGAGTGATGCTCGCCGAGCCTTTGCGCATCCCAAGCTGGTCAACATATACCATCACGTCATTTAGAATCTTGACAACCGGTAAAACCCCGGAGCTTGCTCCTTTGAACTTCCTGATTGGTGCACCTGCCGCTCTTATCTTACCAAGGTATATCCCAAGACCGCCTGCAAACTTTGAAATCTGCCCTGCCTTTTGCACGTTATCAAAAATGTCATAAAGGTCGTCATCCACCGTCAGGACAAAGCAGGAGCTTAGTTGCGTATGCGGTCTTCTTGCGTTCATCATAGTAGGCGTTGCAAGTGAAACCTCGTGGTTGCTTATAAGCTCGTAAAACTCCTTTACATAGCTTATTCTTTCGGATTTTTTCTCGGGTATTGCCAGTGTCATTGCGATAAGCAGGTACATCTCCTGCGGGAGCTCTGTAATAAAACCCTCTTCGTTGCGAACCAGATATCTATCTGCCAGAATTTTTAAGCCTGTGTATGTAAATAACAAATCCCTCTTTGCGTCAATTAAACCTGCAAGATAGTCAAACTCTTCTTTTGAATAATTTTCCAGAAGATAGCTTCCATAAATGCCCCTGTTTGCCAAATTTAAAACATTCTCATAAAGGCTATCCGGTCTATATGGCGTATAAGAGCCGTTTATTTTGTCCTTTACTTCGTAGTTTCTCTGATGTCCTACTTCTTTATAAAGGTCGTATAAGAGCAATCTTGCAGCGACATATTGCCACTGAGGCGCTGAAGGGCTGATTTTGTCCGCTGCAGTTCTTATCAAAAGAGCCTGGATTTCTTTTGTGCTTATGCCCTCGCGAAATTGAATCCTGGCGTCCGCTTCAAGCTCTAATGGGTCTACATCCAGCCCTTCGCAGGCAAAGTCTATAACTACCCTGATTTTTGAGATGTCCATGGGCTCTTTCTCACCGCCTCTTTTCAGGACAAACATCGAAAAACCTCCCTGATACCTAAGCTAAAGCCTAAGGCCCGGGTTTACAATTTCTGGTTTTATTTAATAAAGGGCTAAAAAGAGCGCACTTTCTCTAAGGCTGTTAAGTGCCGTCCAAAAAATTCACGCTTTCAATGTGATATGTGTGCGGGAAGTTCTCTATAAGCCTTGACCACCTTAGTCTATATCCGGCTTCTTTTAAAGAGTTTATGTCCCTTGCAAGTGTTGCGGGATTGCACGAAACATAGATAATCTTTCTTGGCTTTTTGAGCTTTATTGCCTTTAGCTCTCCCTTATCCAGCCCACCTCTTGGAGGGTTTACAAAAAGCGTATCTGCATCTATGCTCAAAATCGCTTCTGCACCTTTCATCACCTGAACCTGAGCATCTACACCATTTAACCTCAGGTTATACCTCGCATCCTCTACCGCAAATGGATTTATGTCAGAAGAAAACAAAAAATCCGCCCTTCGGGCGAGAAAGACAGAGAAAAAACCAGCTCCGCAATGTAGCTCCAATACTCTTCCTTCGATTTCTTCTCCCACCGAGGCATTTATAAAATCGTCCCAGGTTTTGTAATTTATTTGCAAAAAGCTATCAAGTCCTATTTTATACTTTGCACCGCAAACTGATATAAAACCAAATCCGCGCCCTATTAGTTTGAGTCTTTCCCCGCTAACTGAATAAATACCTGCCCCCACGACATTAGCAGGTAAATCTGGTTCTTTTTTTACACTTATGAGTTTTAGAATGATTTCGTTTTCTCCGGGATAAAAAGTCGCGTGGCACTCTTTCAGGGATTGCTCTTTTAAAGACAGCTCTCTAAGCCATGGCAAGAGCTTTTCTAAAGAGGGATGTAAAACAGGGCAACTTGATATATCTACCAGCTTTCTGCTTGCTCTCATAAAAAAACCCGCCTTTCCTGAGAAGACTTTAAATTGTGCTCTTATTCTATATCCCCAGGGGGATTTAAACACGGGGCTTTTTAATTCAAAATCTTCTGTTTTACCTATTCTCTGGAGGTTTTCAATAAGGATCGACTCTTTTAGCTTTATCTGACCTTCCTGTGAAACATGTTGAAGGTTACATCCGCCGCAGACATAGTAATGGGGGCATTCTGGTTCTTTTCTGTATTCTGAAACAGAGATAATTTCCTCTATAGTCCCAAAAGCGTGGTCCTTTTCCCTTTTCTGGATTCTTATTTTTACCTCTTCTCCCGGCAAGGCAAAGGGAACAAAGATTTTCCTGCCATCTTTTGCAGTTCCAAGACCAAGCCCGCCCTGCACGAGCTTGTCAATAAATATTTTCATTTTAGTTTAACCAGTTTTTCAAAGTCCTCCAGAGACATAATATCAAGATGCCAGCCTGTTATTTTATTGGCGAGTTTAACATTTACCCCGCCCTTGCCTATTGCCAGAGAGAGCTTGTTTCTATCGACTGCTATCTCTGCCTTTCTTTCTTTGCTATTTAACCTCAGCTTTAAAACCTGTGCTGGCTGAAGACTTTTTCTAATCAGCTCTTCTGGCTCGTCGCTCCAGGAGAAGACATCTATCCTCTCTCCACAGAGCTCCTCGCTTATTGTGTTGATTCTTGAGCCTCTAAGTCCAAGGACTGCGCCAACAGGGTCTAGCTTGCCATCTTTTGACAAAACTGCCAGCTTTGCTCTCTCTCCGGGTTCTCTCGCCAGTGCTTTTATTTGCACCTCGCCACTTGCCACTTCCGGCACTTCCTGCTCTATCAGGCGTTTTAAAAACTGCGGGTGAGTTCTTGAGAGCGTTATTTCGTGTTTGCCTCTTTGTTTTTTAATGCTTAAAAGGAGCGCTTTTATACCGCTCCCCTGCTTGAGGCTTTCGCGCTTTATTTGCTCTCTCTTTGGCAAGATAGCTGAAACTTTCCCAAGGTCAACCAGAGCGTCCCCTTCCGGGGTTATTTTGCGCACTATACCGACAACCAGCTTATTCTCAAGCTGTAAAAATTCTAAAAAGCCCCTTTCCTCTTCTGCCTTTTCGAGCTCTTTTAAAAATTCCTCTCTTGCCGCGTAAGCGGCGATTCTGTTTATATCCTCAGGGGATATATCAAGTGGCTCTCCGTTTCTTGTGGTAACTTTTATCGAATCGTCTCCAAGTTCTATCTCAAGAGAGGCAGTTTTGATACGTCTATCTTTTTTTATAGCCAGGGCTATGGCGTTTTTCAAAGACCTCTCTACTATCCACTCTGGCAGGTTTTTTTCCTTGGCAACCTGTTCTATCAGGCGCCTTAGGTTTTTGACCATGGGTCTGAGTTTAGGTTTGCCCTTGCAATTGTCGAGACAGGAATGTGATATAGCTTTTGATCTTCTTTTATCTGGACTATCCCGTCTTTTGTCCCAAGGATTATACCTTTTATCTCCCTCTTTTGTTCTATAGGTTCTCTTAATATTACCCTCACCTCTCTTCCTGAGAAAAACTCAAAGTGTTCTGGTTTTGACAGCTCGCGATTAATACCGGGGGAGCTAACCTCAAGCGAATAGGAAAATGGGATTATATCCTCCACATCCAGAAGCGGGCTTAGCCTTTTGCTGACCTCTTCGCAATCTCCTATGTTAACGCCTCCTTTTTTGTCAATTATTACTCTTAAAACCCACCCTCTTTCCGCCTTTAGCTCTACATCGAAAAGTCTATAACCTAGCTTTTCAACAATTGGCTTTGCAAGGCTATAGACCCTTTCTGAGAGAGCTTTGACATCCAGCTTCATCTTTTAAAAATTATAGCCTTGACATAATTCAAGGCGCAGTGGCAAAATAAAACCATGGCAGGTCATAGCCACTGGGCTCAAATAAAGCACAAAAAAGCCAAAGTCGATGCTCAAAGGGGTAAGCTCTTTACCCGTATCATTAGAGAAATCACCGTAGCCGTAAGAGAAGGAGGCCCAAATCCTGATAATAACCCGCGCTTAAGGAGCGCCATAGAGTCTGCCAGAAAAGTAAATATGCCTATGGAAAATATTGAAAGAGCAATCAAAAAAGGCAGTGGGGAGTTAGCAGGCGAAAATTTTGAAGAGGTAATTTACGAGGGCTATGCACCCGGGGGCGTTGCCCTGATGATACTTACCCTTACTGACAATAGAAACCGCACAACCTCTGAAGTAAGACATGCCCTGACCAAGCATGGCGGGAACCTAGGCTCCGCAGGGTGCGTATCTTATCTCTTTGAGAGCGTTGGTCTCATAGAAGTTAGCAAAAACTCAATTGATGAGGATAAACTCTACGAACTATCCAT
>JBCNVD010000036.1:0-2499 GCA_039630345.1 Aquificaceae bacterium
CATTGCTTGCCAGCATCGGTGCCATAATCGAAGAGTAAAACCTCCAGTAAGCGCCGGTTTTATGGTCTTTTTCCGCTTCTCTTTTTGTAAATTGATCTCTAAGGAGGATATAACTGGCCCAGGGGGTTATTATAAAAGCAACTATAAGGGAGAAAAACATCGCAACAGATGCGTTTATCGGAATAGGTCTCATGTAAGGACCCATAAGACCCGATACAAAAGCCATTGGCATAAGCGCTGCAATAACAGTAAAAGTTGCCAGAACTGTTGGGTTTCCGACCTCGTCGGTTGCTTTGACTATCGCTTCCTGAGGGTCTTTGGCGAGTTTTAGCTCAAACCAGCGATGGATGTTTTCAACCACCACTATTGCATCGTCTACCAAAATTCCTATCGCGAAAATCAGGGCAAAGAGCGTAACCCTGTTTATGGTAAAGCCAAACACCTGACTTAAAAACATCGCTATTGCGAGCGTTACTGGCACTGCTATACCAACAACTATCGCCTCTCTAACTCCAAGAGCCACCGCCATCAGGAGTATTACTGAAAATGTCGCAATAAGCAGTTTCTTTATGAGGGTATTGGCTTTTTCTTCTGCAGTCTCGCCATAGTTTCTGGTGACGGTTATTTTAAGGTCTGCTGGTAGCTGGGTTTTCTTTATGTGTTCAACAACGCTTAAGACCTCTTTTGCGACATTTACTGCGTTAGTTCCGACCCTTTTCGCCACGGCTATGCTGACCGCAGGGTACATCTCCCCCTGATTAAAGCCTGCCTCTTTATGCGCCGGTCCAAGTCCCATAAACACATAGTTGCTAATGTCTTCAGGTCCGTCTTCGACTGTGGCTATATCTTTTATAAAAACCGGTCTTGAATCTATTACTGCCACCAGCAGGTTTTCAATGTCGCTTCTGGATTTTAAAAACTCCCCTGCACGGACATATAACTCGCGGTCGCTCTGGCTTATTTTCCCGGAGCTTAGCTCTGAATTGGCGCTCCTTATGGCGTTTGCGACATGTAAAACGCTTAGTTTATAAGAAGATAATTTGTTTGGGTCCAGGATTATTTTCATCTGCCTTGGTCTTCCGCCAACGACAAAGACATCCGCGACATTGTTGACCTTTTTGATTTCGTTTTCTATGCTGCTTGCTATGCGCCTAAGTTCGTACCAGTCGTAGTCCTTGCCCCATATGGTTAAGGTCAGGATGGGAACATCGTCTATGGACTTTGGCTTTATCAAAGGTGGCAACATCACTCCTGGCGGCGCAAGGTCCATAGCCGACATCATCTTGGTATTTAGGTCAACCAGCGCTTTGGTTGGGTCTGTGCCTACATAGAACCTTGCGGTCACTATTGCCATTCCGTCCATGCTTGCAGAGTAGATGTATTCGATGTCTTTAAGTTCCCAGAGCTTTTTCTCAAGCGGGGTAACCACTCTTCTCTCTACCTCTTCAGGGGTAGCTCCCGGGTAGGAGATAAATATGTCTATCATCGGCACAACTATCTGGGGTTCTTCCTCTTTGGGGGTTGTTAAAACAGAAAAAGACCCAAGAGCTAAAGAGACCAGAATGATTATCGGCGTTAGCTTTGAGCGAATAAACGCCTGCGCCAGCTTACCTGCTATACCCATTTTTATTCCCTGACCTTACATCCCTGACAGGCTTTTTCTTTGCCTGAGGTTACTACGATTTCGCCAGCTTTTAGCCCCGATTGCACCAAAACCATATCCCCTTCTAGCTCGCCAAGTCTTACCACTCTCAGCTCCAGAGTTTTGTCCTCTTTTAAAACCCAAACAGCGTCAAAGTCAAACTTCTTAACCACTGCAGCGAGCGGAATTGCAACCTGGGTTTTTTCTGAAGGAATTAGCAACTTTGCATACATTCCGCTCTTTAGACCTTCTTGCTCTTGAGGTTTTAGCTTTACCTTGAAGGTTTTACTAACAGGGTCTATGTGGGCTGATATCTCAACAATCTTTGCCCTGAGGTCTTTGTTAAGTGAAGGGATTTTTATTTGATAATCCTGTTCTATCTTGAGTTTGCCATAGAGACTTTCGGGCAAATAGGTCTCAAACATGTAAGGGCCTGACTCTATCACCATAAGAACCTGTCCGGGCATTGCCATATCGCCAGCATCTACATTCTTCGATACAACCACGCCGGATATGGGGGAGCTAAGATTTGTATAGCTAAGGTTTGACTCAACTGCCATCTTCTGACTCCTTGCCGATTCTTGCATTGCTCTTGATTGCTCTACCTGTGCCTTAATAGATTCCAGCCTTGACTTTATCTGGTCAAACTCCTGCTGGGTTATCGCCCCTTCTTTTAAAAGAGAGGAGTATCTGTCATAGGTTTTTTGAGCCTCTTCGAGCTGGGCTCTTAAAGAAAGCTCTAATTTTTCTGACTGCACTTTCTGGTATTCAAAAGCCCTTGCCTGCGCAATTATTTCCCCCGGGTCTATGTTTAGAAGGCTTTGACCTTTTGAAACTTGCTGGGATTGCTCTACATT
>JBCNVD010000037.1:0-6789 GCA_039630345.1 Aquificaceae bacterium
AACCTGATGAAGAAAACACCAAGATTAAGAGGCATTTAGATGAATCTTGAGGAGAGATTTAAGTTATCTGTAAGGCTGGCAAGTTTTGACAAAGAGAACATAGACTTTGAAAAGTGCGTCTTTGAAGCATCCGCAAGAGGCAGGAAAGTGCCACTTTTAAAACTTATGCAAACCACCGCTTGCGACAAAAACTGCACCTATTGCATCTTTAGAAGAGACAGAGATCAAACAAGGAGAATATTCTTAAAACCAGAGGAGATAGCTTACGCTACGAACCTTTTATACAAAAAGGGCAGAATTGAGGGACTTTTCCTCTCTTCAGGAGTATTCTTTAGCCCTGAATACACCATGCAAAATATGATAGATACCGCAAGTATTCTCAGGAAGAAGTATAACTTCAGAGGATACATACATTTAAAAATAATGCCAGGGGCTTCTCTTCAGAGCATAGAAGAGGCTATAAAACTCGCAAACAGAGTTTCTGTAAACCTCGAAACCACAAGAGAAACCAGAATGAAACAAATAGCAAAGGGAAAAAGTCTCATATACGACCTTCTTCCAAAGCTAAAAGTCATAAACAAAATCCTTGAGAACTATCCTGGAAAGTCTCAAATCAGCCAGCTCATGGTAGGCGTACAAGACGAAAAAGACAAAGAAGTGCTGTGGGTTGTTAGCCAAGTCATTAGAAACTACAAAGTCAGCAGGTTTTACTTTAGCGCCTTTCACCCAATTCCCAACACCCCCCTTGAACAAAACCCCCCTGAAGACCCAAAGAGAGAGCTAAGACTCTACCAGGCTGAGTTTTTACTGAGAGAATACGGCTTTTCTTTTGAAGACTTTTTAAAGGTTTTCAAAAACGATAATCTGCCACTTGACAAAGACCCTAAAGAGGTATGGGCTGATTTAAATAGAGAAATCTTTCCCGTAAATGTCAACAAAGCACCTTTTGAATTGCTTATTAGAGTGCCGGGAATTGGAAAGGTCGGGGCAAAGACCATAATAAAGAGAAGAAGAGAAAAGATGTTAAGGTCGATTTATGACCTGAAAGGGCTAAGAAACCTTAGCAAAATTGCTCGCTATGTTACTTTTTGAAAGATGTCTTCAATAGTTTCTCTCTTTCTTGAGAGAATAGCCTTGCCTTTGTGAACTATTACTTCAGCCGGTCTTGGTCGAATGTTGTAATTTGAAGCCATGCTAAAGCCATAAGCACCTGCTGAGAGAACTGCAAGATAGCTACCTTGCTCTAAATCTTCCAGCTCCCTATCAAGCGCAAGAAAATCACCGCTTTCACACACTGGACCTACGACGCTGGTTAGAATCTTCCTGCCGTTTCTTGGTCTAACTGGAACGATGTGATGATAGGCACTATAGATTGAAGGTCTTATAAGGTCGTTCATGCCGGCATCAACGACGGTAAAGTGTTTGCCGGATTTTTGTTTTCTATATAAAACTTTAGTGAGCAATATTCCTGCGTTTCCAACTATTGATCTGCCAGGTTCGAGAATCAGCTGACCTTTGAAGGATTCAAGAGCGGGCAATAGCTCTTTTGATAAATCCCCGGGAGTTGGGGCAGTTTCTTCCGGGCGGTACTTTATACCAAGACCACCACCTATATCAAGATAGTTAAGCTCAAAGCCTTTATTTAGAAGGTAGTGATAAAGCTCTAAGACCTTATTCAGGGCTTCGGAAAATGGTGAAACAGAAAGAATCTGAGAGCCAATATGACAGTGAAGACCTGCAAGTTTGATACCTTTCAAGGATTTAGAGTTTTCGAAAATCTCCGGAATGGCTTTTATGTCTATTCCAAACTTGCTCTTTTGTAATCCTGTTGCTATGTAAGGGTGAGTTTTTGGATCTACATCAGGGTTTACCCTTATTGCAACATTCTGGACTTTGTTAAGAGATTTTGCAACAGAGTCTATTTTTAAAATTTCCTCTTCTGACTCGGCATTTATAAGAAGGATTTGATTTTCTACAGCAAGGGCAATTTCTTCTTCGGACTTTCCAACGCCTGCAAAGACTATCTTTGAAGGCTCTATGCCTGCTTTCAGGGCACAAATTAGCTCCCCGCCAGATACGACATCTGCGCCTGCACCCTCTTTTGCAAGGCTTGATATAAGACTTATATTTGGGTTTGCCTTAACTGCATAGCATATAAGGGCATTTATAAAGGCTTCTTTGTAGGCTCTTAGGTTATCAAGGACATATGAAAGACTATAAACATAAAGGGGGGTTCCAAAGGTCTTTGCAAGCTCATAAAGACTTACGTCCTCTAAATAGAGCTCTCCTCCTTCAAGCTCTAAGTAGCTATTAAAACTCTCAAGCATCTTTTAAAAGCCAATATTTTATAGCATATTCATATAAAGAGGCATAGGCAAAAATTACCGACAGCCAAAGAAGAGTCTCTGAAGGACCACCAAAGCACAGACTAAGCAAAGTTAAGAATTCAAACCCTGCCTTTAATTTGCCAAGGGGCGAGGCAGGCAGTGACTTTAGAGCTCTGGCGCTTTCGCTTCTTAAAAACGAGGCAGAGAACTCTCTAAAGAGCAAAAGAACATAAGGTAAAAGCTCAATTTCTCCTTTGCTTAAGAAAAAAGAAAGAACAAGGAGCACAAAAACCTTGTCAACAAACGGGTCAAAGTGAGCGCCAAAGTCTGTTTTTTGGCTCTTTCTGGCTAGCATTCCATCAAGCCAGTCACTTATCCACGCAAGGATTATTAAAATGCCCGCAAGGACATATAAAGAGTTTTCAAGAGATAGCAAAACCGGCACTACAAGAAAGAGCCTAAGAGCAGTTATTAGGTTAACCAAAGCAAGATGCCTTCTTTTAAGCCCCAGTCGCTTACTGTTAGCTTGTTTTTACCAAGTAGCATACAAGCGCGATAGAAGATATAAATGCCAGAGATTATAACCCTTGAGCGAGCAGGCTCTATCTGTGGAAAAGTGGCTATTCTTTGCTCTGAGTTTAAAACTGCTAATTGGTCAAGCCAGAAAGAGAGTCTTGAGAGTTCAAGAGTTTTTCCATGGACCTTGGAAGGGTCGTAAGGGTAGATGCCATATTCTATTGCGCAAAGGGTAGTGATGCTACCACCTATGCCAACAAGGTGGTCGCAGGGTTTTAGAGCAGTTTTTATATGCTCGTCAATGTAGTTTTTAAGACTCTCAAGCTCGTATATAGTAGGTGGGTCTTTTTGCAAAAACTCTTCTGTTAAATTTACCACGCCAAAGGGAAAGGAAACCACCGAGGTTATCTCATCCCTAGAGCCGTAGATGAATTCTGTTGAGCCACCCCCCTGGTCTATTACGCAGATTTGACCTTCGAGTTTGAGGCTGTGGGTTGCGCCCCTGTAGGCAAGCGCTCCTTCAAGTTCCGGGGGTATTACTTCCAAATCAAGCCCCAGGCGTTTTTTAACCAAAGAGACAAATTCATCTGAGTTTTTTGCAACCCTTAGAGCCTGAGTGCCAACTGCCTTTATCTTTTGCGCTCCGAAGGAGCGCGCTTTGGTTAATAATTCTTCCATTGCTAGAATTGTCTCTTCAGCCTGGAGGGGGTCAATCTCGCCTGTTTTGGAAAGACCCTTGGAAAGAGCGGTTATTTTTCCCTCTTCGTGAAGGATAGAGAGTTCTTTACCTAGTTTTGCGACCGCGAGTCTAACTGAGTAAGAGCCCACATCAAGACTGGCAACTATCATTGAAGGATAGCACCTTCAGATGCACAGCCCACAAGCCTCGAGTAGCGTCTAAGCCATGGGCTTTTTAGCTCTTTGGTTTTTGGAACAAACGAAGACATTCTTTTGCTAAATTCTTCCTCGCTTATTAAGAGTTCTATCTTTCTTGCGGGGATGTCTATGAGAATCTCATCACCGTCGTTGATAATTCCTATTGGACCCCCTGCTGCAGCTTCGGGGGCTATGTGGCCCACGCATGCACCTCTTGTGCCACCTGAGAACCTGCCATCAGTTATCAGGGCAACGGATTCACCAAGACCCATGCCCATTATGGCAGATGTAGGCGAGAGCATCTCTCTCATGCCGGGACCACCCTTTGGACCTTCGTAGCGAATGACCACAACATGCCCGGGCTTTACCAAACCTGAATTTATTCCAGCTGTTGCTTCTTCTTCTGAATCAAAGCAAATTGCCCTGCCTTTGAATTTAAGCATACTTTGAGCTATGCCGGCGGTTTTAACAACCGCGCCTTTGGGGGCTATGTTGCCAAAGAGCACTGCAAGACCACCATCGCTGGAATAGGGGTTATCAAACTTTCTTATAACAACTCCATCTGCAAATGGCGCTTTAAGGGCAATGTCGCGAATGGTTTCAAGAGAAACAGTTAGGCACTCAGGATGGGGTAAAAATCCGCCTCTTATCATCTCATGAAGCAAAGCGGGGATTCCGCCAACGCTATCAAGGTCCTGGATGTGAAACTCGGAAGCAGGTGAGATTTTACATAGCGTTGGGGTTTTCTTTGAAAGCTCGTTGAGCCTACCAATATCGTAACTAATACCTGCTTCTTTGGCAATTGCAAGCAGGTGAAGAACCGTATTTGTAGAGCCACCCATGGCAATATCCACAGCAAAGGCGTTATCAAAGGCCTCTAAAGTCAAAATGTCTCTTGGGCGGACATTGTTTGCCAGGAGCTTCATAATCTGCCTTGCGGCACTTCTTGCAAGAACTTCTCTCCTTGGGTCAATTGCAGGAATAGTGCCATTGCCACTTAGAGCCAGACCCAGAACCTCGGTGATACAATTCATGGAGTTTGCGGTAAACATACCGGAGCAACTGCCACAGGTAGGGCATGCGTTTTCCTCTATTAGCTTTAGCTCTTTGTTTGAGATTTTGCCTGCCCTTAGTTGACCTATGCCCTCAAAGACGCTTATTAGGTCTACTTTTTTGCCGTTTACCTCGCCTGCAAGCATAGGACCGCCACTTATAAAGATTGTGGGAATATTTAGCCTAGCAGTAGCCATAAGCATACCCGGCACAATCTTGTCGCAGTTTGGGATGCAAATAAGTGCGTCAAGCTGATGAGCTTCCACGACTGTTTCTATGCTGTCTGCAATAAGCTCGCGAGAAGGGAGCGAAAAGTGCATTCCTGAATGTCCCATTGCAATGCCGTCATCAACGCCTATGACATTAAACTCAATAGGCACCCCACCCGCTTTTTTGACCTCATCCTTTATAGGCAGGACAAACTCTCTTAAGTGAACATGTCCGGGGATTATATCTATGTAAGAGTTAGCTATACCTACGAGAGGTTTGTCAAAATCTTCGTCTTTTAGACCGCAGGCGCGAAGCAAAGCCCTGTGAGGGGCTCTGTCTATGCCTTTTTTAACCATGTCACTGCGCATAAAGCTTACCTCCAGAGCGTTCTTAAAGAGCCTTGAGAGCTTGTTTCAGCAGGAAACATCAGCTCTCTTTGTAAAAATCCATTATTAAAGCTACATCTAATGACAGCTCTTTGCAAGCTATCGAGGTTTTCAAAAGCTCCCTGCTTGATGATTTTGAGATGCGAGCGAGAAGGCGGAATTTTATCAACCTTTATCTCAAGGCTTTTTGAAAATATGTGAAGCTCGCAGGAGCTAAAATTGCCGCGCTTTGGAAATGTTACAAAAAGATGGTCTCTTTTATCTTCTATAGACAGATCAAGCTCAAAATCAGGGGGACTGAAGGTTTTTAAATCCTGCAATGTTGAAATCATAGAAAATATTTGCTTGCCAGATTGTCTGGATATTACCACCTGGCGATTTTCAAGATAGGGAAAGTTTATTTTGGCTTTATCCTTTGCAATGCAGTTTATGTCGAGTTTAAAAAGCCCATCGGTTGATTCAATGGTGTATAAAGACGGGGAAGAAAGCTCTAAAGATGCAGTCTTTAATTCCGGGAGGGGGATTTTTGAGTGTTCAAAGCCCTTTACAAGGCAATCTCCTCTTATGTCAATGTTAAATCCTGCAAGGAGTTCTCCTCTTATAGAGGGGAAGGTAAGAATCTTTGACTGGGTTTGACCTGAAACTACAAAACCTGCATCGCAGGTTATATTGGAAAATCTCAAAATTGGCTCTTTTGGCGAAAGTCCGGGGGGGCTTGTGAAGGTTATACTAAGGCAATCAGAAATCTGATTGATAGAGCACACCTTAGAGAGAGAAACAGAAGGACCTAGGGAAAAATACAGGCTTGAGGAGTCTTTTGCACATACAAGCAAGGAGTCATCAACTGCTATGGAATCACTAAGAGCTTTCATCTTTGGGGCTATGGTGCCTTTTAAGCTACCTGAAAGAGTCAAATCCTTGGCAATAACATTTACATCAAATTCCCTCTCTCGCACGAAAGATAGCTCCACAGGCAAATTGCCTTCGTCAAAATACATTGCAAAAGCTCTTGAGCCTTCGCGAACTGCAACTACTTTGCCTATTAAAAACCCATCGTAGATGCTATTAAGAGAATACAGATCCTCGCTATAGACAAAAACCTTTGATTTTGTCTCGAGTTTTCCATTTGAGCGAAGCTCGTAAGTTAGAACCTTTCGCTCTGAGGGAAGAAGGTCAATCCTTACGGTGGTTTGTCTATTTAAAGAGGGTAAAAAAACAGAGCGGTAAAAGACAGGTCTTTGCATCCTGTCATATAAAAAAGCCTCGATCGTTCGCTCCTCGCCGTTTGGGAGGGTAAGATTAAAAGTGACGATATCACCGGGGTTTATAGGACCTTCGCGCACTAGCTCTACAGGATTTGCCTCTGGCAATGAAACTCTCAAAACAAGTCTTGAGAAAGGCTCTTGCATCTGGGAAAAGCT
>JBCNVD010000038.1:0-7603 GCA_039630345.1 Aquificaceae bacterium
TCGTGTCCGGTTCACAATTATTGGGATGAGAGATATAACCCGAGACACTTTATATATTTGGCTCGCCTTGGGATGGTCGATGAGCTCCAAAAGCGCGCTGATGTAATGTGGAGATGCGTCTCCTGTCATAAATGCACGCATAGATGCCCAAAAGGAGTTCTCGTAGAGGAAGTTCTCAAAGTAATCCTCAGAGCAATGGCAAAAAGAGGACTTATTGAGGAATATCCCTCTAAAAAGTTTGACAAGTTCTTCACAGAGTCTGTTCTTGAGTATGGTCGCATAGAAGATGGGGAGCTCTTGCTTGGCTGGATAGAAAAGCAAGGCTATAAGCTCTTTAAAGACCCTCTTCTCAAAAAGCCAGTACCTCTCATAGGCGATGCACCTGAGTGGCTAAAGCAGCTAATGTTAAAACCCATAAAGAGCATGAACATAGGCTTTTTAATGCTTAACGCAAAGCATATGCTATTTCACCCAAGGACTAAAAACTGGAACAGATTCAAGCAGGTCCTTAGAAAAGCCATGGAGGAAGAGGGAGCTCTTAAATAAGGGGGTTATGATATGGGTAGCATAGGTAAGAGAGTTGCATACTACCCTGGCTGTTCGCTCGAGGGTGCAGCCAGAGCTTACGATGTATCTTCAAGAATAGTGGCAAGAGAACTTGGTCTGGAGCTTGACTATCTTGAAGACTATAATTGCTGTGGGGCAATGGAGTCTAAAAATGTCACCTTTATGGGAACCATGCTCCTAAATGCTAGAAATATGTCTCTTGCTAAGAAGCAGGGTCATAACGCAATAGTTGCTCCATGTAACGGTTGTTCCTTTTCTATGCAAAGAGCGGAGTATTTTCTTGAGACAGACTCGAAGGTCTTTGAAAAGGTAAATGCCCTGCTCAAAGAGGGCGGAGTGGATCCTCTTGATTCGGTGCCAAATACTTATCATATCCTCGAGTGGTTCTATCATGAAGGAGGAGTAGAAAAAGTTAGAGAGAGAACAAAGAAGCCCTTGAAAGGTCTAAAGGTTGCAAATTACTACGGGTGTTTATACACAAGACCACACTTTTATGCAAGGACTTACTCTCATAAAGGTGGACAGGAGGAGCAAGTGCGTCCAAGACGCAGAGAAACTGCAGACGATGACGAAAGACCGTACTATATGAATGCCCTTCTTGAGGCTGCAGGTGCACAGAGCGTTGAGTTTGAACCCATGCATACCCAATGTTGCGGTGGTCCACACGCTCTTTCGGATGAGGCAGTTTCTGAAAAGTTTGTGATGATGATACTGCAAACTGCCAAACGCAACGGTGCTAACATAATAGCGACGGAATGTCCTCTATGTCATGCATCTTTGGAGATGTATAGGCACAGACTTATGATGAACGGGGTTCCCGATGTGGATGTTCCTGTTGCATACTTTACTCAACTTCTTGGGCTGGCATTCGGATATAGTGCAGGAGATGTAAAACTCAAAGATAACCTTTCTGATCCACTACCTGTTTTAAAGAGTCTTGGCCTTGCTTGATGAATCATTGGGAATTTAACGGCTGCATTATTCCTCTTGATCTTTATTACGACATAGAGACTCAGACTTGGCTTAGGCTGGAGCAAGATGGAGTGGTGACCATGGGTCTTACAGATATAGGACAGGTCCGCTCCGGCCGGCTCTTGCATGCCCGAATAAAGGATAAGGGTAAGCTCATAAAAAAGGGTAAACCGGTGGCCTCTCTGGAAAGTGGTAAGTGGGCAGGGCCCATAAATGCCCTTGTTGAGGGAGAGGTTGTAGAGCGAAACGAACTTGTGCTTGAAAAACCTGACATCATAAACTATGACCCTTATGGGGATGGATGGATAGTAAAGCTAAGGTCTATAGATTTTAACAGAGACGCAAAAGACCTCCTTTTTGGCGAAAAAGCCATAGAGCCTATGAGAGAATACATCGAGCGCTGGGATATAATCTGCATGAGGTGTACATAAAAAGCCATGGCTTCAAAGAAGGTAATTTTGCTGGTTTCTCAATGGTGTGCTACATGTCCTGATGCCGAGCGTCTTTGGAACAAACTAAGAGATGAGTATAACTTTGACTTTGAGGTGCTTGATGTTTCTAAGCCAGAAGGGCGTGCTTGGGCTAAGAAGTTAATGATAAGGGCAGTTCCATCCACTATAATAGATGGTAAACTCGCCTTTGTAGGTGTGCCAGACGAGGCAGAAGCAAGAAAGGTGCTCCAGTCATGAAAATAGTAATACTAATGACCAGCGGACCAAAAACCCCTTGGCGCTGTGCTTCTCCTTTTTACATATCTGCGCTTATGGCAGCAAATGAAGCAGACGTAGAGATGTTTTTTAATATGGACGCAACTAGATTACTGAAAAAGGGTATAGCGCAAAATTTGTATGCAGCTGAGCCTAACTGTCTTTCAAATAATAAAAAACTCAAAACAGTTTATGATTTTATGAAAGATGCTAAAATGTCCGGCGTGAGATTCTACTCTTGCAAGCAAGCAATTGACTCTATGGGTTATAATAGAGAAGAACTAATAGAAGAGCTTGATGGTATAGTTCCCGCAAGCGAGTTTGCAATAAGGGCAATGAATGCAGATAAAGTAATGATCTTTTGAAAACTTTAAGGAGGTGAGATAGATGGCGGTTGTAAACGGATGCAATATCCCTGAAGACCTTCTTTACGATGTAGACCCGGAGGCCAATGCATTCACCTGGGCGAGGGATAACAAAGACGGCACTTATACAGTGGGGTTGACATCTATAGCGGCAGCAATGGCAGGTAGGCTGGTTGCTTATACTCCCAAAAAAGCCGGTAAGGCTATAGAGCGTAGAAAGAGCGTTGCCACTATAGAGAGCGGTAAATGGGTTGGTCCTGTCCCAGCACCCATAAGCGGAGAGATAGTTGAGGTTAATGATGCTCTAAAGACAAATCCCGCATTGGCTAATGATGACCCCTATGGTCAGGGCTGGATAGCAAAATTAAAACCTACAAATCCTGATGAAATAAAACAACTCCTTACAGGTCAGGCTGCTGTGGATGCGCTTTCCAAGGTTGCAAACGAAAAGGGTATTAAGTGCGGCTAAATGCCCTGGATTTAAAAGAATATGACCTCGACGAGTCTCTCGTCGAGGAGCTTTTAAATGGCTGGCTGGTCAGAGAGAGAAACTTTAATAACATCGTAACTTTCTTCAGTCCCGGTTTCAAACATTATGAAGTAGATGATTTTTCAATAAAAGGCGGTCCAAGATTTGTGGACATATCCCTGACTGGTAAAAACTGCGAGCTGATGTGCGATCATTGTGCCTCTAAAATTCTCTGGCATATGATACCCGCAACGACCCCTGAAGAGTTATGGAAAGTTGCTGTCGATTTGAAAAATAGAGGAATAGAAGGGGTTCTTATATCGGGAGGTTCAAACAGAGACGGGATTGTTGAGATGGACCGCTTTTTTGATGTAATGCAAAGGATAAAAAAAGAACTCGGGATGCTACTGACATGTCATGTTGGGCTTGTTGATGATAAAATTGCGGAGTCTTTATCAAAATGCGAAGTTGATGCGGTTTTAATAGACATAATAGGAGATAACAGAACTATATCTGATGTTTACAAATTAAGTCACAAAACCGTTGATGATTATGAAAAATCTCTGGAATCTCTTAAAAAGTTTAATCACAAAATAGTGCCTCATATAATAATAGGGCTCCATTATGGCAAAATCCTTGGCGAATATAATGCCATAGACTTGATATCTAAATTCAACCCTTCCGCTTTGGTTTTGGTTGTGGTAATGCCATACTTTGGCAAGGCAAGATTTCAACTGTTGCCACCTCCAGGAGTGGAGGACTCTGTAAAGGTAGTTCTGTATGCAAGACTCAAGCTTTCTAATATACCTGTTGTGATAGGCTGTGCAAGACCCGCTGGCAGCGAGCGATTTAAGTTTGACCTCTATTCTTTGCTTGCGGGGGTTAACGCAATTACTTTCCCTTCAGAAGGTGTTTTCTCAATAGCAAAAGAACTTGGCCTCAATCTTAGAGTATCTCCAAACTGCTGTTCAACAATTTTTATGTTCTAAATTTCTTAATTCTTAAGTCTATATTAGAAAAACTTACTCACATCTTATCTAAAACTTTCTAAATTAAGCATCAGGAGGTCTACTTATGAATAGAAGACTGCTTCTTGGTCTCTTTACATTGGGTATTACCCTTCCTTTTACAGTCAGAAGTGCTAACAAAAAGCTTGAGCTAAAAGACTTAAAAAGTAATGCAGAGTTAGGAGTCGTTTACCACTGTGATTTTGGTCAAGAGGACCGCTTCAGGACTATGTTAACAAACATAAGAAACCACCTTTCTGTATACGAAAACAATCCCTTAAAGCTGAAAGTTGTAGTAGTGGTTCACGGGCAAGGACTCAAATTCTTCGTCAAAGACCTTGCAGGAACCCCATGGAGCCAGGAACAGATTAAGCTCTCAGAACTCCATCAGCAAGAAAAAGACCTTAGCTTAATGGGGGTTGACTTTTATATTTGTAATATTACCTTAAATAGACTGAAAATTTCTCAAGATAACCTAGTTGAGTTTGCATCCATAGTTCCATCTGGCGTTGCTGTTATATCACATCTTCAATGCGTCGAAAAGTTTGCCTATATCAAGGTCCAGTAATTATTTTATGCAATCCTTTATTGCTACTGAGTACTTCACCATTAGATTGCAAAATTCTTCCCTCTTTTCCATCCTTAGCCCTTCAATATCTGGACCTGCCAGCATATCTATGTTTTTGTATCCAAGCTCCAGGGATTTAGCAAGAGCTATAAGGGCAAGGTCGTATTCTCTTCTTTTTGCATAGGCTATTGCGCCAGTTGCGTGCAAAAATCCGTCGTCTCCCGCCTTCTCAACACCCATTTTATAGGTTTCTTCTGCTAACCTAAGGTCGTTGTTAAGCACATGTGCAGAGACTAAATTCCCATAAGCGGTTGGGCAAGATGGACTTTCCTTAACAGCTACCTGAAACTCTTTTATTGCGTTCAGGACTTGATTTGAGTTTATGTAGGCTATACCTGCGTTGATGTGGTCGTTGGCTTTAAGCGAGCACTTTTCAGCTGATGGAGATATACTCGCACTCGGACTTTGGTCTTTACTGACTTCTGTACTTTGCTGAGGCGTTGGCTGAGACTCCTGCGCCTTTTGAGTTTTTTTCATAAAAGGCATCTGGTTGCATGCGCTTATTACAAGAGAGATAGCAATTAGGGCATATGGTCTCATAAAAATACCTCCCTATCTTTGTTGAAAACTATGCTCTGACTTTCTAATTCTATAAAGTGCTGGTTGTTGCCCGTCTGGTGGGCACTTTTGCGGGCTTTTATAAACCTGCAAACAAAGCTGTTTTGAAACAGCGTTTATTTCTGGGTAGGCTTCTTCATAAGATTTGGCTATCAGACCGCTATTTTTCTGAAGCGCCTCTAAGAAAAATGCAGTAAAAACCCCGTGCTTGCTTTCCTGCGTGACTTGAGAGCTTTGCTGTCCTGCCCTTGGCGAAGATTCTGAAAGTGATTGCTGAGGCTTTCCCTGCCTGTTTTTGGTTCCTGTTACTGTTATTCCTCTGGTGTTAAATGCTGGAGTCTGAGTTTGCGTATCAGCCCTTAGAATCCTTGAATTGCTCCCTACGAAACTAATGAGTCTGTTTCTAAACTCCCCTGCCAAGGCACCGCCCCAAGACATTCTATCACCACTTGAGGCAGTTACTACCATATCCAGATTTGGAGCACTTTTTAGCACCCTTTCGTATTCAGAAGTGCTTGCAACATAGTAAGGATTGTCAAGCCCTGTATAGCTCCTTAGTGCATCCCCTGAATAACAAGCATCCAAAACCACATAGATATTTACCTTCCTGTTTGCGAAAGTATCTATAACATGCTCTTTTATGGAAAAGGCATTTTTAACCAATGCACACATCTTCAAAGAAGCGTCTATATACTTATCCGATGCTTTTGGGTCTACCTGACAGCGGGTTCTTTGGGAGCTATCATAAAGCACTATTCCAACCTCACCGCGCTCATCTACAGGAGCTCCGTGACTTGCTGCAAACACCACAAGCTCTGAACCTTCCGGGATTATGCTATACAAGTCTCTAAGGGCTTTTTTTACATTATCCACAGTTGCCTGACTATCAACTAAAAGCACTGTTTGATAGCCGTTCTCCCTCAGGTATTGCTCAAAAGCTCTTGCGTCAGCATCCGCACCGGCAACTGGCGGAATCGTAGGGTCTAAAAACCTGCTGACTCCTATTACAAGTGCAAACTTTTTCGCCTGAACCGGTGATATCCTTGCAGGCTTTTCTACTGCAAATCGCCCATGCGGGCATTCCTGACCGCGAAGTGCATAAATAAGACACAGCTCTGTTGGGGTTTTCTTGATAATAGCAAGGCGCGTATCGTAAATGGGCTTTACCTGCTGTGGTCCAAAGTGGTTGTTCATAAGCATTATCGCAAATAAAAACTCGTCATAAGTTAAAAAAGTCCCGGCCAAAACCAGTTTTCCTTCGGGATTTTTCTGAATTCTGGCTCCGGAAACCCCTGCTTTTCTGAGTATATCGTTGGCTTTTTCTATAATTTCATCTTTCTGGGTTTCTGTAGGAGTTTCAAACTCCTGGGCAAACAGAGGAGTTGTCATAAATATCAAACTAATTAACGCGGAAGACAACCTCATTGCTTACCCTCTTTCCAAAGGCAATTCCCTCAAAAACTATCGAATACTCCCCTGGCTTAAAAAGGTTGCATACTGGAATATTGTAAACCAGCGGGGTTGTCCCATTTTGAAAATAGTAATTTTCACTTCCAAGGGGCAATAAATAATCCCTCTGTTTAAGATAGCTCCTTATAGTTACCGGATAAGCGCTATCGCCTCTGCTACCCTCAGGCGTTAGAACCACTACTTTAACAATCAAGTTTGCATATTCTCCCATATTCAGGGCATTTTTTGGAGAAACTGTCTCTATTGCTATAAATTCTCCCATAGAAGGAGAGTATCCATACCGCTTTGCTGCTTTATCGTAATTTTCCATAAACCTGCTTTCGTTTTGCAAGATGCTGATTGCAGTTCCGCCAAGAGCGCCAAGGATTCCACCTATTATCCCGCCCCTTACGCGGTTTGATTCATCAAGCATGGCGCCTATGGCCCCACCTACAAGAGCCCCAACCGCTACATTTTTGGCTGTATCTATCGTCAATCTGGACTTTGGGGAGCTGTCAAGCATCTCCTCACAGGACTTTGTGGCCTGCGCATGCGATAGCAAAGCAAGACCCAAAGACCCTATCAAGACCTTCTTTAGCATCTTTAAATCACCTATGGCGCAAAGTCAAAACCGCAACTATAGGCTCATTTGAAGCTATAAAATTACTATAAGAGGTCAAATAATAGAGTTTTTTCTCCGTTCTCTCTTCAGAAACTATTATGCCCCTCGAGCTGGCAATATCAGACTGGTTAATCGTTCTTTTCTGAAACTGCTCGTAATTGCAAACAGGCAGCTCCGGGAGGTTAACTTGCTGAACCTGAACCGCGTCTGGAACTACCTGAATAGCCCTGCTTGAGGCTGAATTAAATTCCTCAACAAC
>JBCNVD010000039.1:0-67322 GCA_039630345.1 Aquificaceae bacterium
TAGGATAGTCTCCCCAGGGAGGGTAGAGATTATGCTAGGCTCTGCGAAGGATTTTGGGAAGAGAGAGCTCTCTCTTGACGGCAAGACCATCCAGGGAAGGTTTATCAATACCGGCGTTGAGCATTTTGTGGTCTTTGTTGAAGACATTGAAAGTGTTGAGGTTAACAAAATAGGTAGGCAAATTAGGTTCCACGAGAGTTTTATGCCCGCCGGAACCAATGTTAACTTTGTTAGCATAAAAGACGGAGAGATTTTCATAAGAACCTATGAAAGGGGGGTCGAGGCAGAGACGCTCTCTTGCGGAACTGGCGCCTGTGCCTGCGCTATAGCTACATATCTTGAGAAGCTAACAGACTCAAAGAGCTTAAATATCTTCACATTTGGGGGCGACAGGCTAAGTGTTAGATTTGACGAGTCTCTTGAGAGGGTTTTTTTAGAGGGTCCTGTTTGCAAGGTCTATGATGCAACACTGGACGAGGGGTATTTCTCGGGGTGAGGGGACGTCAACCCCTGCCCTTCGGCTACCGAAGCCGACGCTCTACCACCTGAGCCACACCCCGTTTTAGATAAATCTTAAAACCTCATCGCGCCACTTCGTGGCGCGCACTTTTAACTCTTCTTCGTCTATGGTTGTTAGCTCTCCTTTATAGAGGATGGGCTTTCCCTTGCAAAGGACTGTGGTTATATCCGAGCGATTTGCGCTATAGACTATTTGAGCCTGAGGGTCTATGGGCTTTAGGTCTGTTTTAATAAGCACCAGATCCGCTTCCGCTTCTTCTTCAAGAGTGCCTGCGTTGATTGATAGAGCCTTAAAGCCTGCGTGGGCTATTGAGAGCGCAAGGTCTGCTGTCATCTCTTTCGGGTTTTTTAGCTTTTGCAAAAGTGTCATGGTTCTTATCTCGCCAAGCATATCAAGATCATCGTTTGACGCAGGCCCGTCTGTGCCTATGAGGACTTTGATGTTTTCTTTGATGTAATCAACAATAGGGGCAATACCGCTTGAGAGCTTTAAGTTGCTCTCAGGGCAGTGAACCACATACGAGCCAGAATGGGCAAGCATTTCTCTTTCGTGCTTTTCCAAATACACACAGTGCGCAAGGAAGGTCTTTCCGGTCAGTAGCCCAAGGCTATGGAGGTATTCCAAAGGTCTTAGACCATTTTTTTCTATAGAGAGCTTGATTTCTTCTATGTTTTCCGCGCAGTGGGTGTGAATGGGGACATTTTCTAAAGTAGCAAGCTCAAGAGCTGAAAGAAGGGTCTCTTTAGAGCAGGAATAGACGCTATGCGGGCATATGCAAGGGGTTATGAGTGGCTCGTTTTTGAAAGCTTTTAAAAACTCCTTTGCGCGAGATAGATACTCTTTTGGCGTTTTTGCAACTGCGGTTGGAAAATCAAGGATTCCAAAGCCGGGAGCTAAACGGATATTTACGCTTTTTGCTAAAGAAGCAAGCTCCTCTTCAAAGAAATACATATCCATAATGAGGGTCGTTCCGCTCTTTATTGCCTCTGCAATGCCAAGAAGGGCTCCGTCTTTTACAAACTGTGGAGATACAAGAGCTTTTTCAATAGGCCAGATGGCCTTTTCCAGCCACTGCATAAGAGGAAGGTCTGCACCAATGCCTTTTAGAAGGCTCATAGGAAGATGCGAATGCATGTTTGCAAATGAGGGCATGATAATCTGTCCTGAGGCGTTTATGGTCTCTTTTGCACTTTCTTTAATCTCTTCAGAGATTTTGGCTATTTTGCCGTCTTTAATGGCAACATCGACCTTTTTTGAAGTTTTGTAATGTATTGCGGACTTTATAACAAGGTCATACATCTTTTAACCAGTTTTGTAAAGCGCTGAGGGCTCTTTCTGAGAGCTTTATGTTTTTTTCTATTCTATCTCTTGGCGGGTTTTCAAGAGGAGGTAAAAGTCCCATAACAGGTGCAACTGGCTGAAGAGTGCCTTCTTTTGTGGTAATGTGGCGAATTAAAGAGCCTATCATCGTCTCAGGGGGTGCAACAGTAGACTCCAGACCTTTAAGCATTCTGGAGACATTTATAGCGCACATAAGCCCGGTTGCAAGGGCGCTTGTGTATCCTTCCGCGCCCGTTATCTGGCCTGCAAAGAAGATGTTTCTGTCTTTTCTTAGGTTTAAAAATGGGGTTAAAACTCTGTTTGATTGTAAAAATGTGTTTCGGTGCATAGAACCTAGCTTTACGAAAACCGCGTCTTTCAAGCATGGAATTAGCCTCAGAACTCTTTTCTGCTCGCTGTATGTCATTCTCGTTTGAAATCCGACCAAGGATAGTAAAGTACCATGGATGTTTTCACGGCGAAGCTGGACTATTGCATAGGGTCTTTTGTCCGTTTTAGGGTCTTTTAGACCCACTGGTTTCATGGGACCAAAGAGAAGGGTTTTTGGACCTCTTTTTGCCAGCTCTTCTATTGGCATACAGCCTTCAAAAAATACGGGCTTTTCAAAGTCCTTGAGAGGTACCTGGGAAGAATTTAAGAGTTCTTTGTAAAAATTTTCGTACTCTTCACGCGTTAGCGTGCAGTTAAAGTAGTCTCCGTTTCCTTTTGAATATCTTGAGCCCCAGAAGCCTTTTGAGTAGTCAACGGTCGATGCATCCACTATGGGCGATATTGCATCGTAAAAGTATAGGTTTTTATGCTCTACTAGCTTAAGTATGTCTTCCTGAAGGGCCTGTGAGGTAAGCGGGCCGGTTGCCACTATCACAAAACCCTCTTTGGGTAATGATTTGACTTCTTCTCTCTTTAGCTCTATTAAGGGATTTTCTTCGATTAGTTTTGTGACCTTTTTGCTAAATAGCTCTCTATCAACTGCAAGAGCGCTTCCTGCGGGGACTGAAAACTCTTTGGCGACTCTTAAGAGCTCGCAAGAGAGGGTCTCAAGCTCTTTCTTTAAAAGACCTGCGCCGGTTGATAGCTCAATGCTTCCAAAGGTATTACTGCAAACCAGTTCTGCAAGCTCCTTTGTTTTGTGAGCAGGGGTCATAACATCTGGGCGCATTTCATAGAGCGTTACTTTTATGCCCCTTTTTGCAAGCTGAAGACTTGCTTCTGCACCTGCAAGCCCCCCGCCAATAACTACTACCATCTTTAAGTTAAACTTATACTTTAGTTAAGTGTTTCAGGCAAGTATCAGTAAAACGCTTGAGATAGAAGGCACAGGACTTCATACAGGCAGTTATTCAAAGCTAATTTTCCATCCAGAAGCTCCCAATACCGGCATATGGTTTTTTCATAGGGGCAAGAAAATAAAAGCCCACTTTATCAATGTCATTGATACACAAAGGGCAACCACCCTCGGAAAGGATGGGGTTTTTATAAAAACTGTCGAGCATCTTCTTGCCAGTTTGTATATACTTGGCATTGACAACCTTAGTATAGAGCTGATAGGTGGCAGTGAGCTCCCTGCGCTTGATGGTAGCGGTTTTTATTACTTTAAACTCTTTAAAAACCACATAGTGAGGTTTAACGAGCCTTCTAATGTTGCTTACATTCAAAAGCCAGTTGAGGTAAAACTTGGTAAATCAATTATTGTTGCAAAACCGTGTGAGAGGCAGGTCTTTTCCTATAGTGGGTTTATAAAGGGGCTTTTTGATTTTAAAGAGGTTAGTTTTAAAGGCTTTGCACCGCAAATAATTTATGCAAGGACTTTTTGCTACTATGAAGAGGTAAGAGAGCTCTTATCAAAAGGCTTTGGAAAAGGCGCGAGTTTTGATTCTGTTTTAGTTTTAAAAGACGGAAAACCCATCAGAGGTAAAATGAGATATGCTGATGAGCCTCTGAGGCATAAATTGCTTGACTTAATTGGCGATTTTTCCCTCCTTGGTGCAAGGGCTGGCTTTTGCGTAAGCTCTTTAATGGGCAATCACAAACTTAACATAGAGCTCTTAAAAAGCCTCAGTCTATCGGCAACTTTTTCAAGGTCTTTTTCTGTATCAACCCCATGATAGAAGTTCTGGGTTTTGATTACTTTCACCTTTAGTCCCATTTCAAAAAATCTTAGCTGTTCGAGTCCTTCTGTTAGCTCAAGTTCGCTCTGGGCAAAAGAGCAAAATTCAAGCAGGACTTCTTTTCTGTAGGCATAGATTCCAACATGTTTAAGAGGGTAATTGGGGTTTTTAAATCTTTGAAAAGGAATCATCGAGCGCGAAAAATAGAGGGCTTCGCCTCTTGAGTTTGTAACTACTTTGACGCAAGAATCTTCCTGACACTCTTCCTTTCTGGCAAGTGTTGCAACAGGATAGTCATCAAGAGCCTCTATTAGAGCCTTTATATCTTCTCTGTAGGCAAAAGGCTCGTCACCCTGATGGTTTATTATTTTCTCTACTTTTAAGTTTCTTACCACATAAGCAACCCTATCAGAGCCACTTGGAAGAGAAGAAGGAGTTATAAAGGTTTTTATATTTAGCTCTTTTACCGCATTTTCTATCTCAGCGTTGTCTGTTGCAAGAATTGACTCAAAGCCGGTTTCTAAACAGGCTTTGCATACCCACCATATAAGCGGTTTGCCAAGCAAATTAATAAGTGGCTTTCTCTTCAGTCTTTGAGAGCTTATCCTTGCTGGAATGATGATTATTGCCCTCACTTGCTTTAGTATATGATTAGATGCCAATTGACGAAAAGCTTATGCAGCTATGTAGCTTTAAACTCAAAGAGCTCTCCGAGAGGTTTTTGATAGCTATTAAAGAAAGAATTCAGAGCATAGACGAAGACGACATAGATATGGGCTTTAGCTTCAGTTTCGAGGCTAAAGAGTTGTTAAATTTATGGCAAGAGGTGATAGAGCTTGCCAATTACTTTAGCATCCCGCAAACAGAGATTTTAGAGCATCATGACGGCGCTTATTTAAAGGCTACTTTTGTAAATTCCTCCGAAAACTCCATTGCAAAAAGGCATGTTTCGATTAGAAGCAACGCAAGAGTGGAAATAAGTCATGAGTTTTTTATTAAATTAAACGATATCAGCATAAGAATCGAGAGAAAAGAAGACACTTTCCATGCCTTTGTAAGGCGTTTATGAGAGTTTTTCTCTCAGTAGCTGACCGCTCTGCGAGTTTATATCTTAGGCACATCTTTAAAGATACTGACCTAGAGCTCTTTGGCATAACGGACGAAGGGCTTGAATCCATAGGGGTCAGATCAATAGCAAAAATAGAGGAAATATCCGCAGTTGGGATTTTAGAAGCTATTTACAAAGCGCCAAGAGCTCTATCTCTTTTTGGGCAGATTCAAAGTCAGATAAGGAGCGATGATGTGTTGCTCCTTTGTGATGCACCCGGGTTTAACCTAAGGCTTCTTAAAAAAATCCGCGTTAGACCAAAGCGCATCATTTACTTTATCTCGCCACAGGTTTGGGCATGGAAAAGCCACAGGGCTTTTGAGATTGCAAGGTCAGTAGACGCCATGGTTTGCATCCTGCCTTTTGAGCCAGAGTTTTACAAAAAGCTAGTTGGCGAAAGCCTAAGAGTCTATTACGAGGGTCATCCGCTTTTGGATATAGCAAAACCAAAGGCTTTAGAACAAGAGATGCTCTCTCTGGCAGGGGGAGATTACATTACCATAATGCCCGGAAGTCGCTGGAGCGAGATAAAGCGCCATACGCCTTTTCTTAAAAAAGTCATAAAATGCCTAAGGACTAATTTAAAGATAGTTATTCCAACGTTCAAGCCTTTTGAAAGCTATTTAAAAAAGCACTTCCCAGAAGCCAAAATACTTACTTACCAGGGGGCAAACTACGATGCTCTAAAGCACGCTCGATTTTCCATAATTGCCAGCGGCACAGCAAGTCTTGAGGCAGGACTTTTAAATGCCCCCCATGTGGTCTTTTACAGAGTTAGCCCCATAACTTACTTAATAGCCAAAAGACTGGTCAAGGTTCCTTTTGTTTCTTTGGTTAATTTGATTTTAAATAGAGCCTTGATTCCTGAATTTATTCAGGCTTCTTACAAAGAGCTCTGTTTGAAAGCTAGGCAATACCTTGAAGATTCTGAGAAGCTAGACCTCTTAAAGAAAGAGCTCTCAGACCTCTATGTGGCTCTTGGTCCTCCCGGGGCTATTGAGAGGCTCAGGTCAAGACTCCTCGAGCTTATCAAGGAGCTCTAAGAAACTTCCGCCAGGGTCAAGTTTAAATTCCATAAAATCCCCGCTTCGCGGGTGAAAAAATCCAAGATAATAACTATGCAGCATGTTGCAATCGCCTACTATTTCAACAAAGTCTTTTCTAAAACGGCTTTTTTTAAAGCCATAAAGCTCGTCGCCAAACACAGGATGCCCGATTGATGATAGGTGAACCCTGATTTGATGTGTGCGACCTGTGTATATTCTAACTTTCAAAAGACTTATGTTATGGTTTTCAAAGCTCTTTAATTTCCAAACTTCGCTTTTGGCTTGTTTGCCCTCTGAACTTACGCTAAAGCGCTTTCTGTCAACATTGTGCCTTTTTATGGGGGAATCTATTATTTTATGTTCCCAAAGCGGCACTCCTGAAACCAGTGCAAGGTAAAACTTCTTGACTTCTCTTTCTTTAAACTGTCTTGCAAGAGAGATATGAGATAGGTCGTTTTTTGCAACGACCATGAGTCCTGAGGTGTTTTTGTCGAGTCTGTGGACTATCCCCGGTCTTTCAAGACCCCCAACCGTTGATAGATTTGAGCGATATAAAAGCGCATTTACCAGGGTCTTTTCGCCATGTCCGGGTGAGGGATGAACTACCATACCGCAGGGTTTGTTAACGACTATCAGGTCTTTATCCTCGTAAAGTATATCAATGTCTATTTCCTGGGGCTTTGCAACAAACTCGTGGTTTAATTTGAGCTTTATCGCAACTACATTTTGACCTTCGATGAGCTTTTGAGAGGGCTTTTTAACTGCCTTGCCATCGACATAGACCATTCCGAGCTCAATGAGCTTTTGATAATAGCTCCTTGAAGAGGCTTTATCTACCTTGCTAAGGGCCTGATCGAGCCTTAGACCAGATAGCTCTCTTGAGACATAAAAACTTAGCTCCATTAGTATTAACTTTATGAGGGTAGGTTTTAGAATCCTGATTTTTAAAGACGGCAAGAGACTTTATAAAGACGACCTTCAGGGGGATGGGGTTTTTGAAAGAGCTCTTAGATACATAGCGGAGTTTAAGTATCTTGAAGCGACCAAGTGGCTTTTAATATGTGAAGATAGTCTTGAGAAATATCTTTTGCTGTCTTTGACCAATCTGGCTCTATGTCAGCGAGAGCAGGCGATGGAATTTATGCTTGAAGCAAAAAAATTCAGCAAGCGCTATGAGATAAATTTTGCGATTGAAAAACCGCTCTCTCGCGAAATTATTGCTGTTGATAGATTAGAAGTCTCCTTAATTGACTCTCTATTAGCCTGCCAAAGGCAAGAGGGAGCTCTCCAATAGCTTTTAAGTTTGTGCCAGTTTTTTCAAAATAATACTCTACAGAGCTTTTTCCTACCCCAAAGGCGACTATTGGCATAATCGCTTTAAGACTCTGAATGAGGGATTTAAGCTCTTCTGACTTTGCGCCTCTTGTTGGCTCTCCGTCTGAAAAAACAACCAATAACCCCTTTTGAGAGCTCTTTAGACAAAACGTTCGCAAGCTCTTATGGGAGTAAGTAATAGCTTTTTCAAGGTTCGTTGCGCCAGAGGGCAATGTCGCGAGTCTCAGGATTTTATCAAGAGCTCTTTCGTACTGTTCTTCAAACTCTTTTAGAGAAATTACCTCTTCGTTAAATGCATCAAAGGCAAAATCTATTTTAAGACTATTAAGAACTTCACAAAAAACCAGGCTCGCCCGAAGGGCGGTTTGTAGTTTATCCTCTCTTTTCATGGAGCTTGATATGTCAAGCAAGAGTCTGAAAGCCATCTTGCCCTGAGTGGGTTTTTCTCTCCTTTGGTAGATTTTGCCCCTTTTTATGGGTATTTCAGAGCTTAAAGAGCTGTAATTGAGCCTTTTGCCTGTGTAGAATTTTCCGCCAAAGAGCTCTTCGCTGTCTGGCATTATCGAAAGGAGTCTTTTACGAAGAGAGTCTATATAGAGGGCAGCCGGTCTTTTAATCTCGCTGTATGTTGCTCCTCCGCCCGTGGCTTTGGCCTTAGTCAGGCTAGATTGCGCTTCCCAGCTTTTTATAATAAATGAGAGAAAGCCCCTGTGCTCTATTTCAGTTTCGAGCATTCTTGGCAAAAATTCAGAGAAAAACTTTATGTCTTCTTCCAGAATCTCTATCTGGGTCATTTGTTTGAGGTAATCCTTCATCCATTCAGGTGCGGTTTTGACGCTTTTTAAGACCTTTAGCTTGAGCTCTTCATCAATTTGCCTTTCGCTCTCGAGGTCTTTTTGGAGCTCTATGGGAAGTCTTCTAAGTAAGTCCGTCATAATCCTGCCAGAGCGAGCTGAGGTTAGTTCCTGTTTTGCCTGCTTTTTTAGCAAAATAACCTGACTAAGCTCTGCACTTTCGTCAAGCTTTTTAAGATAAGGGCTAAGAAAGTTTTCAAAAATAATCTCAAAAGCCTCGTCGGGGGAGGAATTTAGATACCTCTCAAGCGCGTTTTGCAAATCCTCTCTTAGATAAATGCCCTGGGTCTTGCTTTGCAAAATAGAGATTGCAAACTCGTGATGCGGGTAGGTCGATTTTATGCCTTTAAGTATTTGCTGTATGTTTTTGATTAATATCTCGTAGCTCTCAGGATGGGTGTTTGAAAGTTTATGAAGAGCTCTTAGATATTCAAGCACGCTAAAGATGACCACGAAGCTACTTGGGTTATATCCAAATTTAAAAAACTCTCTCTGACCTTGCCTCCAGAGGTACAGGTCTGTCCCGAGAAGGAGCTCTATCTGATGCCTGCATATTGAAATGGCTCTTTTGTCGTCTTTTCCAAGTTCTGAGGTATTTATAACAACACCCGCAGGAACTTTTGCAACTTTAGGAATGTCTTTTAACTCCCCCCTTGCCCACATCTCCGTTAGAGAAGCACCAAGCGGGTCATAGCCCGCGCCCCAGCCCTCGTGGCTTACTTCAACCTCAAGGCCGTATTCTTCTTTTAAAAGCCTTGCTATGACTCTGTAGCGCTCTGTCACTTACCAATAACGAGTATGGAAGAAGGTCTTTTTATTCTTGGCAGGACCATCTCAAGGACTCTAAAGTAGTGATTCATGCCAGAGCTCTCAACATAAAAAAGACTCATGTCAATTCCAACAACCAGATCCATGTCCGCAGGCGTTGCGCTAAGCAGTATCGCCCTCTTTTCAGGCACTATGGGAGTTTGAAATACATCTTTTACGAGCTTTTTAACCTGCTCTAATTCCAGAATGCCCGTGTTGTGATAGATTCTATTGAGTTTTATGTAATCTTTCGGGTTAAGAAGAAGATAATATGGACCGTAAGACCCCTTTTCAACCAGCTTTGATATGCCATTTACGACATCTGAAAAGGCATTGCCAATTACTTCCCAATCGCTCATTGACATACTCTGGCGACCTTCAGCGGTTAAAAAGCCCTCTATCCCTAGCTTTTCATCGCCGTTAATGATAAGTGAATCTTCCGCAAAGGCAGTTGCAACGGCGCAGGCTCTTGCCGCAGAGGTATCAATCGGCAAAGAAAACTGCCTTGCATATTCAAGGTCCCGCCAGTTTATAGCAAAAGGCTTATAAATAGTTGGAAGTGGCACATGCTTTTTCCTGACGCTTTTTATAGGCTCTGGGGGCTCACCTGAGTTATTTAGCTCGCAAACTCCTATCTCAAAGCCAGAGAGCACATCAAAGGACACAATCTGATGCCCCGGACCTATGGGACCTACGAGCTTTAGAAACCTTCTGCAAACAAGCACCTGACGGGCAGTTTCCTCGATTGCTTCTTCCAGCTCTTTCCACTCATCGCAGTTAAGTGGCGATGCTTCTTTTGAAAACTCTTGCATAATAGTTTTAAATTTTACTCCAGTATTCCTCAAAGCCTATCCATGTAAGTGGCACTATTTTCTCTAAATTGTCCCATCTTTGCATATAAAGCTCTCTTTTTTTTCTTGCGCGCTCTAAAGAGTTATAAAACACCTCTTTTGCCTCCTGCTCGTATTCTTCTAACTGACCTCCTGCAATGGCCCTTCCTGCCATTTTTCCAGAGATAACCGCATTTGCAATGCCCGCCCCGGTTATAGGGTGGCAAAATCCCCCCGCATCGCCTACTAGCAACACTCTACCTCTTACTAGCTTCAAAAGCCCATTTGCAGGTAGCCACCCACCGCTTGAGAAAAGCTCCACACTAAAGACCCCCATCGCTCTTAGCTCTTTTAAAAACTCCCTGAGGGCAAGGTCAAGACCTAATCCAAACTTTGGGTCAATCCCTACCCCAACATTGGCAAGATCGCCCTTTGGAAACACCCACCCATAACCCCCGGGGATGTAACTTCTAAAAAACACCCACAGGTCTTTGACCTCTCTTTCGAGCCTGACAGTTTTCTGGGCGCTTACTAAAAAGCAGGTATTTGCCCCACCGCTTGAGGCTGCAACCTGCGACCTTGGTCCATCTGCCCCGACCACAAATTTAGCCTCTACTCTCAAGAGCTCTCCGGTTTTTAAATTCTTAAGAACACAAAGGCCATCCTCAAATCCAAGGAATTTTGTTTTTAAACTCAAAACCGCGCCCTTTTCAAGGGCGCGAGAAGCTATCGCTTTGTCAAACACCGCTCTATCAAGAACATACCCGGGAGAGCTCATCTCGCCTACTTCACCCCAGGGGGTAAAGTGGACCATCTTCTTAACCTCTTGCTTTATTGAAATCTCCCAGTTTATGTCTTTTAGGTTATATGAGAGCTGAAAAGGTATGAATTCTGCGCACTGGACTGGCTCTCCGATGGACTTTCTGGTATCTATTAAAAAAACCTTCATGCCGGCTTTTGCGCACTCAAGGGCGCACATGCAACCGCCAGGACCTGCGCCAACAACCAAAACATCAACTTTCATGCTTTTTAAAAAAAGCGCTTGAGGTTTTAAAAGAAATTCTTAAGCGCCAGTTTACGTAGTATTCTATGCCGGTCTTTGGATTTTTTACAAACCTGCCTCTTTGACTTTTGACTCTAAAGACCCCAAAACCTCTTAGCTCTACCCTCCCTGAAGAGATAAGTTCATCCGCAATAGCTTGCAAAAACTCTTCCACAAACATTCTTGCCTCTTCTATGCTGATTTCAAACTCCTCGCTAAGGCTTTCTATCAGCTGGGACTTTGTCACGGCTTTCCTCCACATAAACGGTTTTTACCCTGCCTTGAGCAATGGCCCTGTCCTCTTTGCGAAAGTAAACTATCTGGGGGGCTTGTATAAAGCTCTCACCCTCTTGCAATCTTGCGTTGCCTTTAAGGATTAAAACCTCCTTCTCAAAATCATACTGGATTATATCTGCGCTTGCCTGCCTCTTTTCGTCTCTATAAATGGGTTGACCGCTTGCTTCTGCGCTCTTTGCGCGCTTTTTTTCGTCAAGAAAGATAACGAGCTTTTGAGCTTTTAAAACACCGTCTGACCTGCTTACTTTGACATTGCCTGTGTATATAAGTTTGTCCTTTTCGTAAGTTAGCTGGTCTGCCTCAAGAACTATCGGCTGGCTAAATCCAATCAGAACAGTAAAAAGAATTAAAAAAACTCTCATTCTATACTCGTCCTTACCTTAAAGATGCTGATCTTTTCGCTATCTGTTTGAATTTTAAAGCCTTCACCTAAAGTGTGCGAGTTTGACAGCTTTAGCTCTACTTTGCTATCGCCCCAGATTAAACCCTCTTTCATATTTATGTAAGAGCTATCTGTGGAAAAATCCAGCTCTTTTGATTTTAAGTTAACCCCATTATAAAGAAGACCGTTGCCAGTTTGCCTGTTAAAGACCGCACCTTTTGAAGTTAGCACGCTGTCTGAATAGTATAGCTTTACATCCTGAAACTCCACCCTCTGACCCTTTGCAGTAAGCGACCTGCCCTTTATTATCCACTCTATACCGCTGTTGCTGTAAGATCTTATGCTGATTTCTTCAAGCGAGCTAAGAGCGTCCTGATAAGAAGTTTCCTTAAAGACATTGCTCCAGTTTTTTAAAATGATTGCAAGGGCCAAAGTCAATATGCCTATAATCAAACTCTTAAGCATAAAAACTCTTTAAAGTTTTTTCAAAGCTTCCTCTAAGAGTTAGTATAAGCTCCGCTATCTCGCGCACTGCACCATCGCCACCCTTATTTGATGTCACATAGTGCGCAAACTTTTTAACAATCTCGTGGGCATTACTTACCGCAATCGCAAAACCAACCTTTTGCATAGGAGCCAGATCCGGAAGGTCATCGCCAACAAAAGCCGTCTCTTCCGGTTTTATGCTCAATTCTTCAAGGATTTTCTCCATAGCCTTTAGCTTTCTATACTCTCCAAAGATTGCAGGAGTTACATTAAGCTCTCTAAGCCTCTCTCTCAAAGCAGGAGAGTCCCTCCCTGATATTGCCCCGACTATTAGTTTTTCAGCCTGAAGGAGCTTTATGCCAAGTCCATCTCTTACATCAAAGACCTTTATGCTTTCGCCTTCGCCTGTGTAGTAGAGCTTTCCATCGGTTAAAACCCCGTCAACATCGAGCAAAATGAGCCTAAGCTTTCTTGCCCTCTCTTCCAGTTTCATCAAACGCTGGCCTTTTGCTTTAGTTTTTTGATCCTTATTAGAGCTTTCATCTCCTCAGGGGCTACGAGGCTGAAGGCTTTTCCACTTTTGCCTATCCTGCCTGTTCGTCCGATTCTGTGAATATAAACCTCTGGGTCTTCGGGTATGTGGAAGTTTATAACCACGCCAACGCCTTTTATATCAAGACCTCTTGATGCGACATCTGTCGCTATGACGATGTTTGCCTTCCCCTCTTTAAAGAGCTTTAAAGAGTGTTCCCTGCTCTTTTGGGTCATATCCCCGTGCAGTGAAACTGCGTCAAAACCCATTGATTTAACCAGAGCGCTTAGCTCTTTTGCGTCTTTTCTGGTTTTTACAAAAACTATTATGAGTTCTTTTTGATGCTCTCTGAGAATTTTCTCAAGCTCTGCCAGCTTTTGCTCGCTTGAAGAGAGATTTATAATCCTCTCTTCTATTTGAGGGCTTAGCTCTTTTGAGATTATCCTGACGAATTTAAAATCTGGCTTTAGATGTTTTGATGAAATTTCCTGAATTTTTGGTGGTATCGTTGCTGAAAAGAGAAAGCTCTGGCGCTCTTTTGGGGTTTTTGATATTATCCAGTCCACATCTTCCATAAACCCAAGGTCAAGCATCATGTCAGCTTCGTCAAGCACCAAAAACTTAACCGCGCTTACATCAAGCACGCCTCTTTGCATCAGATCTTTTAATCTTCCCGGGGTTCCTATTGCCACATCAGGGACAGTGCTTGATAAGAGCTTTATGTCTCTTTGCACCGGCATTCCGCCATAGAAGCTATAAACTCTCAGGTGCTTAAACCTTGATAGAGAAGAAAATTCCTGCTTTAGCTGAGAAGAGAGCTCTCTGGTTGGGGTCATCACAAGAGCCAGCGTTTTACCTTCAGGTTTTGCCATTTCAATTATAGGTATTGCAAATGCGGCGGTCTTGCCAGTGCCTGTTTGTGCCTGACCCATGATGTCAAAGCCCTGAAGCGCAAGGGGTATTGCCTCTTTTTGAATTGGCGTGGGCTTTTGATATCCGCGAAGGCTTATGGCGTCTCTTAAGGGTTTGGAAAGCTCGCAAAAATCAAATTCCATCTAGTATAATCATATCAACTTAAGGAGGCGGGAAGTGGCAAAGCTTTTGATGATTCTTTGCTCTTTTATCCTATCTTGTAGCCCGGCTTTCAGGCAGGCGGTTTTGCCAAAGGCAAATAATCAGCTCTCTATTTTGCAAAAAGGCTCTCACTTTTTTTCAGAAGAGGAAGAGCGCTTTATCCAGCAAGAGGCAAAAGCTCTTGGCATTCCAGTCCCTAATAGGGAAGAGATAAGGCGCTTTATAGAGTTCTACACCCGTAACAAACGCCACATAGAAACCTCTTTACAAAGGGCAAGTCTATATATGCCTGTGATTTTGCCTATCATTCGCCAGCACGGAATGCCGGAAGAGCTTGCCCTTTTGCCGGTTATAGAGAGTGCTTATAACAACTTTGCAATATCGCGCTCGGGGGCTGCGGGTCTTTGGCAGTTTATACCCTCAACTGCAAGAAGGTATGGTTTAAGGGTTGATTCTCAGGTTGATGAGCGCTTTGATGTTGCAAAGTCCACTGACGCCGCGATGCGATACCTTAAAGACCTCTATGCGATGTTTGGAAACTGGGAGCTTGCGCTTGCTAGTTATAACTGCGGTGAGAATTGTGTCTCAAGTCGCACAGGGGGTCTTGACTTTTGGATAACTCAGGATGCTTTGCCTTTAGAGACCAGAAACTATGTCCCTGCCTTTTTTGCAGTGCTTTTAATCAATAGAAACCCTCAAAAATACGGCATTAATGCAAGCTTGCAAACGATTGCAATAAATCGCGAAAGCGTAAATAAAGACACTCCGGTCGAAGAGCTCATAAATCAGCGCTCGCTTCGCGAATCTGTCTTTAAAGACCTAAATCCGCACATAAAAGGCAATGTAGTCCCCGCAGGCAGCAATCTTTACCTGCCTGTAAGAAAAGAAAACATCACTTACCTCCCGAATGGCGCAAAACTTATCCAGCTTGAATAGATGCAGGCTTTTATAGCCGCAGGTGGACTGTCTTCAAGATTTGGCGAGGATAAAACTCTTTATAATCTTTGCGGAAAGCCCATCATTAAATGGGTTATTGACGCCCTTGAAGGTTTTGATATAACTATACTTTGCAAAGACCCGAAGAAATTTGAAAGCTTTAAAGGCGTAAAAGTTTATAAAGACCTGATTTCTACGCATGTTGCCATGGCCGGGCTCTATAGCGCGCTTTATTATGCCAGCGGTGAGAGGATTTTATTCCTGAGTGCGGATGCGCCTTTTATCAAAAGAGAGATTCTCAATGTGCTTATTGAGAATGCTTCTGCGCTTGCATGCGTTTTTGACATTGATGGACTTCAGCCAATGCCCGGGGTTTACCATACTGCCTTGCTCCCAGAGGTTGAAAGAAGAATTTGCAAAGGCAATTATTCCTTAAGGGCGCTTTTAAAATCCGTTGAGTGCAGGGTTTTAACTAAAGAATGCGCCGGAAGGCGCGATTCGGGATTAATCAGTTTTTTTAATATCAATACAAAGCAGGATGCAGATTTTGCAATCAGGCTTTGCAAGGAGCTTTGAGGAGCTTAAAAGTCATTTAGAAACTTTTGAGCAGGTTGGAAAGGGCTGGCGAGGGTATGTCTTTCGTGCAAAATTTGGGGATTTAGACCTTGCTATAAAAGTAGCCCGTTCAAAAGAGGTTCTGGATTTTGTAAAGAGAGAGGTCAGAGCCCTTTCGATGCTTTCAGGTCTTGAGGGTTTTCCTCAAATGAGGTTTTATGGCACTGATTTCGTGGCTTATGATTTTATAAGAGGAGAGATTTTCAAAAGAGCAAATCTCTCTAAAGAGAAGAAGCTGGAGGTTTTTATAAAAGTGCTTGAGCTTATTCAGGTTTTGGATTCTCTTGGCATAGACAAGGGAGAGATGAATAAACTTGATAAAAACCTCCTTGTTTCAGAGGATGGGATTTATTTAATAGACTTTGAGAGCTCCAGGTTTGATGTTAAAACTCATAACCTTAGCAGGTTTTTGCAACTGCTTTTATCTCATGGGGTTTTATCAAGGGAGCTGGCAAAGGAGCTGGGTATTGCTTACAGAAGAGGAGAGAAGTGGGTTTTTAAAGAGGTAAAAAATGTCCTTGATAGAGCTATACGAGAGCTTGCTTAGGCTTTATGGTCCTCAGGGCTGGTGGCCAGTTGACTCAAAGTATCATATTCTCAAAGGCACAGACCCGCGGGAAGAGATCATAATAGGCGCAATCCTTACTCAAAATACTTCATGGAAAAATGTCGAGAGGGCTCTAAATAACATCAAAGAGCAAGGGGAGTTATCCCTGAGGTTTTTTAAACTAGCTTCTTTGGATTTTATAAAAGAGCTTATAAAACCTGCAGGGTTTTACAATCAAAAAGCTCATAGACTCAAAGAGTTTGCAAGCATATTCCAGAGTGCAAGAGAGCTTGAAAACATCTCACGGGAAGAGCTCCTTAGACTTCCCGGTATAGGTCAGGAAACTGCGGACTGTATACTTCTCTATGCCTTTGGCAAGCTAAGTTTTGTGATAGATAAATACACCTCCAGGTTTATCTACAGATACAGGGGTATTAAGGGTAAATATTCCACGCTTAAAGATTTTTTTGAGAGAGAGCTTCCCAAAGACCTTGAGGTTTATAAAGAATTCCATGCGCTTATAGATTATCACGGTAAATATTTTTGTAAAAGCGCCCCGCTTTGCGGGGCTTGTGAATTAAAAGACTGTCTTAAAGTAGACCTTTGCGCTTAAGAACACCTCTTCGCCAGATGTAAATTAAAAATCCCATTACCGTAAAGTAAGCTATGGTTCCAATACCCATCATAGCGCGCTTTTCTTTTTCCCTCTCAGCAGGTTCTGAGACGGATTTTAAATATGCCACTATTTTTGCGGTCTGGGTTGGGTCATCAATTACCTTTGGCATGGAAGTTCCGGGCAAGACCTGATTGGGATTGAGTATGTAGTTATATAAGTATCCCTGACCTTTAACCAGATACATCGTCGAGAGGTCTGGCGGGACTTTACCAAAGCTGTCTTTAAGAGCTTTTAAATCCTCAGAAAAGACGCTTTTATAAACATCCAGCGGTATTAGTTTGCCATATTGTTGCTTAAGGTCTGCAAACTTTGGATTTGCCTCTATTGCACTTAAATAAACCCCGTCGTACCTGACAGAGTGACATGCTTGGCAGTAAGATTGAAAAAGAGTCTTGCCTTCGCTTGCATGATTAGTCGTGTCAGAGGCTATCTTTGCTTGCTGAGCCGGCACTTCGTATACCTCGCGATGCAGGAATGGGTTTTTTATCCATAGAATGAAGAAAAATCCGCCTATGAGGAGTGTGAAAAACACCGACTTTATCATCTTTAGCCTCCTTTTGCCCTGTATTGACGGAGCTCAATATACGAGATTATCGGGACTCCTATGAAGAATGCAAAGACTCCGAGTGTGAATATAAGCCCAAGTATTGCATTTGTTGTTGTTGGTTGCATAGTGCCTAGAATTGTAAGCGCCATTGAGGACACAATCAGCAATACAAAAAGGGCAAAGAATAGAGGTCTGTTTCTTGCGCTTCTTTTTGGCGAGAAATCAAGAAAAGGCAAAACCAGCAGGAGTATAAGTATAAGGTTAAACGCAACAAAACCGAGAAACTTATCAGGAATAGACCTAAAAACTGTGTAATAAGCAAGTAAATACCACTCAGGGGCAATATGAGCGGGAGTTCTGAATGGGTCTGCGGGGTCGTAGTTATCTGCAGGTAAAAAGTGGCTCATATGAAAAAATACAAAGTAGAAAAATAGCGCCAGATATCCCATCAAAAATGCGCCTTCTTTCAGAGTTATGTAAGGGTGAAAAGGAACGCCTTCTTTTTTCTTGTCTATTTCCCTTCCATCTGGGCTTGTGATCCCTGCGGCACGAACAAGGTATAGATGAAACATAACAAGACCCATCAAAAGTAGTGGCAATAGCCATATATGAAGACCGAAGAACCTCCCGAGAGTTATTTGCCCAATTTCGTATCCTCCCCTCATCCAGATTGCTATGGTTTCTCCTATCTTGAGCTTACCTATTATCGGTGCAGAATCTATAGAGGTTGGTATCTCAGCAGTAACCACCATACCCCAGTAGGATAGCTGTCCCCAGGGGAGCAAATATCCAGTAAGAGCTGTCATAAGCAGGACAAAGTATATAAGCCACCCAACAATCCATGTAAGCTCTCTGGGTTTTTTATAAGCGTTATAGTAAATTCCTGTAAAAATGTGCAAATAAACAACCGCAAGGAAGAAGTTTGCACCGGCTGCATGAATTTGTCTTATCAGCCACATAAAAGGAACATCGCGCATAATCGTGTAATTGACGCTGTCAAATGCCCTGTTGATATCCGGCTGGTAATACATCGTTAGGAATATTCCCGTGATAACCTGAATTGCAAACGCAACCAGCGCCATGATACCAAAGGCGTATGGGAAAGTTAGGTTTTTTGGCACTTTGTAATCGCTCATCTGGCTTTGCCAGAGCTGTCCAAGATGAGCTCTCTCATCAATCCACTTCCCAATCCTTCCTATCATGTCTCACACCTCATATTTAAGTTTGCTCTTTTATAAACCCCTCTTGTCCTATTACGAGTTTGTTAGCCTCACGGGATTGAGGGGGTAAAGATAGCGACTTTGGTGGAGGTCCTGCTATTACATCGCCCCAGGGCGAGTAATACCCTCCATGACATGGGCAGTGAAAAACCGGGAACTTGAAATCCCCTTCTCCCTGTGGCTTCCAGATAGGTACACAGCCAAGATGCGTGCATACTGCTATCATCGCATAAACATCCTGACCTTTGAGTAGAGACTGATTCTGGGCTGACCTGACAGAACCTCCCCAGCTAAAACCCTGCGGCAGCTTTACAACAAAAACTGGCTTACCCTTCCATGAAAAGACCCTTACCTGACCTTCTGGAAGAGAGTTTATGTCAACCTCTACTCTAGCGCCCTGCAAGGATGCGGCGCTTGGTGCAAGCGACATTACAAAAGGGTACAGGGCAAAAGCTAATCCGGTTAGGCCCATACCCATAACCGCCATCCCGAGAAAGTCTCTGCGAGACGATTCCATCTTGTCACCTCCAGACAAATCTCAGCTTATAAAAATATAATTAAGTGTGTTATTGGTATAAAGAGCTTTAATGCCCTTTTGGTTGTAAATTTATATACGGATGGCTGAGTATGACTTTCAAAAAATAGAGTCAAAGTGGCAAAATATATGGCGCGAAAACTCCGCCTTTGAACTTGAGAGTTTTGACAACAAGCTGTATGTCCTTGAGATGTTCCCTTATCCTTCCGGGAACATACACATGGGTCATGTAAGAAACTATTCCATAGGGGATGCCCTTGCAAGGTTTATGAAAATGCTTGGGCATTCGGTTCTGCACCCTATGGGTTTTGACGCATTCGGCTTGCCTGCAGAGAATGCAGCCATCAAACATGGCGTCCACCCTGCCAAGTGGACCTACCAGAACATAGAAAACATGCGCAAGCAGCTGATGTCTCTTGGACTTTCGTATGACTGGAAGCGTGAGGTGATTACCTGTAGCCCTGAATACTATCACTGGAATCAATGGATATTCCTAAGACTTTATGAACATGGCCTTGTCTATAGACAATCGGCAGAGGTTAACTGGTGTCCAAATGATGAAACCGTTCTTGCAAACGAGCAGGTCATAGAAGGTCGCTGCTGGAGATGCTCAACCGCCGTTGAGAGAAAGCAAGTCCCTTCGTGGTTTATACGCATAACAGCTTACGCCCAGCGTCTTCTGGACGACCTTGAAGAGCTAAGAGGTCTCTGGCCAGAGAGGGTAATAACCCAGCAAATAAACTGGATAGGAAGGTCCGAAGGGACAAAAGTCAGGTTTTTCGTAGAGGATATACCAATAGACGTCTTCACCACACGTGTTGATACGATATTTGGTGTTAGCTTCATAGCCCTTGCGCCTGAGCACCCGCTTGCAAAGGAGCTCTCTATAAAAGGCGGCTCTTCAAAAGCTCTTGATAGCTTTTTAGAAGAACTCTCTCACCTATCAACCCGTGAGCGCCAGATAGCAACCGAGAAAAAAGGGCTCTTTCTGGGCGTTTATGCAAAACACCCACTAAGCAATCAGAAAGTTCCCGTTTTTGTCGCAAATTATGTTCTTTATGAATATGGCACAGGGGCAGTTATGGGGGTCCCGGCACACGACTCTCGGGATTATGACTTTGCCATAAAATACGGTCTTGAGATAAAAAGAGTTGTTAAATCCGCTTCTGGCGATGAGGGTCTTCCCTTTGAAGAAGAGGGTATTTTGGTAAATAGCGATGTCTTTTCAGGACTTGATAGTAAATCTGCTAAAAAGGCAATCACATCACGCCTTTGCGAAATTGGTCTTGGTGAGCTCCAGATTACATACCGCTTAAGAGACTGGAACATATCCCGCCAGAGATACTGGGGAACGCCTATTCCCATAATTCATTGTCCTTCCTGCGGTATAGTACCTTTAAGAGATGAGGACCTTCCGGTCTTGCTACCTACAGACATATCAATAACAGGGCATGGCAATCCTCTTGAAAGCTCTCAGGAGTTTGTAAATGTTAAATGCCCTCGCTGTGGCTCTTTAGCAAGGCGTGAGACAGATACGATGGATACTTTCTTTGACTCAAGCTGGTATTTTCTGAGGTTTTGTGACCCTAAAAATACCCAAAAACCTTTTGAACCTTCGCTTGCCTCGTCTTTGATGCCCATTGATTTCTACATAGGCGGTATAGAACACGCGGTCCTTCATCTCCTCTATGCGAGATTTTTCCAGAAGTTTTTCTATGACCTTGGGATGACACCTTACAAAGAGCCTTTTCTAAGGCTTATCACTCAGGGCATGGTTTTGAAAAGATGGTTGAGCGTGGAGAAACTTCTGGATAAACTTGGTCTGACAACCGAAGACTCAATAGATAACCTTAAGTTAAAATTAAGCTCGCTGGAGGACCCTGAATGTCTAAGGAATTTGAAATAGGTCTAAATCTCCTCAAAAAAGTCCAGCCAAGTCTTGAAGACCTTTTAAACACACAAGACCGCTTGATTGCACGAAAAATAGTCAACTCTATCATAAACCCAATTACCGCCAGCGCATACCAGCTCAAGGTAGGTGAAGGACCTGGCAGAGATGAGCTTTTGCCAAATGTGCTCCAGCTGGTTAGACTAATGCGGGATATGGACGACATTGAAAGTCTAAAAAGTGTTGTAAAGGAGCTACTTAGCACTCTCAGGAGTGTAAATGGCACATGAAAGGACTCACAATTAGAGACCTAAAGCGCAAAAAGTCTTCAGGTGAAAAGATAGTAATGGTCTCAACATATGATTATCTTAGCGCACAACTTTGTGAAAGTGCTGGGGTCGATTGTTTGCTAGTAGGTGATTCTCTGGGTATGGTCTTTCAGGGTAATCAGAGCACTCTCTCTGTAACCCTTGAAGAGATGATTTATCATGCAAGAGCTGTCAGAAGAGGAGCTCCCAATAGCTTTATTATTGTAGATATGCCGTTTATGAGTTATCAACTTGGTCCTGAGCAGGCTCTTATAAACTGTTCAAAGGTTATGAAAGAAACCGGCGCAAATGCGGTTAAACTGGAGGGCGGTGCATACCTCTCAGACACTATAAAAAAGCTCTTGCAAGCTGGCATACCTGTGGTAGGTCATGTGGGTTTAACCCCTCAGAGCGTAAATTTAATAGGTGGTTATAGATTAGTCGGTAAAGGTGAAGAATCTTCTTTAGTGGAGAAGGATGCTGTTGCTCTGGATGAGGCAGGAGTTTTTATGATAGTTTTTGAAAGCGTCCCTATGGAAATTCCAAAACGTCTATCCGAGAAAATAAATGCCATAAGTATAGGTATAGGAGCAGGTCCTTACTGCGATGGGCAGGTGTTGGTTTTTCACGACCTTGTTGGAATGACACCCAAGAGCCCAAAGTTTGTGAGGCGCTATATGAACGCTTATGAGAGCATGATGTCTGCTCTTGAGAGTTTTATAAAAGAAGTTAAAAGTGGTAAATTTCCGGAGGAGGAGTGAATCATGGATGAGTTAAGACTACTTGAGTTTATGTCAAGGCTTGGATTTATTAAGCAAACTGATTTAGACCGTCTTCAAAAAGAGAGAAATAAAGATGAGGATTCTGTTAACGCCCTTCTGAGACTTGGTATTTTAAGTGATGAAAAGTTGATGGAATTTTATGGGCGGGTTATGGCACAGCGTATATGGAAGGGCAGCATCAACGATGTTGATATACCAAATGAACTCAAAAACATCCTGCCACAGGACCTCTTGAGAAAGCACTACATAGCACCTGTAAAGAGAGAGAACGGTAAACTCGTAGTGGTTACCATAAACCCACTTAATCAGGCTGCCTTTAACGAGCTTCGCTTCAGGAGCAAGCTTGAAGCCATAGTAGTGCCCTATATAGCCCCCAGAAAGACCGTTGAGGAGATTCTAAACAAAATATACCCGCCTCTTGATTTGGATAGAATAAACGAGCAATTTGATGAAGGGGATGCAATAGAGGTCGAGGAAGAAGCTCCAGAACTTTCGGCGCAGGCGCTCGCTGCAGGTGCGGAAGAAGGACCGATCGTGAAAATGGCAAACGGTATCATTGCCGAAGCCATAACCCTGGGCGCTTCTGATATACATATAGAGCCTCAGGAAAGAGAGCTCGTAGTAAGATACAGAGTCGACGGCGTCTTGAGGGTTTTTCATAAGCTGCCGGCCAAATTCAAAGACCCTCTCGCAGCGCGTTTTAAGATAATGTCAAAGCTGGATATTGCAGAAAAGCGAAAACCCCAGGATGGCAGAATCAGAACCACATACAAAGGCTCAAAGGTTGACCTGAGGGTCTCTACAGTACCTGCGGTTCATGGCGAAAAGGTCGTAATGAGGATTCAAGAAGCCGAGAAATACCTGAGAGTAAAACTTGATGACCTTGGTTTTGAGCCAGACGACCTTGAGAAGTTCAGAAGAGCAATCTGGCAACCCTGGGGCATGGTTCTTGTTACAGGTCCTACCGGTTCAGGTAAAACCACCACCCTATATGCTTCTTTGATGGAGCGAAATGCCCCTGATGTTAACATAATGACAGCTGAAGACCCGGTTGAGGTGTCAATTCCAGGTCTTAATCAGGTTCAGGCAAATGACAAAATAGGACTCACCTTTGCAAGTATCCTGAGAGCCTTTCTAAGGCAAGACCCAGACATTATCCTTATAGGTGAGATACGTGACCAGGAAACTGCAGAAATTGCTATAAAGGCGTCTCTAACAGGTCACTTGGTTTTTTCAACGCTTCACACAAATGACGCACCCTCTTCGATAACTAGGCTGGTGGATATGGGAATAGAGCCTTTCCTGGTTGGTTCTTCGGTTATATTAATAGTTGCCCAGAGGTTAATAAGACGTCTGTGTCCTAAGTGTAAACTTGTTGACGATACTCCAAGGGATGTGCTTTATAGACTTGGAGTGTTAAAATCCCCGGATGAGAATATAACAATTTATAAAGCCAATCCAGAAGGTTGTGACAACTGTAAAGGCAGTGGGTACAAAGGCAGAACTGCAGTGCACGAACTGCTAGAAATAGATGAAGATTTAAGAAAAATCATAGTCAAAGGAGCAAATGCAGAGGAGATAAGAGACCTTGCTCGCAAAAAAGGTATGAGAACGCTTTATGAAGCCGGAATTTTGCGCGTTAGAAAAGGCATAACATCCATAGCAGAAATTGAGAGGGTGCTTGCAAAATGAAGATGCAGGAGCTGGACATCAGGGGCGAGGTTTGCCCCTTTACTTTCGTAAAAAGTAAGATAGCGATAGAGTCTATGCAGGTCGGTGAGGTGCTTAGAGTTTTGGTAGACTATGAACCATCAGCCAGAAGCGTTCCCAAAAGCATGCAAGAAGAGGGTCAGGAGGTCATAGCTGTTAATAAGCTTGATGAAAATTTATGGGAAATAATACTCAGAAGAGTAAAATGAAGGTGCTTTTTGTAGTAACCAGCAATCCCTTTTCAAAGGATTTTTTAACCCTGAAGATGCTAGTTAGAGCTCTATCGCAAAAAGCCGAGGTGAGCATATTCTTCTCCGGAAACGGGGCTTATTATATCCAGCGTCCCGGGATTGAATTTTTTAAAGAGCTGGGCGTTAGGCTCCTTTTCTGTGCTCATTCTGCTCATCAGCGCGGTATTTTGACCTACCCTGAATTTTGCGAAAGCAGCTCTACATATAATCTCTCAAAGCTATCAACTATCTTTGATAAAATCCTGGTTTTTAACTGATGAAAAAGATTGCGTTTGTTTTAAAAGGTGACCCCTTTTCCTGGAAGTGCCACGAGAGCTTTAGAATGGGCATGGCTATGGGTGTTAGCTGTGAAGTTAGTTTTATCTTTATAAAAGACGGGGTTTATGCCCTGACAAGATGGAAAGCAGGCGAGCTTGGCATTGAAGGTATGGATAGACTCCTGGAAAACATAGAGCATGTTAATTTAACAGCCTATGTGGAAGATGCCTCGATAGAGGAACGTGGTATAAGACCAGAAGAGCTTGTGATAAATGCCAATGTGGTAAGCCTTGAAGAGATAAAATCAATACTATCGCGCGCAAGCGCGGTTTTCGTATGGTAAACACTCTCTGGCTTGTTAGGAAACTTGGCGATTTTAGCTCCCAGATGGTGGAAGAGGATGATATCGTGGTTCTTATTCAGGACGGGGTTCTTCGCTTTCCCACAAGAAAAGGCTGGTTTGCCTGTTTAGAGGATGTAGAAGCCAGGGGCATTAATATTCCTCCGTCTTTGTGTAAATCATACGAAGAGATAGCGGAGCTGGTTTTAAAATCAAAAAGGGTGGTAGTCTGGTGAGGTGGCAAATTAGCAAAACCTTTCGCTTCGAAGCAGGGCATAGAGTCTGGAAGCAGAATCTAACTTGCGGAAGAGGGGCTGACTTCACCATTAGCAAGGAAGTGCCTGTTAATAAGTGCGTGAACCTTCATGGGCATGGATATGTGCTTGAAGTAGTGCTTGGCTCTAATACGCTCTCAGAGCAGGATATGGTGGTCGATTTTTACCATGTCAAAAATGCACTTAAAGACCTCATAGACGAAATGGACCATAGCTTTATCATCGATGTCAACGACCCTATGTTTGATGAGCTCTACAATGTTGCAAGGAAGTTCGGAGCTATGAAAATCTTCCCGGTGGATTTTTGCCCTACCGCAGAGGCACTTGCTAAGTTTTTTTATGAATTTCTAAACTCCAGACTTGAGGCTGCTAGGCTACTGGGAGAGGTAAAAGTAATGAGGGTAACGCTTTGGGAAACAGCTACCTCCAGGGCGGACTATTTCGGAGTCTGAGTCTTAAGTTTGCCCTAAGGAACTCAAGAACCATAAGCCTAAACTGGCATTCAAACATAGAAATAGGCACGCGCGCTATTTTACCAGATGGTCAAGTAGGGATAGTGGTCGATGCCTATGTAAGTCAGGGAGAAGTCTCAAATATTTTATTCCCGGACCCGGGTCCTATAACAACTTTGGAGCATCTCAGAGCTTTCAAAACTACATGCTCCACCCTTGGGCTTTTGCCCTGGAAGACTCTATATGATTTGCTCCCTGCCACCTTTGGCCAATACGAAAAAGAGCGCCTCGAGGTTGGAAAGAGCTCCTCACTTGACAAAAAGAGCATGGAGGTTATTAACCTCCTCTCTGGCAGGTCTCTAAGCGCACGCACTCTCAAAAGCAAGCTCGGCGATGCTCACTTAAAGCGCCTTATATCACTCGGGATTTTAAAAAAAGTAAAATCCGAGCCCTATCGGGCTCGAGAATTCTCCCCCACTTCCCACCCAAGGGTCAAAATAAGCAAGCGCCTTGAGGAGCTCCTTGACCTTCTCAGCGCCCTTGGCAAGGCTACCCTTTCTGAGTTAAACCTCAGAGGCTTTAATGCAAATCAGCTCAACGCTCTCTTAAGGCGTGGACTTGTTGAAGAGCTGAGTATAAACCCTGCAGGGTTTAAGCCTCTAAGGTCTAAGTTCGAGAAAAATGTCTATTGCGCAACATTTAAATCAATTTTTGAGAGAATTTATAGCCTTTGTAATTCAGTTAGTGGCTCTTTGCTGATTTTAAGTCAGGATAGAGATTTGCTTTTTGATCTTTCTGATTATCTAATTAATAGAATATCAAAGAATATAATTTGCCTTTTTAAAGATGATAAGCCAGAAAACCTCTACTCAAACTATTTCAGCGCTCAATCCAAGAATTGTATAATCCTTTCCGAGGACTTTGGTCTTTTGTTGCCTGCGTTTTCACTTCAGGCTATAGTCCTGTTAGGTAGTTTTAGAGAGTATTTTCCAATCTTGTTTGCTCAAAATCTCTGCAGGGAAATCTCATTGCCTCTTTACTCTTTTGATATCAGCACGAGACTCTTTTTCATAAAAGATGCAAAAGAAACTCAAATACAAGAGCCAAATCTTTTGGTGCTTCAGAGAAACCCAAAAGAGATTCTAACAAAAAAAGCCAGAGAACTCCTAGAAAGAGACTTAAATCAAAGAGTATTGTTTCTAGTTAGCAAATCTGGTTACTCTTACGGATATTGCAAAAGCTGTAACACTTTGGTGCATTGTCCTGTCTGTCAAAGTCTACTCACTCTTGATAAGAACCTATCAAAAGCCTACTGCACTAGCTGTGGTTATACTTCAGGAGCTTTTTGCCCTGAATGCAATCAAAGGCTTGTGCCCTCAGGGTTTGGCATAGATAGGCTCAAAGAAGAGGTGATGGCTCTATTTCCTGCCTCGGAGGGTTTTGAGTTCCATACTGTGCCTCCCCAAAGAGAAGAATACGACCTTGTAATTGTAACAAGCGCGGATCCAATTCTTTCAGTGCCCCGTTTTAACTCATTTTTTAATTATCTTGACTACATTCTAAGAGCAAGCAGGGTCTCAAAAGGCCTGACTCTGGTTCAAACTTCAGATATATCAAACCCCCTCTTGAAAGAATCAAAATTAGCCGAAATTTTTAAAAAACTACTCTATGAAAGGGAGAAAAAGTCGCTTCCTCCTTTTCAAGCGCTTATTGAGACCAGCTGTAATGTTGATGTGCCTTCGCAGGTTAATTTAGTAGCTCAAAATGATAAACTTTACATAACTGTCCCTACTTCTTATCTTGCAGAAGTTATAAAATCTGTGTCAAAATATGGTGGTTTTGAACTTTTTCTCGATTAGGGGACGTAGCTCAGTGGGAGAGCGCCTGCATCGCAAGCAGGAGGTCGGGGGTTCAACTCCCCTCGTCTCCAGTTAAAATACCATGCTAGAAATTTTTCTTAACATCCTTGGTTCAATATTGGTACTATATTTTATAGCTACAATCACAAAAGAAACCGCCAAAGTTTTATCTTCTCTCGGGATTAAAGACATTCGAAACTATCCATTTTCTTCTTTTGGCTACATAGAACAAAATAACCTCAGGTTAAGAGTAGAATTCTATACGACAGATTATGGAAAGTTCCTCAGTATTGAGAGTTTAGAAAACATAGAGACTTTTATGATTTTCAGAACAGGTGATCTTTTAAACTTTCTTCTCTATCCAAAATCCGTAGGTTTTGCAAGGGTTGAATATGATGATGCTCAGTCTTTTAATAAGATTCTGTTAAATCAAGAGTTTTTAAATACCCTGAAGGAACTATTTACGGATAGAAGACTCTACTCCGTTGAGCTCCAGAAGAAAAAATTAAAACTGGTTTTTCACTTTGGTATGGGATATACCCCTACTGAACAAGACCTCAAAGATATAATTGATATGTTAAATCGTGTAAGATCAATAAAATTAGACATAAGAGATAGTATTTCTACGCACAGAATGAGAAGTCTTCTGGGTTTTTATACTCCTACGATTTTCTTATCGTCTCTTTTGATTTTTAGTCTTTTTCTGCCGGGATATAATTATCGCTATGTATGTCCAAAGCAGGCTATTTTTTATAGTTCTATCGGTATTTTCTACATTATTTTTCTCTATTTTTATCTGGTAGTATGGAGATTTTCAAATTTATCTAACTTTATCTCAACTATTCTTAAGGGGTATATTGGTTATATTTGTGCGTTTTTTCTCAATTTTTCCCTTGTGCCTTTTATAAATGGTTACTTCGACACTTCTGATTATCAATACAGACATGACACTATAGCCAAAAAGGTTCTTGTAAAGTCTACAGAGTTAGGTGATGTATATAAGGTCAAGCTCTCCAAGCTCCATGCTCAAAAGCCCTGGTGTGCAACACTTAAGGTAAAGGTATCAGATGAGTTTCATAACAGCTTAAGCATAGGTAGCGAGGTATTTTATAGGTCAAAAAGTGGTAGACTTGGGTTAGAATGGTTTGACGGAAGGCTTTATGTAAGATAGTGCTTTTAAATGAATAACTCAAAAGTAAATCTCTGGAGAGAGATGGTAAATTCCAGACTCAAAGAGCTCCTTATGCTCGTTAAACACGAGAAATTAAGAAATTTGCTGTCATATTATCCGCTTCAGGAGGGTAAAAGACTTAGACCTTTGCTGGTAATTGCAGTCTGCGACGCTCTTTCGGGGGACTTAAATGATTCATTAAACATAGGATGCGCCATCGAACTAACTCATGCGTATTCTTTGGTGCATGATGATTTACCAAGTCTTGATAATGCAATAACAAGAAGAGGTCTACCGGCTTTTCATATTCGTTTTGGTGAGGATGTTGCAATTTTAGCAGGTGATGGTCTTTTAACTTTCGCTTTTGAAATCCTCTCAAAGAGAGAGCTTTACTCTACTTTGGATGAACGCGCTTTGCTTAAAGCCATTGAGCTCACAGCTATAAAGGCTGGAATATCCGGTATGGTCGCAGGTCAGACTCTTGAGCTCCTGTATCATACAGACAGAGAATACATAAACCTTTTAAAGACTGCAGAGCTATTCTCCCTTTGCTTTATGCTTGGGGGTTTATGCGCAGGTTTTAAAGACCTTAGCGAGCTTGAAGAGGCTGGCAGGCGCTTTGGCGTTTGCTTCCAGATGCTTGATGATTTTTATGATGCAGACGGTCTTTACCTTCCCCTTGGCAAAAACCTCAAAAGCAGGCTAAGGTTGGAGCTAAGCCATCTAATAACCTCTCTCGATAAACTTTCTTTACTGACTGAAGAAATGAGAGCTATCTTAAACCTCGCCTTCGGCGAGACCATTGAGGGGCTTTTTTCATAAGCACTCTAAAGTATGCAAATACATAAACCACTATAAAAACCAGGAAAAATAAGGCCAAAACAGTAGTGTTGTCCCAGAATGTAATTGCTGGCAAAACCCCAAAGGAGTTCATAACCCACAAAAACGGCGAGGTAGCAGGATTTCTGATATGTTCAGCTTTTGGATTTTTTATAAGCGATTTGATAAGTCTTCTGTAAATTAGCGAATGCAAGTGCAGGGCATCTGGCAAAAATGGGGATCTTTTCCTTAGTATTGCCCTTCTATAAAACGAAAATCCAACCTCTAAAAGTGGATATACCTGAACTAACAATGCAAATAAAGGTGATACCTGGCGATTTTCTATAATCAAAATTAGCCCAAGAGAGGCGCTCAAAAACCCAATTAGATACGCCCCGCCGTCTCCAAGAAATATAAGCCCCGCGGGATAGTTAAAAACAAAGAATCCAAGCAAAGCTCCCGCTATTCCAAGGGAAATGGTAGCGACAAATATATTTCCAACCTCAAACGCGACAAAACCCGTTCCAAGCAAAGAAACCACACAAACGATGCTGGCAAGACCGTTAAAGCCGTCTATTAAGTTAAATCCGTGTATAACCGTAGTTAGAAATAGAGCATAAACCCCTGCCAAAAAAGGATTTACTTCAATGCTTAGACAAAAAATTAATGAAAAAAAGGCGGTCAAAAATAGCCTCAGTCTCGGAGCTAAATTAGAAGTCAAATCCTCTATTAACCCAACCGAAAATACCAGACTTGCAAAAGTCGAAAGCAAAAATAGCTCTCTAAAATAAACCTCATTTCTCAATAGCGCAAGTAAATTCAGAGCAACAAGCGCAAAAAAAATGCCAGCTCCACCCAGCCTTGGAACATAATCTTTATGAAACTTTTGAGGACCTTCGTGAGGGGCGCTCTTTATAACACCCCTGTAAGATAAATAAATCCCGAGTGCACAAAAAAAGAGTGATACATAAAATCCAACAATCAAATAGCTCAGCAAAGCTCTCTTATCACCTTTGCGTTTATTTCGTCTCTATATTTATCATTAATCCATCCATATTGATTAAAGTATTTAAAGCAATCATAAATATGAACTATCAAAAGTTTGAAGTTTTTATATGATCCTCTTTTCCACCCGTGTTGCACCTGGGCATGAGGGAAAAAGATAGTTTTATATCTAAAGCCTATTCGCCTGCATAAATCAAGGTCATCGCAGTAAAGGAAGTATCTCTCGTCAAACAGCCCACACTCTTGCAGCGCTTTAGCTCTTATTAACATAAAACACCCGGAGAGAAAGGGAACTTCCATGATCTTTGAATACCCACTGCATCTAAGCTCGTGCCTAAACATTCGATCCCTGAAAATTACCTCAAGGGGCCACCAGCTTAAAAATCTCCTTATTATCAAATCAAAAGGCGTTGGAAGTAGTCTGCAAAGATACTGAATCTCCCCGCCGGGAGTTCTAACCATGGGCATAACTAATCCTGTAGAGGGGTTTTCCTCCATAAATTCATAAATCGCTTCCAGAGTGCCCGCATCAAACCACACATCCGGGTTTAAAACAAGATGATAGGGGGTTTTATCTTTTAGAGTTTCCCTTATTGCTATGTTATTTGCCTTTCCGTATCCAAGGTTTTTCCCTGTAAAAATGTAAACTATTCTGCTATCTAGCTCTTTTAATGTCTTTAGCCTGTCCTCAGGTGAGTTATCGACAAGGAATATCTTTCTCACAATGGCTGAGTTTATAACGCTATACAAGGTTTTTTCCAAACTTTTTGGTTCACTTTTGTATAAAACTATAGAGACATTAATCACTGCAAAACATCTCCAGTGCAAGTATTAAACCAATGTTCCTGTAAATTCCGTGACTTTGATAACCATTCTTTAACGCTTTCCAGCTTCTTAACAGCTTTTTCTCTTCGCAAAGACCTAAAAAACCCTCAATTTCCTCTTTTTTCTCTCTGCTTAATCTTCCACTATAGAGTTCTAAGAACTCCTTTGCTTGATAGATTCTATCCTCGAGTGCTTTTTTTAACTTAAAACCACTCTTTAACTTTCTTAAATAATATAAAAGCCCATACTTCTTTGCGCCGGTGTTTTGATTTTTATGTTGCCTGTAGATTATAGTTGGCTTTTTAAGTGGCTCTATGTGGCCAAAAGCACTTGCTAAGAGTCCAATCCACCAGTCATGCATTATGGCATTTTTGGGAATAGCTACTAATAGCTCCCTGAGGGGTCTGTTAACAAGGGTAGCACATCCTGTTATAGTGTTTAAAACAAGCAAATTCTTCAGGCTTTTTCGTAATGGATTGATGTTCTGATAATCCCAGAAGGAGTTTGATATTATTTTTAGTTTTTCATTCCCTACCAAAAGGTCAGTGTGCACCAGGATTGGGGAGTCTTTGCTTAGCTTTTCTTCAATAGCTTTTACCTTTTTTAGTTTATCTTCGATTTTAGTTTCAAGCCATACATCATCCTGGTCTACGAAAAGAAAGTATTCACCTTCTGATTCTTTAAGAAGTTTGAGAAAGCTTCTGCAAGGACCTAAGTTTTCACCATCTAAGAGCAAAAAGACCCTCCCTCTATGGGATTTTTCAAAATCTTCAAGAAGTTTTATTGTTAAATCTTTTGAACCATCATCTCTTACATACATCACCCAATCTCTGCAGGTTTGTCTCTCTATGGAGCTTAAAAGCTCTCTTAAGTATCTCTCCCCGTTGTAAGTAGATAGAAGCAAGCTAACCTGCATAGGCTTTTATAACTTCTTTTGCTTCACCTAGTAGTTTGATATGTTTGTCTTCTATTAGCATTGCTCTTTTGCAAAATCTTTCAATCTGCTTAGCATCGTGCGAGACCAGCAGTATTGTGACATTGGATTTTTGTAGCTCGGATATTTTCTCAAGGCATTTTTTTTGAAATTCTGAGTCCCCGACTGCGAGAATCTCGTCTACTAACAAAATCTCTGGTTTTATATGAACTGCTATCGAAAATCCAAGTCTTGCAAGCATTCCTGTAGAAAAAGTGCGAATAGGCTGATGTGCAAATTCCTTTAAACCTGCAAACTCAAGGATTTCACCTGTAAGAGCTTTCATCTTTCTCCTGCTTGCACCTAGCAAAACCCCATTTAGCATAATGTTTTCAACAGCATTCAGCTCGTGATGAAAGCCAGCCCCAAGCTCTAAAAGTGGCACTACCTTCCCTCTTACTTCAACTCTTCCTCTATCGGGGACTAAGACCCCTGCTATCAATCCAAGAATTGTACTTTTTCCTGCCCCGTTTTTACCAACTATACCAAAAGTTTCACCTCTGTATACTTCGAAACTGATATCTTTAATGGCAACAAACCTCTCTTTTAAGGTCCAGAAATACCTAGGGTTTAAAAGCATAGTTTTAATGCCAGGACGCCTATATAGAGGAAAGCTCTTCTCTACATTTGAAAACCTGATTACAACATCATTCATAGAACTTCCGCAAACCTCTTTGAAAACCTTGAAAAAATATAAGAACCTATCACAAGCCAGAAAGCAGAGTGAATAACAGATAATCCAATTAACCACAGCTCTACATCTGATTTCAAAATAAGCCTGTGCCATGATTCAACTACAGGAAACATTGGGTTTAGATAAAAAATTGGCCTAAAATTTTCCGGGATCATTTCAAAAGGATATATTATCGGAGTTGCATAAAATACCATATTAAGCCCTATTTGGGTAAGTCTCTCCAGGTCTCTAAAGAAGGGATTAAGGCTTGATAGAATAAGGCTTATGCCGAGCGTTGTAATGAGCTGTAAAACTATGAATAAAGTGCCGGCAAGCCACACAATGCTAGGGGGTTTTGAATGAAAAATGGCAAAAGCAAACAAAACAGGCAGAGAAGCAATAAAATGAAAGCAATCATTTAAAACATTACTCATTGGTAGCATAAAGTAGGGAAATTTTACCTTTTTAACCAAAGAAGCATTTGAGATTATACTGACAGTTGATGCACTTAAAGAATTCAAAAACCACTGCCACGAAAATAGTCCCGATAGCAAAAACACCACAAAATCCTCTACCTGTATTTTCAACACTACCCTGAGAGCAAAAAAGAACAGAAGAGCAAGCAAAAGTGGATATAGCAAAGACCAGAGGTATCCAAGTGCGCTGGAGCGATACTTTACCTTTATTTCTTTCAGAGTCAAGGTCAGAATAAGGTCAAAATTCCTCAGGAGATTCATTTAATATGTTTTACCTTACGCCTTAGCATCAGGTGTGAAGTTATCAGCTCCGGGGGGTATTGAGTCTTCTCTGAAATCACATTATAAAACTTGCTTATATTCTGGATTTTAGAGGGGTTATCTCTAATTAATTCTATTTTCAAGAAGGGACATTGCATATCTTCTATCAAAATATCCCAGAAAAAGTGAGTTGGATTGAGATAAATATGGCTTTTACTGACTCTTTGCTGGGCTTTTTTTCTTGTTAAAATGTCAAAGTATTCGCATATTGCAAAAGGTTTTATACCCTCTTTTATCATAAACTGAGAAAGCCCTATTTCATACCTTTCTATAACCCGTCTTTTGTTGTTAAAAAAGACATAAGACCTGAAAAACCTATCAATGAGCCCTGATTTTATAACTTCTTGATTGAAAGTAATGAAGTAACTTTGCAGATGATATGCGCCTTCCCATGAATCGGTTATCCCCCCAAAAGGCTTTTGAAAAAGTATCTCCATTTTCTCTTTAAAAGTTTTAGAATCTTTATATTCAATAGGTCCAAAAACGCTATCGTTGCAAAACAAAACCCCTTTAAAGTTCTCAATTCCTAATTCTCTTTTTGCAACCTGCCAGCCAACAAAATAAGATCCAAAGTCTCTCCCTCTGCCTTTTCTCACTATCACTATCCTGACCGTTTTTAATAGCCTTTCAATGTCTTTTTTTGATAGTTTGCTATTGCTGACAAAAACTATCTCAATCCCGGCATCTAATAGCTTCTCAAGATAATAAAAAACATACTCAGAAACCCTTTTAAACTGATTGTAATGGGCGAATATTCCCAAATAGCTCAGATTTTTATTTTCTGATATCCCTGCTTTATAACTTAAGAATTTCCACCCTGATTTGCTTATCCTGCCAAGCAGATAATCAACCGGGTAGTGAATAATGCCCAGTCTCCCTGATAATTTCATAGTTGTTAGGTGAGGAGTAAATTTTAACTCAAATGGGAAGTTATGCTTTGCTGGTAGTTTCCATGATTTTAAGCTCCGGGATGGTGGTTGCCGGGCTGTTTCATATACCTAACCCGGGCATTATTTACTTTAGCTCTCTTGGTGCAAGTATTGCCCTTCTTAGCTTTTCTATGCTCCTGTATCTTGTAAAAGTTTTTTCTTACCTTAGACTCCAGTTTTCTTCAAAAAGGGGTTTTGTAAGCATCTCTATCGACATACTGGCAGACCTGAGATTTGCGGTCCTTTTGATGATAGTCATAGGCTTTCTTTCGATGCTTGGTTCAACCTATGTCCCTCAGCGTCAGAGCATAGGCTTTTACATAGACCGCTTTGGCTTTGAAAAGGGGCTCTGGTTTTGGAAACTCTGGATAAGCGATGTGTTTAGCTCCTGGTATTACCTTGGCTCTATTGCCCTTCTTGGGCTAAGTCTTATAGCCTGCTCTTACAGGCGCTTGCCTTCGGTTTTTAAACAGGCTTTTGCTAAGGTAGATTTAACAAATGTCAAAGACCGCCTCAGAGACAAAAACGTCATAAGCATTGAAAAAGTAAGCGAGCAAAAGCTCGAAGAGTTTCTAAAGACCTTTGGAAAGCACAAAAAGTGGCAAGAGGGTGAAAGGACATATTTTTTTGCCCAGAAGGGCAGGTTTTCGCGTCTTGGGGTTTATGTGGTCCACTTAGGGCTTTTAGTGGTAATGGCCGGGGGGCTAATAGATGGCATTTTTGGCTTTAGGGGTAATATCTTAATCCCCGAGGGCGGGCGCTCCAGTGAAACTGCCCTTATACCCTCCGGCAAGGTTAAAGAGCTCCCGCTTCAGATAGAGCTAAAAGACTTTCGGATAGTCTCTTATGGCGAAGAGGCATCAAAAAGGTCAAGAGTGGTAAGTCAGGCCATAAGCGACGCAATAGCGAGCTTTGAGAGCGATATAGTTATCTTTTCACAAGATGGAGAAAGAGCCTCAAAAGTGGCGGTAAATAAACCCGTGGAAGTTGGCCAGTATAGACTCTTTCAGGCAACTTACTCTATGCTCCCTGAAGCGGGGAACGTAAAGCTCGCAATCTTTGACAAATCAAAAGCAAGTGATCCTCAAAACGGGTACTTAGGAAGCGTCAGCTTAAGCGCAGGGAGCGTCTCTGAGTTTAAGGATATGCTTCTGGCCATAGACCGCTCTACTTTGAATTTGGAAAACGAAGCCCTGGGTGCTCAGGGCATTTTAAAGCCTGCTTTGATGGTAAAAGTAGTGCTAAACGGGGAAACCTTTGATGTGCCCGTGATATATTCACCTGAGCTGAGCTTTTTTGCCCAGTCTCAGATGGAAAATAGCGATAAGTTTCCCTATTTGTTTTTTCTAACAGAGTTTGAACCTCGTTTTATCAGCGGTTTTCAAATATCCTATCAACCGGGTGTGCCACTTATATGGGCAGGCTCTTTTATGATTGTTTTTGGTATGATGCTTGCTTTTTACACAAACCATAAAAAGGTCTTTGTAATGTATGAAGGAGACACTCTAAAGCTTTCTCTATGGTCTCATAAATTCAAGGAAGAGTTTCACAGCGAGGTTTTAAAATACTTTAGCAACAAATGAAAAAGGTTTTGCTAATGGAAAAAGACCTCCTGCTCGCAAGCAGGATAAAATCCGCCCTGAAAGACTTTGAGGTAAGAGTAGGCGACTCATATAGTGGTGAAGATATAGTCATCATCAACATAGAGTCCTTTGACATCTCAAATGTAAAAGACCTTGGCGAAAAATCAACCGTCATAGGCTATTGCTCGCATGTCAAAACTGACCTCATGCAAAGGGCAAAACAGGAGGGCGCAACTCTGGTTGTTCCAAGAAGCCAGATAGCAAAAGACCCTTCCGGGCTCATCCTTGGTCTAATAGCCAAGAGAGAAGATTAAATTAGATTGCTCTTCTGTCAAAGGCACCACCGACAGCCTTGGCATACGCAAAAGCAAAGAGTCTTTAAACTCCTCTCTGGTTTTTAATTCTTTAAGGGTTATATTTCTCTTAAGCCGCCCTTCGGGCGAGATGTTAAAGACCCACAAACCCTCAAACAAATAAGGCTCTGACTCCACCTTTGCAACGCCCACTATCGCTTTTTCCTTCCCGGTGTGATAAATAAAACAAACATCACCTTTTTTAGAGCTCTTTATATGCTTTTGAGCAAGAGGATTTTTAACCCCGTCCCACCTTGTGACGCCTTCTTTTAAAAGGTCTTCAAAAGAATATTCAGAAGGCTCTGTTTTTAAAATCATATATCCCTTTTGTTCCATGGCTTTTAGATTATTCTAAAATAAACTTACCATGATAACCATTATCGCAAGCTCTTCCACGGGTTTTCGAAAGCTCACAATAGACCAGCTTGATGAGGTTAGAGACCAGCCGGTTTTGTGGTTCGATGTGGAAAAGCCAAGCGAGGCTGAAATCGACTGGCTTAAGAGCGTTGCGGGCTTTGAAATGCCACCAAGAGAGGTCATAGGCGATATAGAAATCAGTAGCAAGTTTAGAGAAAACGGCGAAGCGATATATATGAATATGAGCTTTGTTCTTCAGCAAAAAGAGGATGTTGTGGTAGAACCGGTGATATTTTTTTTGCGAAGCAGGTTTGTTATAACCCTTCGCTACAGAGATATTCCATCCATGCTTATATTTCAAAAGCGCCTTGAGAACTCTTTAAAGGGTTTGCAGTTTCCCGAAGCAGTTGTTGCAGGGATTCTTGATATAGAGGTCGATAGAATAGGCGACAGGCTTGAAATTTTAGGAAGAAGGATAAGAAACCTCAGAAAAGAGGTATTCATAGAGCAATCTGAAGAAATCATCAGAGACATATCTTACTATGACGAGCTAAACATGACTTTAAGAGAGAGCATAAACGAAAAGCTAAGGATTTTATCCCACTTTATTAAAAGTCCAAAGGTAAACGCTCAGACAAAGCGCGACATAAAGATTGCCATCGACGACCTTCATACATTGCTTGACTATACGGTCTTTTACATGGATAAAATTGACAGCATTCAAAATAGTCTGCTTGGTCTTATATCCATTCGCCAAAATGAAGCTGTGAAGGTCTTTACGGTGCTTGCAACGGTGTTCCTGCCTGCTACTTTGATTGCAAGCATTTTTGGGATGAACTTTGAATATATGCCTGAACTTAAATGGAAGTTTGGATATCCTTATTCTCTTGCCTTGATGCTTTTGGTTACTCTGGGGCTTATTTACTGGGTTAGGAGAAAGGGCTGGTTATGAACCTCAAAAAAGAAGACCTGGTTTTGATTGCCTTTATGCTCTTTGGGGTGTTTTATCCTGTGTTTATAAGCGGGCTTATTCATTATGAAGATGCGCGAAAGCGCGCTTATGATATAGAAAATTTAAGAAGTTTTTACAGGTTTTATCTGGGTCTTGAAGAGTGCAGAAAGGATAGAGCTGCTGAGCTTATGAGGCTCTCAAGTGAGGGACTTTCAAGCACCATAGGGGGTCTGGATGGGCTAATTAAAATCTGCAATCAAAATAGGGGTAAATATGAGCCTGTTTCTGAAGAGTTAAAAGACGGAAAGCTGGAAGTTAAGCTAAAAGACGGTCTTTTATTGATTTTGTTTTATGAAGATGATGGGCTTAAGGTGGATTTTATAAGCTATGATAAAGGGCGTTGACCTTGGCGGAAGCTATATTAAAGTCCTATATGAAGATAACACCAGAGAAATCCATCGCATAAGGGAGTTTAAAAACGACCGGGAAAAACTCCTGAAAATTCTCAAAGAGATTGTAAAAGATGGGCAGCCTGAGAAGGTTGGACTGGCGGTTGCGGGTTTTGTCTCACCCGAGGGGTATTTGCAAAAGTCTCCCAATTTGCCCGCGCTTGATGGAATTAACCTAAAGAGAGAGCTTGGGGAAAATGTCTCTGTGGTAAACGATGTCAGCGCCGGAGCCTATGGCGTTTGGGTTAATGAAGCAAGCACGAGCAGGTCTTTTGTCTTTATTGCCCTTGGGACCGGTCTTGGTGCAGGTTTTGTGCTTGACGGAAAGCCGTATCTTGGGGTAAGCGGAAGCGCGCTTGAGGTAGGTCATCACACCATCAGAGCAGGGGGCGAGAGGTGTAGCTGTGGAAGGAGAGGTTGCTGGGAGGCTTATTGCTCTTCGTATGCGCTTGAGAGGGATTTTAAAGCCATCAGCGGTAAAAGTCTTGAGGTTTCACAGATTTTAAAGCTTGCAAAAGCCGGCCATGTGGATGCTATAAAGGCTATAAAGCGCTTTAGAAAGTATCTAATTATAGGGCTTATGAATGTGGTGCATATTTTTAACCCTGATAGCATAGCCATAGGTGGCGGGCTTGCAAAAGGTCTTGAGAAGTTTCTTGATATTGAAGACGAAGTTCGCGCCAAATGTGAAGCTTTGCCCGGGAGTGCTTTTAGACTATTTTTGTCAGGCTGTGGTCAGTTTTGCATGGCAAGGGGGGTTTTAGAGCTCGTTCGCAGAGGTTATATTTAAAGCTATGGATAGGCTCCCGCCCGGTCAGAGATGGATTTCAAAGCCTGTAGTTTACGACATAGTGGATACTATCCCTCTTTGGGACACAGATGGCTACACATTTGAGCTCTTCGGACTTGTAGAAAATCCTCTTAAGTTTAAATACTCAGAGCTAATTGAGCTTTCAAGAGACGAAATTGTTGCGGATTTTCACTGCGTTACTCGCTGGAGTGTAAAAGACATAAACTGGAAAGGTATCAAGGTCTCAAGGCTTTTAGAGATTGCAAAGCCAATGCCTCAGGCGAGATTTGTTTTTGTTAGATGCCTTGAGGGTTATACGACGAATATGCCCCTTGAATATTTCCAAGATGGCATTCTTGCCCTTTACATGAACGGGGAGGTTATTCCAAGAGAGCATGGCTTTCCTCTAAGACTTGTAGTGCCAAAGCTTTATGCCTGGAAGAGTGCAAAGTATGTTAAAAGCGTAGAGCTAATTGAAAATGACCAGGCAGGTTTTTGGGAGCAAAGGGGTTATAACATGCGGGGAGACCCATGGAAGGAAGAGCGCTACTGGTGAGGATAAATAGATATCTATCAATGTGCGGGGTTGCCTCAAGAAGGTCTGCCGAAGAGCTTATAAAGTCAGGTCTTGTTAGCATAAATGGAAAAACCGTAACTGATTTTGGTTTAAAGGTGCATGTCGGGGTAGACAGAGTTGAATTTAGAGGAAAAGAGATCCTGCCCCAGAGAAAGGTCTACTATATTCTTAATAAGCCCTGTTGCTATCTTAGCTCTTTAAAAGACGGCATAGACTCAAAAAAAGGGCTTTCAACGCTTATAAAGCAAATTCCGGAAAGGGTCTTCCCTGTTGGGAGACTTGATTACAACGCAGAGGGGCTTTTGATTCTGACCAATGACGGGGAGCTGGCTCTTAGAGTTATGCATCCAAGATACGGTCTTGAAAAGGTCTATCTGGTTTGGCTAAATAAGCCTTTAAGAGAGCAAGACCTTAAAAGGATGTTAAAGGGCACAAATCTGGAAGATGGATTTTTTATGCCAGATAGAGTCAGGGCTCTTAAACAAAACCTTATTGAAATCACCATCCATGAGGGCAGGAAACACATCGTTAAGCGCTTTGTTAGCTCTTTTGACTATAAAGTTACTAGGCTCTTAAGGGTTGCAATAGGACCCATAAGGCTTGGAGCTTTGCCTCCGGGGCAATTTAGACCTTTAAGAAATAGTGAGATAATAATTCTTAAGAACAGGCTCTACGGGAGGATGTTAAATGCTTGAAGTTGTTGCCATCTTAGCAGGTGTTGGCTTTGCTATCTATCTTTTTGTTTCTGCATTACTTTTTGAAAGAAAAATCAAGAAAAAGCTCAAGGGCAAGGAATTTAGGCTTTTAAAAGATGGTATAGCTTATATATACTCACCTTCCTGTGGTATTTGCATGGGCATGAAGCCAAGGATTGAGGAGCTTGGGAAAAGCTTTAAGGTTCTTATGATTGATATTTCAAATCAAGACGGTCAAAAGGTCATACAAGAATTGGGAATATCTGTAGTTCCCCTAACTCTCTATGTAAAGGCTGGTATAATTAAAAATGTCGTGGCAGGCATTATTGACGTTGAGAAGTTTTTAAAGGAGATTAGCTATGGAGATATTCCTCGATACGGGAAATACTGAGGAAATAAGGCAGGCCATAGATTGGGGCATGCTCGATGGCGTTACCACAAACCCGACCCTGATTGCAAAAACCGGAAGACCCTTTTTAGAAGTTGCAAAGGAGATTCTAAAGCTAGTTGATGGACCCGTCAGCTTAGAAACCGTTTCTTTAGATGCGGAAAATATGCTTAAAGAAGCCAGAATGCTCGCAGAGCTTGGTGACAATGTCGTTGTGAAAATCCCTATGACTCCTGAGGGTATGAAAGCAGTTTGCACCTTGGCTTCTGAAGGGATTGCAACAAACGTAACGCTCGTTTTCTCCCCTGCTCAGGCTCTTTTGGCGGCAAAAGCAAGCGCAAGCTATGTATCACCTTTTGTCGGAAGACTTGACGATAACTCTTCTGACGGTATGGAGCTGATTTCCAAAATCAAGCAAATTTACAAAAACTATATGTTTGAGACAAAAATTTTAGTAGCTAGTGTAAGACACCCGATGCATGTAGTTCAGGCTGCTATGATAGGTGCAGATGTCTGCACGATGCCTTTTGATGTCTTGAAAAAACTCTTTCAACATCCATTAACTGACAGAGGAATACAGCTCTTTTTACAAGACTGGCAAAAGGTTCCTGACAGACCTTTTTAAGGCGATTTGCCAGAGAAGACCCTGAAAATGTCGTTTAAAAAAACGACTATCGTAAGACCTATGATAAAGGCATAACCTACTCTCATCCACATCTCTTTAAACTTCATGGAAAAGGGCTTTCTCCTAAGGCTTTCCATTGCATATAGCAGAATCAGTCCCCCGTCAAGCACTGGCAGAGGAAGCAAATTAAAGATGGCAAGCTGGACAGATATAAGAGCCATCATATATAAAAAGGTAAAAATCCCCTGCTGTGCGGAGTCTGTGGCAAGCTGGGCTATGGTGATTGGTCCTCCCAGGCTATTTAGCGAAACCCCTCCGGTTAAGAGCTCGTATAGAGCTCTGTATGTTAGAGAAGTTAGCTCAACAGTTTTTTGAACGCCCATAGATATGGCTTGATTGAGGCTGGTTTGAATAATTGATGTCTTAATTTGTGGAGCTATTCCTATCACTGGCATTTGTGTTTTTGGGTCTTTTTGGGGAACTATAGTGAGATTAATGGTTTGGTTTTCTCTTTGAAGTTCTAGCTCTAGATTGTTATTTTTAGAGTTCTTAATCTCTTTAGTGAGTTCTTGCCAGCTATTTACGGGCTTTGAATTTATACTCAAAACTCTATCGCCGGGTTTTAAACCTACTTGACTGGCGGGAGAATTTGGCACAACCCGCCCTATAATGGGTGGTATTGTTGGCTCAATGCCAAAAACCCTTCCACTTTTTGCCAAAGAAGCACCTTTTAGCTCAAGATTTAAAACTTCGCCATTTCTCTCTACCTTTGCTTGCCAGTTTTTATCAAAAATAGAGCGCGAAAGTTTGTCCTGGAGTTCTTTCCAGTTTTGGATGCTTTTTGAGTTTAGCTCAATTATTCTATCCCCTGGCTTTATGCCAAGTTTGTGCGCTATTGAACCCTCTGCAACCTGACCTGCTACAACAGGCTCAAGCAGATAAGAAGGGACTTCTCTTTTTGAAAAAAATACTGTGGCAAAGAGAAAAACTGCTAAAATGAGATTAAACAAAGGTCCTGCAAATCCAATAAGTATTTTTTGCCAGTTTGGTTTGGCTGAAAAAGCATCTGGGGAGTTTTCCTGACCCTCTTCACCGAAGAGTTTTACATAACCCCCTAACGGAATCGCGCCTATTCGGTATATGGTTTCTCCTACTTTTTTTTGCAAAACAGAAGGCCCAAATCCAACAGAAAATACCTCTACCTTTACACCAAATAGCTTGGCAAATAAAAAATGCCCAAGCTCATGAAACCATACAAGAACGCCAACTAAGATAAGAAACCATAGCAAATATTCCACTTTTAAACCTCTTTAAGGATTTTTACTATAACTTTTCTTTCTCTTGGTCCGTCAAAATCCACCAGGAATATGGATTCCCAGCTGCCTAGCATAAGCTCGCCATCTTCCAGAGGGACTATTCTTGAGTTTCCTATAATAGAGCTCCTTATGTGAGCTGCGGAGTTGCCTTCTGCGTGTTCGTAAGGGCCATTCCATGGTATTAAATTCTCTATCGCCTGGGATAGGTCTTTTATGACAGTTGGGTCTACGCCTTCGTTTATTATCACGCAGGCTGTGGTATGAGGCGTGTAAATCAGGCAAAGACCACTCAAAACCCCTGAACGCTTAACTACATCCTTGACATGCTGGGTAATATTTACAAAACTGGTTCTTTTAGTGGTTTTAAAACTAAGGCTCGGCATCAGAGTGTTATTTTAAATATACACCTTTCATGCCCCTGGGCTTTACAGGCTGTCTCCTTAATTGATATGTTTCGCTCTAATAATTCGCCCAAAAAACCCTCAAAAAAGCCAGCCATTGGTTCACAGACGGGTTTTGTACTCTTTCCCACTGCTTCAACCAAAATAGAGCCATCAACCTTTATCTCAAGGTTATTCAGGTCATATTCAAAAACTTCCAAAAGTCGCGAGGACTCTGAAATCACTGCCAGAATCTCTAATCCATCGTCAAGTCTATCTGCGTAAATACCATATCGCTCTTTTAAAATCCTTGCGCCCTTTTGACCTCCAAACTTGGTGGCTTTTTTAATAACTTTGTCAATCCCAAGGCGGTTTAGTTTATAAATATCCCTGTAACCATCAACAAGCGCGGTTCTGTGAACCAAAACCGACTCCCTCTCTATAGCCTCTGCCAAAGCTCTAAACTTGTCTTTTAACTCCATCTCTAACTTTTGATTATAAACTTTAAGCCCGCTATGGTAAATTTATTTAATGAAAGCAGTCATATTAGCTGGCGGTTCAGGAACCAGGCTTTATCCAACCACTCTGGTAGTTAACAAGCACCTTTTGCCAGTTTACAACAAGCCAATGATTTATTACCCTCTAAGTGTTGCCATGTTACTTGGGATTTCTGAAGTGGGGATTGTCGTAAACCCTCATGACCTTCAGGCTTTTAAAAGTTTGCTTTCAGACGGCTCCTGGCTTGGGATGAAAATAAGGTTTTTTGAGCAGGACAAACCAAGAGGACTTGCGGACGGACTTATAGTTTGTGAGGATTTTATAAAAGACTCTTATGTGGTATATATCCTCGGAGACAACATCCTTTTCGGACACGACCTTGTTAAAGTCCTTAAAGATGGTATGCAAGCGGTCTTTAATGGTGGTGGAGCTTGCGTCTTTGGATACTATGTCAACGACCCATCCAGATTTGGCGTGGTAGAATTTGACAAAGACGGCAGGGTTTTATCAGTTGAGGAAAAGCCCGTGCACCATCGCTCAAACTACGCCATAGTTGGCGTTTACTTTCTTGACAAAGAGGCATCAAAAATAGCAAAGAGCATAAAACCCTCTGAAAGAGGAGAGCTCGAGATAACAAGCGTCCTTGAGGAGTATCTTAAGCAAAATAAGCTCTTTGCGCGCATTATAGGCAGGGGTTTTGCCTGGTTTGATGCAGGCACTCACGACAGCTTTTTAGAAGCAGGTGAATTCGTAGCTACCATAGAGCGAAGAACAGGTCTTATGATAGGTTGCGTTGAAGAAATCGCCTTTAGAAACGGCTGGATAGACAAAGACCAGCTTATAAGCCTCGCAAAGCCCCTTTCAAAGACATCTTACGGGCAATATCTAATGAGGGTTGCAGGTGAGGGCTCTTAGCGCTGACTTTGTCATAGTAGGTGCAGGCATAGTTGGGCTAACGATAGCTTACACGATACTTAAAAATAGCAAAAACTCAAGCGTTTTGATAATTGATAAAGAAAATTCTTTAGGTCTTCATGCAAGCGGGCGAAACAGCGGGGTTTTACACGCAGGATTTTACTACACTCCAGATTCACTCAAAGCAAAACTAACCAGAGAAGGAAACGAAATCATGAAAGATTTTTGCAAACAGATGCAAATTCCCGTTAACTACTGTGGAAAAGTGGTCGTTGCAAGCTCTGAATCTGACCTCAAAACCCTTGAGGTTTTAAACCAAAGAGCAGAGGCAAACGGAGTTGACGTTAAAATAGTGAACGAAAACTACTTAAAAGAACTTGAACCCAATGCAAAAACTTACAAATTTGCACTCTGGAGCCCAAACACGGCAAGTGTCAACCCTCTAAATGTTATAAAAGCCCTCAGAGAAAAGCTTCAGGAAATGAACGCAGAATTTCTACTAAATGCCAGAGTTTTAGCGAGAGTCGGCGAGAGAAAAATCCTTGCAGGTGAAAACATAATACACTTTGGCAGGCTAATAAACTGCGCAGGACTATACGCAGATAAAATAGCAAGGCTTTTTAACCTCGGCAAAGACTACAAACTTATGCCTTTTAAGGGGCTTTATCTTAAAAATGATGACAACATCCTGGGGATAAAAAGGCACATCTACCCTGTTCCAAACATAAAAAACCCGTTTCTTGGCGTTCACTTCACTATCACCTCAGAGCAAAGCCTTAAAATAGGACCAACCGCAACACCATGCCTTTGGCGAGAGCAATACGGCTTTTTTGAGCGATTTAGACCCTTTGAAGCTCTTGAGACCATCAGCCTCGGGACAAAACTCCTTATTAAAAACCCCCCACTTTTCAAGCTAGGAATAGAAGAATTTCTAAAACATCTCAAAGCGCGCGTCCTGAAGGACGCGCAAAAGCTAATAAAAATCCCCTTAAGGGCTCCAGACTGGCAATGGGCAAAGCCCGGCATAAGGGCTCAGCTAATAGATCTTAGAACCTATAGCCTTGTGCAGGATTTTATAGTCGAAAAGGATAACTTTAGCATCCACATTTTAAATGCGGTATCGCCCGCTTTTACTGCAAGCTTTGCTTTTGCAAAATATGTAGTCCAAAACTACATTAAGGAGGTGCAAATTGCCCAAGTTTAGCGTTTTAAAAACCAAGTTAGAAGGGGTTATTTTAATTGAGCCAACCGCTTTTGAAGACCACAGGGGATTTTTTATGGAAAGTTATAACCTCAAAGAGCTCGAAGAGCTCGGGCTAAGGGCAAATTTCGTCCAGGATAATCATTCTCTTAGCGTCCAGCCCGGGGTTTTAAGGGGCATTCACTTCCAGCTTGAGCCAATGGCTCAGGCAAAACTGGTTAGATGTTTAAAAGGCGGTATATACGATGTTGTGGTTGATTTAAGACCTTATAGCCCCACATTTGCCAAGTGGGAAGCTTTTATCCTTACAGAACACAACAGAAGACAGGTCTTTGTCCCAAGAGGCTTTGGGCATGCAATTCTGACGCTCTTTCCAAATACAGAGATTTTATATAAGGTTGACCAGTATTACTCTCCCCAAAACGAAAGGGCAATTAGGTATGATGACCCATGGCTTTCAATAGACTGGCCTTTTAAAAACCCCATTCTTTCAAAAAGAGACCAGGAAGCCCCTTATCTTAAAGAGATTTTGAATGAGATAAACTTCCAGAGAGGTTAAAGACAATGAAAAGCGTATTTGTAACAGGTGCAGGAGGATACATAGGCTGTGTTCTTGTGCCAGAGCTTTTGAAAAGAGGCTACAGGGTTTTTGCGCTTGATAGGTTCTTCTTTGGCAAGGAAAAGCTCCCAAAGGACGAAAATCTCACCCTCATTCAGGAAGATGCAAGATGCTATCCGAAAGAAATCCTCAAAGACATAGACTTTGTTATTGACCTTGTTGCAATATCAAACGACCCTTCTGGCGAAAAATTTGAAAAGCAAACATGGCAAATTAATCACCTATCTAGAGTAAGAACCGCCACGCTTGCAAAGCAAATGGGCGTTAAAAGATACATTCTTGCATCAAGTTGCAGTATCTATGGTTTTCAGGAGCAAATAGTTGACGAAAACTCTCAAACAAATCCGCTAACTACCTATGCCAGAGCAAACGAACTTGCAGAAAAAGACATTCTAAAACTCGCTGATTCAGGTTTTTGTGCCTTGGCTCTTAGGCAGGCGACGCTTTTTGGATTTAGCAATCGCATGCGCTTTGACCTTGCCATAAACGCAATGACATATGGGGCTTATAAGAGCTCAAAACTTCCCCTTATGAGAGACGGCACTCAATTTAGACCATTTTTACACGTAAAAGACGCCGCAAGGGCGATGATTCATATGCTTGAATTTGAAAACAAGACTCTAATAAATGCTCAGATCTTTAATGTCGGAAAGGACAACTACCAGCTTAAGGATGTTGCTAATTTGGTAGCTTCAGAGGTTAAAAACATAACAGGCAAAGATGTCTTGATAGAATTTTACGGAGATCCGGATAGAAGAAGCTACAGAGTAAGCTTTGAAAAAATCAAAAAACTAACCGGTTTTGAGCCACTTATTGATATTTCAGAAGGTATCAGGGAAATTATCCAAAAACTTTCCTCAAATGAGCTTGAGAAAACGCCTCAGACCATAACGCTTGAGTGGTATACACAGCTTGAGATGTGGCACAAACTTATCAAAGACCTTGAAATAAGGGGCGGAATGCTAGATATCAATGGATGCATATAGGTCTATAAAAGGTATCTCTCTCAACCGGGATTTTGCCCGCTCCTTTTATTAGCTCTATGAGTTTTTCTTTGCTTTGAGAGATGGGGGATGTAGTGCCTGCGCTGTGGACTATTTTTTCCTCCAGGATAGTTCCATCCAGGTCGTCCGCACCGCAATTTAGGGCGACCTGAGCGACCCTCTCGCCAAGAGTTACCCAGTATGCCTTTATGTGATTGAAGTTATCCAAAAATATTCTCGATATTGCTATGGTTTTAATATCATCAACGCTTGAGGTTCTTCTGCCTCCAAGGTTTGTCCCCTCTGGCCAATACGCAAGAGGTATAAATACCTGAAATCCATCCGTTTTGTCCTGAAGGTCTCTTATGGCTTTTAGATGCTGCACTCTCTCTTCGTAGGTTTCAACATGCCCATAGAGCATCGTTGCATTTGAGGGTATGCCAAGCCTGTGGGCAGATTCATGAATGTCAAGATATTCGTCCTTGCCTGCTTTGAAAGGTGCTATTATCTCCCTGACCCTCTGGGAAAAGATTTCCGCACCGCCTCCGGGAAGAGCATCGAGTCCTGCGTCTTTGAGTTCTTTTAGAATTTCTTTGTGGGACTTTGAAGAGATCTTGCTCATATGGTGAATTTCAACTGCGGTCCATGCTTTAAGGATGATTTCCGGGCTATGTTGCTTGATTGCTTTTGTTAGGTTTATGTAGTGATTGTATTCCCAGTGGGGCGGTATTCCGCCAACCATGTGAATTTCTCTTATTCCTAAAGATTTTGCAAATGAGACTTTGTTAAGAATCTCTTCCTCGGATAGTTCATAACTTTTTGGATCTGATTTTTTAACCCCAAAGGCACAAAAACTGCAGCTATATATGCATATGTTTGTTGGGTTTATTTGCATATTTAAGACAAAATAAGCAAAGCTGGAGTTTTTCTGTTTATTTATATGCTCTGCAAGGGCGCATATGTATCCAAGGTCTTTGCTCTTAAAGAGTTCAAGAGCCTCTTGAGGGCTTATCCTTTTGCCGGATAAAACCTTTTCGCCTATGGCTCTTAGGGTTTTATCTTCCTGAGAGTTTATCAGCTCTTCCATAGGGTTAATTTATACCACTTAAGGGATTTATAACATGCTAATTTAATACTTTATGGTGCTTGGTGTTTTAAAGGTAGAGCTCTTTTTTGCCGGCTCTCAGTCTCTAAAGGACAAAAGGAGGTTTCTAAGATCCATAAAAGAGAAGATAAGGAGCTCTTTAAATGTCTCTGTTGGCGAAACGGACTATCAGGATTTGTGGCAAAGGTCTCAGCTAAGCTTTGCCTGCGTATCCACGGATACCTATGGCGCCCAGGAGGTTCTTCAGGATGTTTTAAATATCCTCAACAGGCACTATCCTGAGTTTATAGTCTCTTACAAAAAGGAGTTTTTAAGTCTTTAAAAGGGGGGTCGAAGGGGGGAACTTCCCCCCTTCGCTTATAATAATAAGATGAATGAGCTGGTTAAGAAAGTTGAGGGGCTTTATCTTAAAAAGTCGCCCCCGGGAGAGTTCAAGGTTGGTGATACTGTCAAAGTGCACTATAGAATCGTAGAGGGTGAAAAGTCTCGCATTCAGGTCTTTGAGGGTATAGTGATTGCAATAAGAGGCACAGGAGCGGGCAAGAGCTTTACAGTCAGGCGAGAGTCTTATGGAGTGGGTATAGAGAGGATATTTCCCCTGTATAGCCCAAATGTCGAGAAGGTAGAGGTGGTAAGAATTGGTAAAGTCAGGCGCGCAAAGCTTTACTTTTTGAGAAAATACAAAGGTAAAGAAGCCCTCGGGATGGTTCGCGAGATAAAGCCTTGGGAGCAGAAGAAAAAGGCCTAGAAGCCAGCTATTGGCAAAAGGGGCTTTTGGTTGCAGGCGTTGACGAGGTTGGAAGAGGCGCCGTAGCGGGACCTTTGGTTGCCTGCGCGGTCATTTTAAAGCCTTTTTGTAATCTCCCTTTGAAAGACTCTAAAAAGCTCTCAAAAAAGAGGCGAAAAGAGCTCTCTGGGCTTATTAGAGATAGCTGCGTCTCTATCGGCATAGGGGTTGTCGATAGCGCACTTATTGACTCTGTGGGTATTTCAAGGGCAAATATAATTGCCATGAAGAGAGCTCTTGAGGATTTAAAGACTGAGTTTGATGTAGTTATTAGCGACTACTTTAGCATTGATGGTTATAGATGTGTTTCTTTTGCCAAAGCTGACGAGAAGAGTCTTTGCTGTGCAGCCTCGAGCATAGTTGCAAAGACCTTTAGAGACGAGATAATGAGCCACTTTGATAAAGTTTTTAAACCCTACGGGTTTGAAAAAAATGTTGGATATTTAACCAGGAGTCATCTAAAAGCCCTTAAAGAGTTTGGTCCCTGTGAAATTCACAGGTTTAGCTTTAGCCCGTTAAAAGACCTTGTCTGAATATATCCATAAACCTGTAATGCTTAAAGAGGTTTGCGAGATTTTATCCTCCTGTAATGTAGTTCTTGATTGCACTCTTGGGCTTGGGGGGCACGCAGAGGCTTTATTAAGAGCCAACAAAAACCTGAGACTTATAGGCATTGATAGAGACGAAAGGGCTCTTGAAGTTGCAAAAAAGAGGCTATCCGCCTTTGGCGATAGGGTAAGTATCTACCACGCTAGCTTTGATAGCCTTGATGAGGTTTTAAAGCTTGAAAAAATATCCTCTTTAGAGGGCGTTTTCTTTGACCTTGGCGTTTCCATGCTTCAGCTAAAAGAGGGCGAGGGCTTTTCCTTTCAAAGAGATGAGTTTCTGGATATGAGAATGGATAGGCGTCAGAGTTTGAATGCGTGGAAGGTTGTTAATTCCTATCCCGAGAGAGAGCTTGAGAGAATCTTTAGAGAATACGGCGAGGAGAGACTTTCCCGCCCTCTGGCAAAGGCCATAGCCCTTGCAAGGGTCAAAAAACCAATACACACTACAGGCGAGCTCCTTGAAATTCTCATGCAGGTATTTAAAAACAAAAGGGGCAAAATACATCCGGCAACCCGCGTCTTCCAGGCTCTTAGGATAGAAGTTAATGATGAGATAAATAAGCTCAAACGCGCGCTTTTAAGCGCAAACGAGCATTGCCCTCCTGGGGCAAGGATTCTGGCCATTAGCTTCCACTCTCTTGAGGATAGGATAGTCAAAAACTTCATAAAAAAACACACAAAGCCTCTTTTTAAAAAACCACTTACGCCGTCTTTTGAAGAAAGAGCTCAAAACCCCTCAAGCAGGAGCGCAAAGCTAAGAGCAGGTGTTAAAATCTAATTGTGAAGTTTTACATACTTGGGGTTATTTTTCTGATTTTAAACATTATCTATTCTTCTTTTGCCCTCAAGGTTGCAAAAGAGCATGCCAGAAAAGTCTCCTCTTTAAAGCAGGAGATGGAACTAAGGTCCAGACTAAAGCTAGAGATTCAAAGCCAGATAAACTACAAAACTGCCCGCCAGCATGCCCTTAAAGAAAAATACTTCAGCATAGACTGGAACAAGGTCAAAATTTTGGAGCTTCCTCAAGACTGAGGCTTTATAATGTAAAAGCCTCTTTTTCCAAGCTGTATCTCAAGAGATATTTTTACATCAACCTCTAGGTTTGGATCTATTAGCTTCTCGCCGTTTATTTTTATGCCTCCGCCCGTAATTAATCTCCAGAGGGCATTTTTAGACATTCCTGAGTTTATAAGAGCAAGCAGGTCTATTAGCCTGTATCTTCCGGGATTTACATTTATAATTTCCGCATCTTTTGGGAATTTTCTTTCTGAAAATACACTTTGAAAATATTCAAGTGCGTCTTGAGCCTCGCTTTCTGAGTTTAGAGCTTTTGTTATTTCAAAAGCAAGGAGCTTTTTTGCCTTCATGGGATGTTCTTTTATAAGGCTTTGAAACTCCTTTTCTTCAATGTCTGTTAAGAGCCTGAAGTATTCTTCCATTAATGTATCAGGTATTGACATTATCTTGCCAAACATTTCTCTTGGTTTTTCGGTTATTCGAATGTAATTTCCGTAAGATTTTGACATCTTCCTCTGACCATCAAGCCCAACTAAAAGTGGCATCATCATACAAACCTGAGGCTCTTGCCCCTGCTCTTTTTGAAGCTCTCTTCCTACTAGGAGGTTAAACTTCTGGTCTGTTCCTCCTAGCTCTAGATCCGACTGGATAAAAACAGAATCATACCCCTGAAGCAGAGGATAAAATAGCTCGTGCAGGAATATTGGATTTTGGTTTTTAAAGCGCATTGAAAAGTCGTCTCTTTCGAGCATTCTTGCAAGCGTCCACTTTGCAAGAAGTTTTATTGTCCCTTCAGTTCCAAGGGCTTTAAGCCACTCTGAGTTAAAAACTACCTTGGTTTTTTCTCTAATTAATACCTTAAAAGCCTGCTCCTGGTAGGTTTTTGCGTTTTGTTCAATTTCTGAGTGTGTTAGCGCAGGTCTTACGCTGCTTCTGCCTGTTGGATCTCCAATTAATGCGGTAAAATCCCCAACTATCAAAATAACTTCGTGCCCTTCTTCCTGAAATTGCCTGAGTTTTCTTAACAAAACCATGTGTCCAAGGTGCAAATCAGGGGCAGTTGGGTCAAACCCTGCCTTTACCCTGAGAGGTCTATTTAGCTTTAGTTTCTGTTTTAGTTCTTCCTCAGATATTATCTCAGATGCGTTTTTTGCGAGCTTTTCAAAGCTCATGGGCTTATATTATAAAACTCTAATGCGAGCTATTTTTCTCTTTAAAAGAGACCTGAGACTCAAAGACAACAGAGCTCTTGAGTTTGCCGTAAGAAACTTCTCCCAGATAGTGCCTGTTTTTATATTCGATAATGATATTTTAAACAATTTAAAGGTAGATTCAAAGAGATTAAGCTACATAGTTGAGGCTCTGGAAATAATTAGTCAAAAAATAAAGCTTTATTGTTTAAAAGACAACACCATTAGCGCTCTAAAGCGCGTCTTTGAGATCGCCCGCCCCAAGGCGTTTATAGAGAGCAAACCCCTAACATGGTCTGGCAAAGAGCGCTCATATAAAATATCTTCTCTTTGCAAAGAGTATGGAATTGAGTATTATGCTATTCTGGATAATGTTATTGCACCCATTTTTGATATTTCCCCAACGCAGGTTTTTACGCCCTTTTACAAAAAGTGGATAAATTTCGTCGACATTTCCAGAAGTGATATCCCTGATTTTAGCGTTCCTGATTTAAACCTTCCTCTTTTAAAGGATATAAAACCCCAGCTATATACTGAAAAGCTAAATATCTTTTCACCCAGAGATTGCAAAGACAGAATGCTTAATTTTGACTATAGCTCTTATCAAGAGAAGCGAAACTCCCCTGCAATAGACGGCACTTCAAAGCTATCGCCCTGCATAAGGTTTGGAATCCTATCCCCAAGAGAGATATTCTCTTTTGTTTTAAATAAGAGCGAACAATTTATAAAAGAGCTGGCCTGGAGAGAGTTCTGGTATCACATCAGCTGGCACTATCCACAGTCCAAAGACCTTGAATTAAACCCCAAAAGACAGGGCATAAGGTGGCAAAACGACCAGCACCTGATTGATGCTTTTTTAAATGCAAAAACCGGCTACCCGATAGTTGACGCTGGCATAAGACAGCTAACTCAGGAAAAGTGGCTTCACAACAGAGTCAGGATGATAGTAGCAAGCTTTTTAACCAAGGTCTTACTGGTTGATTGGCGAATCGGCGAACGATTTTTTATGGAGCATCTTATAGACTATGATGAGGCTGTAAATACCCATAGCTGGCAATGGAGCGCTTCAGTAGGCGCAGACCCCAGACCTTTTAGACTTTTTAATCCAATGCTTCAATCAAGCAGACATGACCCAGATTGCATTTACATAAAGCGCTATATCCCAGAGCTCTCAGGCGAGGATTGTGAGGCTTTGCACGACCCTCTTAAATTCAAACTAAAGTATCATAAGCCCGTGGTTAACTACTATGAGAGAATAGCCCTTGCCAGAGAGGTTTATAGGTTAAGGTAATCTCTCAGAGCTTTAGCTCCTTCTCTGCTTGTTTTTATCGTTTCGTTAATTTCTTTAAATTGTATTGCGTATTTGCTTTGCTCTACGCTTTTCATCTCTTTTACTTTGCTGAGATTTATCAAATATGAGCGATGAACTCTAAAGAAGTTATAGGGGCGAAGTTGCTCTTCAAGCTCGTAGAGTTTTTTGCTAAGGGGTAAAGAGCCGTCTTTTGTGCGAACTGTTACCTCGCCCATTTCAGCCTGGACATAGAAAACCTCGTGCGGGTTTATAAAGATTATTTTGTTGCCAATTCTTGCAGGTATTAGCGGTTTTTCGGCTTTAATGAAGTTTATTACCTGGTTTGTGTTGGACTTTTTTTCCACAACCTTGTCCAGCGCTTTTTGCAGGTCTTCCAGAGAAAATGGCTTTAGAAGGTAATCAACTGCGTTTACCCTGAAAGCATCCAGAGCGTATTCCCCGTAAGCTGTGGTAAAGATAATATATGGCTTTAGCCCAAGGAGAAGAACCTCTTTTGCAAGGTCAAGACCTGTGCCGTCTGGCAGGCGAATGTCTAAAAATATAACATCAGGTGAGTGCTTTTGCAGGAGTTGTTTGGCTTCTGCTACGCTGCTTGCAACCGCAACTACCTTCCCCCTTGCATCTTGAGAAATTAATCTGGTGATTCTCTGAACCGCTATTGGCTCATCTTCCACTACAAGTATCTTTAGCTCCATAAGTTAAACCATATTCCCCTGTCCGCTACTTTCATTGGCGGATTTTGATACTTTACTTAAAAGTATACGCCTCTCATAGATGAGTGCAAGACTAAATAAAGTGGTAAAAATCAAAGGCCCTAAAAATATCCCCACAAAACCAAAGGTCAAAAGCCCACCAACTATTGAGAAAAACAGTGCTATATAAGGTATATCAAGCCCAAGTTTCATAATGAGCGGTCTTATGATGTTGTCTATGGTGGATATAATAAGCATTCCATAAAATAGCAGTATCAAGGCGTTTGTAATTCCCTTATCAAAAAATAGATATACCACTACAGGAAACCATACAAACCCCGCGCCAAAAGGCGGGATAAAGGAGCTAAAGAACGTTATAACTGATAACAAAGTGGCATAATGTATGCCTGCAAGTTTATATCCAAGAAAACTAACAAGCCCCTGAGCGGTTGCTACCCCGATTGCGCCATAAACTGTAGCAAGAATCGTTTTGTAAATGGTTAGAAAAACGCTCTGGACATCCTCTTCGTGCATTGGCAGAAATCTTTTACCAAACTCTATAAATCTCGGGCCATCTTTTAAAATAAAGAAAAGTGTCAGTAAAAACACAAAAGACTTGAAGAAAAACCCTATAAGCATAGGCACCAGCTTTGTCATAAGCCCCACTAGCTTTTGAAGCTGATCTCTTAAGCTATTTAAGAGCGCATTTTTAAGAGCGTCGGAGCTTAGATAACTTTCTATGCTCTTGGTTAATTCTTCGCCAAGGAAGGTCTTAAGAACAGGAAGCCCAAGAATTTTTTGTTTCAAAACGTCAAACTGACCTTGCTGTGTGAATGTAACTATGTAGCTAATAGCATCCACAGATTGTCTTAGCGTTATTGCAACTATCACACTGAAAGGTACTACCACCAGAATCAAAACCCCAAGACTTAAAATCAGCGCAGATAGAATATTGCTTTTGATTAAAGACCTGAGCTTTAGATGAACCGGATATAAAACCAGCGAAAAGATTATCGCCCACAGGATGGGCTTTAGAAAAGGCACAAGCATCAAAAGCGACAAAAAAGAAAAAAACGCGGTTAAAGCCAGCGTAAAATAGATAAAGAGCTTATTTTTTAACTCTTGTTCTTGCACGGATAATCCTGAAAGCGTATCCACTTAAAAATAGCAGGAAAACTACGGCAATGATATATAGCAGTATAAGAGACTTCATATTTCAATGTGAGCGTGGCGGTTTGCGTGGCATTGAATGTTTACTGCAACTGGCAAGGATGCTATGTGACAGGGATACATTTCTACCTTTACATCAATTGCGGTAACCTTTCCCCCAAAGCCCATCGGTCCCCAGCCTATTTTGTTAACTTCCTCAAGGAGCTGCTCTTCAATCCTTCGCGCAAGCGAGTTTTGATTTTCTTCCCCTATTGGTCTAAGAAGAGCTCTTTTTGCCAAGATTGCGCAAAGCTCGAAGTTTCCTCCTATGCCAACCCCTATGGTCATTGGTGGGCAGGCGTTTGGACCTGCCAGGCGAACCGTTTCTATGACGAAGTTTTTGACCCCTTCGTAGCCATCGGCAGGCTTTAGCATCGCAAGGCGCGAAGTGTTTTCAGAGCCTGCGCCCTTTGGCGCGATTGTGATTTTGAGTTTATCACCTTTGACTATCCTGTAGTGAATGATTGCGGGTGTGTTGTCTTTTGTGTTTTTCCTCTCAAAAATTGGGTCATTTACCATAGAAGCTCTTAAATAGCCTTCTGTATATGCCTGACGGATGCCTTCGTTGATGGCATCTTCTATGTGATCTCCTTCTATAAGAACCTCCTGACCTATGTCTACAAAAACAACCGCAACCCCTGTGTCCTGACAGTATGCCATTTGCTCTTCTTTTGCCATTTTTGCATTCAGTATTATTTGATTAAGAACCTCCTTTCCTACCTCTGATTCTTCTCTTTTTTGCGCCAATTTAAAGGCTGATATTACATCCTCTGGAAGGCTGTAGTTTGCCTCCATCGCGAGCTTTTTAACAGCTTTTATAATTTCCGCGGAGTTAATGACCCTCATTGATAAGTTCCTCTACCAGTTTGATGTTTTTTCTAACAGATTCAACTGATTTTTGCCACATTTCCCTTTCAATATCGGTCATGGGTATTTTTATTATTTCCTCAACCCCGTCGTTACCAAGGCGCACAGGCACCCCAACGCAAAGACCTTCTGCTCCATAATATCTTCCTGCCTCACCTGTTAAGAAAGCAGAGCAGGGCATTATTCTTTTGTTGTCTTTGACGATAGCTTCAACCATTTCCACAATTGACGCAGCAGGTGCGTGGTATGCGGAAGTTCCCATGAGGTCTACTATTTCGCCACCGCCGAATTGGGTTCTTTTTACAATCTCCTGGAGCTTTTCCGGGCTTATGAGGTCTTTTATGGGTATCCCGCATATATTTGAGATAGATATCAAAGGCACCATCTCATCCCCGTGTCCGCCTATTACATAAGAGTAAACATCCTGAGGTGAGATTTTTAGCTCTTTTGAGATAAAGGTTTTAAACCTTGCAGAGTCCAAAGTTCCTGCCATCCCCAGGACTCTTCTATATTCATTCAGATACTTACAAACAGCGTATGTCATTAAATCTACCGGGTTTGTAACAACAACCACTATCGCCTCTGGCGAGTAGGTTTTTATCGCTTTTGCTACTGTTTTCATAATCCCGAGGTTTTTCTCAAGCAGGTCTTCCCGACTCATTCCGGGTCTTCTTGCAAATCCTGCAGTAATTACTACTATGTCGCTACCTTCCAGAGCTTCATACCCTTCGCCTTCCTGAGTTACGCAAAAGCCCTCTACGCGCCCGTCTATATTAAGGGCGCTAAGCATCTGGGAAATGTCCATCGCCTTGCCCTTAACCGGCTCTATGGTTCTATCCCCGTCTTTTTTAGGAAGGTCAAACATCTTTACATCCACAAGCCCTCTAAGGGCAAGCAAACTGGCAGTGTGCTCACCTACATTCCCCGCCCCTATAACCGATACAACTTTCCTTAGCTTCATCTTTGAGCCTCTTGCTGACTTTTTATCCAGCTTAATAGACCACCTTTTATTAAAACATCAATCTGCTTTGGTGTTAAGCTAAATTTGCACTCTATTTCTCTCCCTGAAGGTTCGTGAAGGACTTTTATGTTTTTCCCGAGCTTTAGGCTCTCGTGTATATTCTTAATGAGCAGCACATCACCCTGGTTTAAAAGCTGGTAATCTTCGGGATTTACAAACTCTAAAGGCAAAACGCCAAAATTTACCAGATTTGAGTGATGAATCCTTGCAAAAGACTTTGCAATTACCACTCTTACCCCTAAAAATCTAGGCGCAAGCGCGGCATGCTCTCTTGAAGAGCCCTGACCGTAGTTTTCCCCACCCACTATTGCAAGAGAGAACCCCTCTTCGCTATAGCTCTTTGCCCGCTTTACAAAATCCGGGTCAAGCAAATGAAACACATACTCACTTATTGCGTATATGTTGGATCTCAAGGGCAGTATCTTTGCACCTGCGGGCATGATGTGGTCTGTGGTGATGTTGTCAGATACCTTGATGCTGACTTTTAACTTAAGATTATCCAAAAGCGCCTCAAAGTCAGGCAAGGGCTTTATATTTGGACCTCTATATATTTCTACCTTTTTGGATTCTTCCTCGCTTAAAGGTTCTATAAAAGCCTCATGACCATAAGGGAATTTCTCAGGCAAATCTATGTAGCTCCAGCTAATTGAAAACTCCTTTGCCACATCTCTTGGGTCTTTGATTTCTCCTGCCAGAGCACTTGCTACGCAGACCTCGGGCGATGCCAGATAAACTTTGGCATCAGGGGTTCCTGATCTTCCTTCGAAGTTTCTGTTAAAGCTCCTTAAAGACACCCCACCGCTTGGGGGCGCAAAGCCCATACCTATGCATGGACCGCAGGCGCTCTCAAGGATTCTTGCCCCCGCTCTTAGAAAATCAAGCAATACCCCATTCTGGGTAATTAGCTCAAGCGCCTGCTTTGAGCCGGGCGCTATGGCAAATATTACATCCTGATGGACTTTTTTATCTCTTAGCATAAGACCAGCTCTTAACAGGTCTACATAAGAAGAGTTAGTGCATGAGCCTATCACAACCTGGTCTACTTTCACCCCTTTAATATCTCTTACCTTTGCGACATTGTCAGGCGAGTGCGGACAGGCAATCAAAGGCTCAAGCTCGCCAAGGTCTATTTCTATAACTTCATCGTAAACTGCGTCTTTATCAGGGAGCAGCTCTATCCAGTCTTTTTCTCTGCCCTGGGCTTTAAGGTAAGCCCTTGTTATCTCGTCAGAAGGAAAAAGAGAGCAAGTGGCTCCAAGTTCTGCGCCCATATTTGTGATGGTTGAACGCTCGGGCAAAGATAAACACTTTATCCCCTCGCCAAAGTATTCAAAGATTTTTCCAACCCCTCCTTTTACGCTGAGTCTTCTTAAGAGTTCTAATATGATGTCTTTTGCGCTAACCCAGGGTCTTAGACTGCCTTTTAAGTGAATGCCCACTATCTTTGGCATTTTCATATAAAAAGGCTGACCTGCCATGGCGCTTGCTACTTCGAGCCCTCCAGCACCTATTGCTATCATAGCCATTGCCCCGCAGGTTGGGGTATGCGAATCAGACCCAAGCAGGGTCTTTCCGGGCTTTGCAAAGCGCTCTAAATGGACCTGATGACATATGCCGTTTCCGGGTTTTGAAAGCCAGATTCCAAAGCGTTTTGCAACGCTCATAAGGTATTTATGGTCGTCAGGGTTTTTAAAGTCTGTCTGGAGCATATTGTGGTCTATATAGCTAACAGAGAGCTCTGTTTTGACTCTGTTTATGCCCATTGCCTCAAGTTGCAAATAAGCCATCGTGCCTGTCGCATCCTGAGTCAGCGTCTGGTCTATTTTGATAGCTATTTCCTCACCAGGCGATGGCTTGCCATAAACCAAATGAGATTGCAAAATCTTATTAGCTACACTGCCCCTTGCCATCTTTGCCTCCAGTATAATCGCTTAATGCAAACCCGTCAGGCTGGTATTTTACTCCACATTAGCTCCTTGCCGTCTGATTTTGGCATAGGAGATTTAGGACCTTCCGCATACGAGTTTGTAAAACTTTTGTCAGAGAGCAAGCACTCAATATGGAATGTGCTTCCCATTAACCCAACTCTTTATAAACATGATAATTCTCCATACTATAGCACCTCTTTGTTTGCAGGCAACTATCTTCTTATAAGCCCGGAGCTTTTATTTCAGGATGGTCTCATAACTCATAACACCTTAAAAGAGCTTAGAGTGCAAAAAGGCCCGAATGTACCTTTTGAGGTTCTTTATTCTCTTAAAAAAAGACTCCTGGAAGAGGCTTTTAAAGCCTTCTCACCATCCAAGGAGTTTTATGACTTTGTTGAAAAAAACCACCACTGGTTAGAAACATACGCGCGCTTTAGCGCGCTTTTGGAGAAAAATCCCTCTTTTAATTTAGCTAAGCTTTGGCGAGAAAGCCCAGAGAGAGAGCGCTTTGAATTTTATCTATTTGAGCAGTTTATATTCCACAGGCAGTATATGGCTCTTAAGGATTTTGCAAATAATTTAGGGGTTTTAATCTTTGGAGACTTGCCTATTTACCCAGCACCCATAAGCGCTGATACCTTCCAAAGACCGGAGCTCTTTAAGCTCTCAAAGGACGGAGAGCCAGAATTTATAGCCGGGGTTCCCCCGGATTACTTTAGCAAGGAGGGTCAAATTTGGGGCAATCCGGTATATAACTGGCCTCTTCACAAGGAAGAGGGCTTTTCCTGGTGGATCTCTCGCCTCAAGAGGGCTCTTGAATACTTTGACATTCTCAGAATAGACCACTTCAGGGGCTTTTCATCCTTTTATAGATTCCGCAAAGACCTCTCAGAAGGCGATTGGGAGCTATCTCCCGGCGAGGAACTCTTTAAAACCATCAGGGCTAAATTCCCAAAAGCAAGGCTCGTGGCAGAAGACCTGGGCCTTATAGACGATAGCGTAAACTCTCTCAGGGCTAAATTCGGTCTACTTTCAACCAAAGTCCTGGCTTTTGGGCTCTTTGAGATAGATTCAACCCACCTTCCTCACAACCACTCCCGGGATTGCGCCATTTACACCACCAATCACGACCTTCCCCCTTTAAAATCTTTTATAAAAACTCTAAACCCCGCTTCGCGGGATTTTTTTGTTAAATATTTTGGTTCTGTAGAAAACATGATTAAGTTTGCCTATGCATCCGTTGGTGAGATTTGTATAATCCCTATGCAGGACATTTTGATGCTTGAAGAAGATGCAAGATATAATACCCCTGCTACAACATCTGGCAACTGGCGCTGGAGACTTGAGTATTTACCTGACATCAAAGACCGTTTAAAAGAGCTTTCAGAGACATTTTCAAGATGCTAAATAACTCTTAAACTCATATCAATAGCTTTTGCAGAATGAGTTATGTATCCTGAAGATATATAATCAACCCCTTTAATTGCATAATCAAGAACATTTTCTAGATTAATCCCACCTGACACTTCGTATATTGCCCCTTCTGGTTTAATCTCAACCGCTCTTTTTACATCCTCAGGTGAGAAATTATCAAGCGTATAAACATCCGCGCCTATTTTAAGAGCGAGCTCTAACTCCTCAAGGTTTTCTATCTCCACAATTATTTTTACAAAAGGTCCAGCCCTTTCCTTTGCTCTCTTTAGAGCTATTTCAACGCCCCCAACGGCTCTTTTGTGGTTATCTTTAATCATCACTGCATCAAATAGTCCAAATCTGTGATTGAGTCCGCCTCCGACTCTGACAGCGTATTTTTCAAATACTCTAAGTCCCGGCGTGGTTTTTCTGGTGTCAAGCAGCTTTACCCCGCTTCCTTCAAGGGCTTTTACCAGCTTTTTTGTTAAGGTTGCAATGCCAGAAAGTCTTTGAATAAGATTTAGAGCCACTCTCTCACCTGTTAGTATAGCCTTTGCATCGCCTTCTATTTCCAGAATTGTTTCATTTTCAAAAACTTCCTGACCGTCTTTTAGTTTTTTTATAACTTCTACTTCTCCTAAGAGTTTAAAAACTTCCATAGCAAAGTCTATTCCTGCCAGCAAAGCCTTCTGTTTTGTAATGATTACTGCTCTTATTCTCTCCCCTGATAAAACAGTATCACATGTAAGGTCGCCGAAATTGACATCCTCTAGTATAAAGTTTTCTAAACTCTTCTTTAAGTAAAGCTCAGAAATAGGCATCGTTTAAAAGATATAATATTTTACCTGTGAGGGTTATTTTTGTAGTTCCTGAGAGCTCTGCCTACATAAAAGCCGGAGGGCTGGGAGATGTTGCGCATTCTCTTGCAAAGGCTATAAAGAGCCTAGGTCACAGTGTGACTGTGATTATGCCCCGCTATAAAAATATAAAGGCGGATTTAAAACCATCTTTTACTCACGCTTTACCTTTTGATAATTCTATTAACTTTAGCGTTTTTGAAGCAAAAAAGGATGATATTAACTACTTTTTCGTATCCTGTCAGGATTTTTTTGAAAGAGACCATATTTATGCTTCTCCTAAAGGTCCATATCCTGATAATGCACTTCGCTTTGGTCTTTTTTCTCTTATTTCTCTTGAGATTATGAAAAAACTCTCGCTCGAGTGTGATATATTCCACATTCACGATTGGCCAACAGCCCTTGTGCCTCTATATAGAGACCTTTACTATCCTGAATTTTCTCATGTTGCATCTGTTCTTACAATCCATAACGCTATGCATCAAGGGATTTTTGAAGCTGAATATCTCCCAAGATTACACATCCCCTGGGATTTATTCAGACCCTTTGGTGGGGTAGAGTTTTATGGAAAGATAAACTTTTTAAAAGCTGGCATTACCTTTTGCGAAGTTTTAACAACTGTCAGTCCTTCCTATGCTAGAGAAATTTCCAATTACGCAAATGGTCTTGAAGGTCTAATTCGCGAAAAGAAATACTTCTTTGGCATTTTAAATGGTATAGACACGGACATCTGGAATCCAGAATCTGACCGTATGATAGTTGCTAACTACAGCATTAAAAACTTCCAGAGAGGAAAGACCAAAAACAAACAACATCTCAAAGAAATCTTCGGTCTTAAAACCCCTATCCAAAAGCCTCTAATAGGAATGGTTTCCAGACTCACCTCTCAAAAAGGTCTTGACATGGTTGAGAAAATCCTCGATGAGGCAATTCAAGAAGGCTTTGACTTTATATTCCTGGGCTCTGGCGAGGAGTTTTACCAGGAGATGCTCATGGGATTTTTAAAGTCTTATCCAGAGAGCGTAAGGGCAAGAATAGAATACAACGAAGAACTTGCTCATAAAATCTACGCAGGCTCGGATATTTTTCTGATGCCTTCTATTTTTGAGCCATGCGGAATCTCTCAAATGATAGCGATGCGCTATGGCACTGTCCCTGTCGTGAGTCGTGTCGGTGGTCTTTTGGATACAGTAATTGACTATATCAGCTCCCCAGAAGAAGGCACTGGCTTTTCTTTTGATGTTAAAAACAGAGATAGCTTCATGATGGCTCTTTTAAGAGCCAGAGTATTTTACGATATGGAATGCTGCAGGTTCTCTAAAGACTGGCAAGAGATAGTAAAAAGATGTATGAAGCGGGACTTTTCCTGGCAAAAGAGTGCCCAGGAATACGAAAGGATTTATTCAATTGCAATGACCTTGAGAAAATATGGTTCTTGGTCTTGAAAAAGTTCTTGATAAAATAGCCTCAGTTAGACCAAATAAGAAAATAGTCTTCACAAATGGCTGTTTTGATATATTCCACGCCGGACATGCTGACTATTTAAATGTTGCCAAAACCTTTGGAGATATATTGATAGTAGGGATAAATTCAGATAATTCTGTTAAGAGACTAAAAGGAGAAAAAAGACCTGTGATTCCTTTAGAAATGAGAGCCTATGTTTTATCCTCTCACAGAGCAGTTGACTTTGTCATTCCCTTTGAAGAAGATACCCCAATTAAGCTAATAGAGGCAATAAGACCCGATGTCTTGGTAAAAGGCAAAGACTGGGAAGGTAAAGAGATCGTTGGTAAAGAGTTTGTCCTTTCCTATGGTGGCAAAGTTGAGCTAATTAGCTTTAGATTTAGTATCTCCACCAGCCTCATAATCTCTCGCATAAAAGAGCTCTATTCAAGTGTTGATAGCTGAGAGTAAATGTATTCTCTTATCTTGCTGACAATTTCTGGCTTTATTGGACCTAATTTTCCTGATTTTATCAATTTGATCTCGTTTAGTATCTGGTTTGGCAGGTTTTTATCGCTGTATAGCCCAAGTATCTCTATAGCTTCTAGCTCGAATTTTAGTCTATCTATTGTTGGTTCTGATGGTTGTTTTTTAAGCTGCTTTAGTATAAACTCAAAAAGATTTTTATCAAAGTGATAAAACCATCTCTTTACAAAATTAATAATGTAGCAAATCCATAAGTATCTTTCATAATCTCTCAGAGCAAGCAGCGATATCATCTCCACTCTGGAGATGTCTTTTAATACTGCCCAATCTCCTGATTGTTTTATCTCTATCCATATCAAATTCCCGGGTTCAAAAAGCCCTGCAGATAGATTTAGCTCAGAGGGAACCAGAATTCTTATCTGTCCCGCCTGACCATAAACTCTTAAAAAAATATCAGATTCTGGAGTGTGTGCTCTTGAGAGTATTAAGTAAGCCTTTGCTATGATTTCTGTCACTTAAATCAATCTCTCCTGCTTTTAAAATTTATGCGGGAGGTGTTTAACCTTGTGGAGAGTTGTAGACACAGGCATAAGACCGCAGCACGAAAATATTGCCCTTGACAGGATTATGTTAGAGCTTAAATCAAAAGGAGAAATCCCAAGCACGATAAGGTTTTTACAATTTGACCCGGAGTGTGTTCTGATAGGGTATCACCAATCTGTTGAGCAAGAAATCAGACTCGAGTATGTCCTGGCAGAAGGCATAGAGGTAGGAAGACGCATAACCGGTGGGGGTGCTATCTATTTTGACAAAACCCAGATTGGCTGGGAAGTAATATCCTCTCTTGAGGAGCTAAATGCCAAAAACTTTGAAGAGCTAACAGAAAAAATATGCACAGCAGTTGCAAAAGGTCTTCAAAAACTTGGCATCAACGCCCAGTTTCGCCCCCGAAATGATATAGAGGTCGAGGGCAGAAAAATCTCAGGCACAGGCGGGGTTTTCGAGGGCAATGCTTTTCTTTTTCAGGGGACTATCCTTGTGGATTTCAATGTAGAAAGGATGCTAAAGTCCCTTCAAATACCTGTTGAAAAACTCACTTCTAAAGGTATAAAATCTGCGGAAGACCGCGTTGAGTGGATAAAGCGTATAAAAGGATACATCCCAGAGCGCTCTAGCATAATAAAGGCAATACTTCAAGGTCTATCCGAGACTTTGAAAATAGAGCCAGTATGGGGGCTTCTTTCAGATAGAGAAAATGCTCTTTTAAAAGAGCGCGCAAATGAGTTTAGAAGCCGGGAGTGGATTTATGAGGTAAAGCCAGCGCCTCAGGACGAGGTCCTGACAGGGCTTTATAGATGCCCCGGCGGGACTTTCAGAGTAGGTGTTAAGGTAAGTTCTGGCACTCTAAATCAAGTCATAATAAACGGCGACTTTTTTGTAAAGCCAAGCAGACTCATATACGACCTGGAAGCATATCTAAAACAAACCCCTATTCAGGATATACAAAACCGCATAAGAGAGTTTTTCTCAAACAGAGAGTGGGAAGGCCTTAACCTGACAGTGGAAGACTTTATAGAAGCTGTCCAGTTCCCACTTCGCAAGCTCGAGGGAGAACAGCTGGGTCTGGAAAAAAAAAGCCTGAATGACATTATTGCCTCAATAGGCGGAAACTTAATAGACAACATCCAAAACGCCAAGGTAATGCTCTTGCCTTACTGTGCCAAACCAAGATGGTGCGACTATAGACACCTTGATGACTGCGGAGAGTGTGGCGGATGCACCGTAGGAGATGCCTATCGTCTTGCCTACCAGAAGGGCATGATCCCCATCACCATAACCTCCTTTGAGCTTCTCAGAGACACTCTTCTTTGGTGTGCAAAAAACGGCTATACCTACATAGGGCATTGCTGTGAAGAATTTTTTGAAAAAAGATATGAAATCTTTAGCCGCGCTTCGCGCGAGGGAGCCAAAGGCGTTCTCTTTAACATAAAGGGCACAACATGCTATAGCCTTGGGGTTCAAGAAGAGGAAAAAGCCTATCATGGCGAATTTACAGTAGAGCTAGACCTCATTCCCCAGACTTTAAATAAAACAATGGAGATAAAAAAAGACATAGAAACACACTCACAAACTCAATTTAGCTTTGACTTTAGCCCATACTTTAGGAGATTTTCCCCGCCTTATTATAAAAAACCAAAGGCAGTTCCAACCCCCCTTGAGGATAAAACTCGCCTGAGCGATGTCTTCCTGGGTGAGGCTACTATAAACGAAAGTGTAGTCAGCAAAGACCAGGCACTGCTGGAACTATCAAGATGGATTAAAGCATCAGAGCGTCCAACTATCGTCATAGGTCCTTTGCTCTTTTGGGACTTTGGCCAGCAGGAGTTAACAAAAAAAGCAAAAGCCCTTGAGAATTTAATTGCTAAAGCCCCTTTTAATATCAAGGTCTTGCCAGACTATAGACCCAAGCTAAAGCGATATGACCCGGCTATTGAAATGGATCCACCAAACCCCCATCACGCAATTTTACACACTTCGAATGACCTTACTATCCTCATAGGCGTTCATTGCTATAGAACAGACTTTGTCATAAGACTTTTAAGAAAACACACTCCAACGAAAGTGGTTGCCCTATGCGGACTATATGGACATCCTGAGGCGCACCTCTCTGTCAGCTTTACAGACGCAGAGTTTATAGATAAACTCGCAAGCGCTATTTAAGCTCCTCAATAAGTCTTTTTAAGCGTTCTGGCACTTCCTCTGGAGGGAGTGCCATTTTCTCCCCAGTTTTTCTAATGTAGAGTTCTACAACTCCTTCTTTAAGTCTTTTACCGACTATTATTTTTATGGGAAACCCGCAAAGGTCTGAATCCGCCAGTTTAGACCCGGGGCTTTGCTCTCTATCGTCTAAAATTACATCTATACCCATTTGCATCGCAGTTTGATATATCCAGTTTGAAACCTTCATCTGCTCGCTATCAGAAGGGTTTACGCACACTATCACAACCTCAAAAGGGGCTACGCTCAATGGCCAGATAATTCCAAGCTGATCGCTGTTTTGCTCAATAATCGCTGCAAGCAGTCTTGATATCCCTATCCCGTAACATCCCATAAAGAGCGGCAATTCCTTGCCTGACTGGTCTGTGAATGTTGCTTTCATAGGGACAGAGTATCTAACCCCTAACAAAAACACGTGCCCTAATTCAAGTCCTCTTGATAATTTCAGACTACTTTTGCAAACAGGGCATATATCCCCTTCCTCAATCTTGCATAAATCTGCAACTTCTTGCTGCAATGGGAGTTCTCTGCCAACATTTGCGTTAAGAATGTGCCAATCCGGGACATTTTTGGCAACTACCCAGTTTTTTTGTCCTACCGTGCTTACATCCCATATAAGCCTCACCTCGCTTGGGACATTTATAGGTCCTATAAAACCTTTGGAAGTTCCAAGAAGGGAATTAACCTCCTGGTCGCTTGCGAGCGCTACTTCTTCAGTTTGCAGGTAATTTTTCAGCTTATCCTCGTCAACAGACCTGTCTCCTCTTATAAGCACCATCACCCAGCCTTGACCGGATTTATATAAAAGCGCTTTTAAGATCTTGCTTTGCTTTACCGAAAGGAGATTTGAAAGAACCTCTATGCTATTTGCGTCTGGGGTGTAAACCTCCGTTGCTTTAAGCTCTTCTTCACTGTCTTGCTCTTTATTTACAAAAGGTGTTATTTCTGAGTTTGCGCTATAGCCACAATTTTCACAATATGCAATATTCGCTTCGCCAAATGGGGTAATTGCTACATATTCATGAGAGCTCAGCCCTCCAATTGAGCCAACGCTTGCCTGAACGCAAAGCGCATTTATACCAAGCTTTTTAAAGATCCTTCCGTAGGCAAACTGAACGCTTTGATAGGTAAATCTGGCGCTCTCTTCGTCTCTATCAAAAGAGTAAGCGTCTTTCATTATGAATTCTCTTGCCCTTATTAAGCCAAACCTCGGGCGTTTTTCATCTCTAAACTTTACCTGAATCTGATATAGCAATAGAGGCAGATTTTTATATGACTTTAAAATGCCCCTGACAAGGTCTGTTATTCCCTCTTCGTGCGTTGGTCCAAGACAAAAATCTTTACCCTTTCTGTCTTTTAACTTAAAAAGTTCTTCTCCATAAAGTTCCCACCTTCCAGTTTCTTGCCAGAGTTCTGAGGGACTAAGCACGCTGAGCAGTAGTTCCTGCCCTCCTATTGCGTTCATTTCATCTCTTATGATTGACTGGATTTTGCTAATCACTCTATATCCTGGCGGTGTAAAGTGATAGATGCCGGAAGAGACCTGCTTTATAAGTCCCGCCTTAAGACTAAGCCTGTGAGAAGGCGCTTCTGAATCAGACGGCGTTTCTTTAAGTGTATACCAAAAATAACAGCTCCAGCGCACCAGATAGTGATTATAAGTCTATTTTAGAAGGTCCATAACCTTCTTGATGCTGACTCTCATGCGCTCAAAAGACTGGGCGAGCTTTCCTATCTCATCTTCGGATGAGATTTCTATTGGATTATCGACATTC